>CAZQUQ010000072.1:7921-13669 GCA_964596445.1 uncultured Oscillospiraceae bacterium
GTGACATTCCTCAGCAGAATGAGGAATACCTCCTTGCAGAGGTGTGTCACCACACCGCTATCAACTAACGGCCAGCTTCTTTCTGGATTCGAGGAACATATCGCCTACCTTGCAGACGTCGCCGGCTCCCATCGTGATTACAAGATCACCGGCATCGACGTTTTTATCCAGATATTCGACGATATCAGCAAAATCCTTTATATAGATTGCTCTTTTGCCTGCCAGCGCCATCTTCTCGGCAAGCATAGACGAACTGACTTCGCCTGTGTCTGTTTCACGTGCGGCATATATATCCGTCAGGATCAAAAAATCGGCATTGTCGAAAGAGGTTATGAAATCATTCATCAGACTTTTGGTCCTTGAGTATGTATGAGGCTGAAAGATGCACCAAATGCGCGAATGGCTGTATTTGCAGGCAGCCTTCAGCGTTGCTGCCACCTCTGATGGGTGATGGGCATAGTCGTCGATGACGGTAACGCCGTCACTTACTCCTTTTATCTCAAATCTTCTGCTGGTGCCTCCATATTTCTGCAAAGCTCTTGCCGCAGATGCCGGGCTGCAGCCTGATAGACTGCATGCAGCGATCGCTGCAAGTGAGTTGCTGACATTGTGTATTCCCGGAACATTCAGCCTTATTTCACATACCTGCTCGTTCTTATACAGCAAAGTATAGGAAGCACAACCCCTGTCATCGAATTCGATATTCGATGCGCTCCAGGTGCAATTCCCGTTTTTGATGCCGAAGGTAATTATGGTACAGGACAGATCGTCCAGCATACCGAAGGCGGAAGCGTCGTCGCCATTAACCACGATATATCCGTCCTGCGGGACAAGTCCTGCAAATTCATGAAATGCTTTTCTGACATCGTCCAGGCTCTTAAAATAGTCTGCATGATCGTATTCTATATTCAATATGACTGCGACCCTTGGATGGAATTTGAGGAAGCTTCCCGTATATTCACAGGCCTCGGCTATGAAATAATCGCTTTTGCCTGTCCTTGAGGTCCCTCCTATGGCTTTGAGTTCACCGCCGATATTGATAGTCGGGTCGAATCCCTGTTCGAGCATTATCATCGATATCATGGACGATGTGGTCGTCTTTCCGTGGGTTCCCGATACGGCGATGCTCCATGGATATTTTTTCATGATCTCACCAAGCAGTGTTGCCCTGTCGATGCAGGGGATACCAGCTTCGGCTGCTGCTGTGAGCTCCGGATTGTCTGGCTTGACGGCCGCTGTGTATACCAGGAGATCTGCGCCATATACATTTTCAGCATTATGCCCTATCACAGTCCTGATCCCTATCCGGTCAAGCTTTTGTATAATTGATGAAGGTTTCAGGTCCGATCCTGTCACTATATATCCCTGGCCGGCAAGTATTTCGGCAAGTCCGCTCATGCTGATGCCGCCGATGCCCGTGAAATGGATCCTCTTTATATTATCGGAGTTCAGAAGTCTGTCAGTCTGCAAATTCAACACTCCCTGACCATGTTTTAATAACTAAATCATACAACAAATACGAGATAAAGTAAAACAGATATCATATATCGTAAGCATTGACAACTATCTGATATAATATGCCGTATTTTCATATATTGATATATGTGTTTTATGTGTTATTATATTCAATTTCTCCATTTGTGTATGTCAATAGTGGTTCATACCATATAAAAATGACCATATAATCCATCTTATAGAAAAATAATACGAACATTTATCAAATATATTGTTAAATCATTCGTATTATTGTATTATTGAATTAAAAAGAGGACTGTCCCAAAAGGGTAAGTTGTCCCGGGAAATGAGTGGTCATATGGACAAGCTGCAAAGAAATGAAAGGATATCTGTGCTTCAGAGGATTCTGTGCGAATCGCCCGGAAAGGTCTTTACACTGAGCTTTTTTACCGAACTGCTCAATTGTGCGAAGTCATCTGTGAGCGAGGATATCGATATTATCAGAAGCTCGCTTGAAAAAACAGGGACAGGGACGATAGAAACGATAACGGGTGCTTCGGGTGGGGTCAGATTTGTTCCTTCGGTTTCGGGAGATGCCGTGCTCGAACTGGCCAACAGCCTCAGCAGGGAGCTATCCAGGAAGGAAAGGATACTGCCCGGCGGTTATCTCTACATGCTGGACATTATTTATGATCCCGGCTTCGTAGCCGATATCGCAAGGGTATTTGCAGGCTGCTTCAGAAGCAAGGATGCGGATTATGTCATCACTGTCGAAACAAAGGGAATACCCCTTGCATTTATGACTGCCAGGTACCTCAACAGGCCTCTTGTGATCGTACGGCACTATAATGAGGCAACCGACGGCTCCTCTGTAAATATCAACTATATTTCGGGCTCGTCAAGGAAGATCCAGACAATGGTGCTGCCTCTGAGATCGCTGAGGCGAGGTTCCCGTCTTTTGTTCATAGACGATTTCATGAAGGGCGGAGGAACAGCGAAGGGAATTTTTGAGCTCGCGCGGGAGTTCGAATGCGAGGTGGCAGGCACAGGTGTGCTGATACAAACCGCCGAGCCGGAAAAAAAGCTTGTCGATGAATGGTTTTCAATTCTTACTCTTTACGGCGTGGATGAGACATCAGGAACTACCGATATTAGACCCAGCATCGGTCAATAATGCCGATGCTTTTTTCCATTATTGCCGAATAAACAAAAAAGTGGACAGGCAAGAAGGAAAATATTATTTTATATAGAATATATAATGTACACTAATTATAGGAAGGTGGTAGCATAAATGGAAATCACGGATGTCCGCATCAGGAAAATCGACGTTGAGGGTAAAATGAAAGCGGTCGTATCGGTAACTTTTGATAATGAATTCGTAGTACATGATATCAAGGTTATAGAGAGCCAGAACGGAATGTTCATAGCGATGCCGAGCAGAAAGACTCCCGACGGGGAATTTAAAGATATTGCGCACCCGATCAATGCTGTCACACGAGACAAGATTCAGAAGGCGATCCTTGACAAATATGTTTCGACAACAACTGAAGAGTAATATTTTAAAGGCACTTTGAGCAGAAGTGTCTTTTTATTTTTTTATCCAATAATATCGTTGAAATATCATATGAAAAGTGCAATAATATTATGCGAAACTCGAAAGGAATCGCATATATGGAAAACGTGACGGCACTTATCCTCGCAGCTGGCGAGGGGAAAAGGATGAAATCCGATATAGCAAAAGTCTTGCACCAGGTCTGCGGAAAAGCAATGATAGAATGGGTATATGATGCTGCACGGAATGCCGGTATCAAAAAGTGCGTTGCAGTAGTGGGCCATAAAGCCGAGCAAGTGATGGAGTACATGGGTGACAGAGTCGAGTATGTGCTGCAGGAACAGCGTCTCGGGACGGGACATGCCGTACAGATGGCCCGGAGTTACATAAATAATAGCGAAAGGATACTTATCCTTTATGGGGATGCACCTCTGATCACAGCCGAAACCATAAAAAACGCTGCCGACAAAATGGAAAAGGATAAACTCGATGCAGTCGTTATTTCCGCTGATGTCGACGATCCATACGGATACGGCCGTATCGTAAGGGATCGGCAGGGTTTGTTCCTCAGGATTGTCGAGCATCGTGACGCAAACGAAGCTGAAAGAAGCATCAGAGAAATAAACTCCGGAATGTATCTTTTTTCAGCTAAGCAACTGGCCGAAGCACTGGATCTGCTCAAAAACGACAATGACCAGCATGAATATTATCTGACCGACACATTGGAAATAATGCTTTCAAAGGGCTACAGGGTAGGCGTCTGCAAAGCTGAGGACAGCACCGAGGTATTGGGCGCCAATGATCAGGCTCAGCTTGACAAAATTGCCCGTATCATTGCTGAAAGGACAGGATTCTGCAATGACTGAAGGTTTCGGTCAAACCTGTCAGGAATTATCAGGTGCTTAAAAAATAGCAATTAGAAATAATGATCATCATAATATCTAAAGGAGCAACGATATGAATCTGCATGTCAAGGACATAAAAATATTCGCCGGTAATTCCAACAGGGCTCTGGCTGAAGAAATCGCCGAAAAAATTGGGCTTCCGTTGGGCATGGCAACTGTGGGAAAATTCAGTGACGGTGAGACTGCCGTGAATATCGGCGAGGTGGTCAGGGGATCGGATGTCTTTGTAATCCAATCTACCTGTGCGCCTGTAAATGACAATCTGGTCGAGCTTCTGATCATGATAGATGCTTTGAAGAGAGCGTCCGCAGGCAGGATAACCGCTGTCATACCATACTTCGGCTATGCGCGTCAGGACAGGAAAGCCAGAGCAAGGGACCCGCTCTCGGCAAAACTCGTTGCCAACCTGATAACAACTGCCGGAGCCGACAGGGTATTGACGATGGACTTGCATACTCCACAGCTCCAGGGCTTTTTTGATATACCTGTGGACCACCTGTTGGGAGTTCCGGTGATGGCGAAATATTTCCAGGAGAAATTCACCGATACCAGCGATGTTGTCGCCGTATCACCTGATGTAGGCAGTGTTACCCGCACGAGGAAATTTGCGGAATGGCTGGAGATCCCCATTGCCATTATCGATAAAAGAAGGCCCAAGGCAAATGTCAGCGAGGTAATGAATGTAGTCGGCGATGTCAACAATAAAAGAGTAGTGCTTATAGATGACCTTATCGATACGGCAGGCACCATTACAAACGGAGCGCAGGCTCTAATGGAAATGGGAGCGAAGGAAGTCTATGCATGCTGTACCCACGGCGTGCTTTCCGGACCTGCCTGTGACAGGATAGAAAATTCATGCATAAGAGAACTGGTCACTCTCAATACCATCCCGCTTCCTGAAGGAAAACCGACAGGCAAGATAACTGCATTGTCCATTGCGGCTATTTTTGCGGAAGCTATTGAAAGAATATATGGAGACATTTCCATCAGCACGATCTTTACTCAGAAGGAATGAGGCATACGGGGGTGCTGTGTTGGAAAAGCTTGTCGTCATAGCAGGTCTGGGGAATCCGGGCAGAAAGTATGAAAACACGAGGCATAATGTCGGTTTTCTGACTATCGATCGATTATCTGGGAAACTCGGCATAAAAGTGGATAGGCTCAGGCACAGGGCACTGACGGGAGAGGGTATGATAAACGGCGTCAGGGTGCTGCTGGCAAAGCCTCAGACATTCATGAACCTCAGCGGTGAAAGCATACGGGACATTGTTGAATATTACAGGATACCGATGGAAAATCTCATAGTAATATATGATGATACCGATCTGCCGGCAGGTACGATCAGGATCCGCCCGAAAGGCAGCTCCGGGACGCACAACGGTATGAAGTCTGTGATATATCAGCTCAGATCCGATGAGTTCCCGAGGATAAGGATCGGCATAGGGAAAGCTCCTGAGGGATGGGATCTCGCGGATTATGTGCTTGGAAGGTTTTCTGCGGATGAAGCGGCTATTTTATCGAAATGTATCGAGAGAGCTGCCGATGCGGCGGCAATGATCGCTGCAGACAGCATTGAAGCTGCGATGAACAGGTATAACGGAGAACAGTTGCCAAGGCAGGACAATGAAGGTATATGACTAATTTTATCGAACCTCTTCTGGAACTTGAAGAATATAAGCGGATATTATCAGCAGTTCGCGGTTATTCCGGATCCATCAGCATCACAGGGCCTTCTGAATCACAGAAGGCTCATATTTCGTATGCCCTTTGCAGTCATTGCGGCCTGAAGGGTATTTTTGCTGCCTTCAATGAGATGCAGGCAAGAAGGCTGTTTGA
>CAZQUQ010000073.1:0-13618 GCA_964596445.1 uncultured Oscillospiraceae bacterium
ACCCGTTAGATTGCGCCCATGCTGGGCGCACAAATAACTATCCGATTATGGTGCCAGGCACCATAATCGGATAGTTATTATCAAATAGGACAGCCTTTACAGCCGTCCCAGTCATAAGATTTTTACCACTCATTCTGACGCTTTACAGTAACATCCCATTTCCGCAGCTGCTTCTGTGCCTTACTTCTGCAGCCGCTTCTCGAGTTGTGCCCTGGCGTCCTCATATCCGGGCTTGCCGAGCAGCGCGAACATGTTCTTCTTGTATGCCTCGACCCCAGGCTGATCGAAGGGGTTGACGCCCATCAGGTAGCCGCTGATGCCGCAGGCTTTTTCAAAGAAGTAAACAATGCTGCCGAACCAATAGCTGTTCATCTCGGGTATGTTTATGATGAGATTCGGAACACCGCCGTCGGTATGGGCCAGCACAGTACCCTGCATTGCCTTTTTATTGACATAATCGATATCTTTTCCGGCGAGAAAGTTCAACCCGTCTATATTATCCTTGTCGGTCCCGATCGTCATATTTCTTCTGGGTTTTTCGACATTCAGCACCGTTTCGAATATATTGCGGAGGCCGTCCTGTATATACTGGCCCATGGAGTGCAGGTCGGTGGTGAAGTCCACACCCGCCGGGAATATTCCCTTCTGGTCCTTTCCCTCGCTTTCACCGTACAGCTGCTTCCACCACTCGGTGAAATAGTGCAGCGACGGCTCATAGTTGACCATTATCTCGGTCGTTTTGCCCTTCCGGTACAGCGCATTCCTTATGGCCGCATACCGGTAACACTCATTGGATGCCGCATCATCGCTGCTGTAAAGGTCGGCAGCATCCGCCGCACCTTTCATCATTTCGTCGATATCGATGCCTGCCACTGCTATCGGAAGCAGCCCTACAGGCGTCAGCACTGAAAACCTTCCTCCGACGTCGTCCGGGATCACGAAGCTTTCATACCGTTCTTCGTCAGCAAGCTTTTTAAGAGCGCCTCTCGCCTTGTCGGTAGTGGCATATATCCTCTTGGCCGCCCCTTCTTTGCCGTATCTGCCTTCTAGATATTCCCTGAATACGCGGAAAGCAAGGGCCGGCTCGGTAGTAGTACCTGATTTTGATATAACATTGACGGATATATCCTTATCCTTCAGTATCTCGAACAGCTCCGCCATGTAAGTCGAGCTGATGCTGTTTCCGACGAAGTATATCTCCGGTGTCTTGCGCTCCGCCTTCGGAAGGAGGTTGTAAAATGAATGCGAAAGCGCTTCTATCGCAGCCCTGGCTCCCAGGTATGATCCTCCGATGCCTATCACCACCAGGACATCCGAATCAGACCGGATCCTTTCCGCCGCTGCCTTGATCCTGGCAAACTCGGCCTTGTCATAAGCTTTGGGCAGATCGACCCATCCGGTAAAGTCACTGCCTGCGCCGGTTTTGTTATGAAGCATATCATGTGCTGATTTTATGAACGGGTATAGATTTGATATTTCGTTTTCACTTACAAACGATAACACATTTTTGTGATCCAGAGCCAATTTCATCATATATGAAGCCTCCTGTACCAAATTTGGCATTTTCCCGAAGACCGCCTGTCCGGAAGTCGTTCGTAATTTACTTGATTTTAGCATATTATAGCAAATCGTTAAATTTTAATCAATGAAATACGGTACTGCAGCAGACTAAAACATAATAAATGCAATACAGGGTTTGAAGCCCGTTCCATGCTGAGCATCAGTTTCAGGCAACATCGCTGTGATAAATACTGATGAATAATCTTACAGCTTAATATTCTTCAAATCGTAAAAAATATTAGCAGCAGTAAATAATACATGTCACATTACAGAAACGAGGTGATCTTATGTCAAGACCAAAAACTCCGCTGGTCCCCGATGCAAGGGAGGCTTTGACCAGATTCAAGATAGAATGCGCCAGGGAGATAGGCCATGAGCAGTTCGTCAAGGAGAACAACGACCATTACAAAGGCGACCTGACTGCAGCACAGAATGGCCGTGAAGGAGGCCCCATCGGCGGGCAGATGGTCAAAAGGATGATCGAGTTTGCCGAGCAGAATCTGAAGAAATAGAATATGGGCGGTCTGCACCGCCCATATGTATTATTGATCTTATAATATCAACCAGTCGATCCTGACTCTTCTCATGCTTCTATTTCTTCTCACTCTTCTCATTCTTCTGACTCTTCTAGCTCTTCTAATTCTCCTGACTCCTCTTACTCTTCATGTGATCAATTCCCGTTCACTTGATCAAATGCTCATGACGGCCCGCTATATCCTGAGTTGTGCTCCGAGCTGTTCTGAAAGCCTGCCGATTATTTTTTCCATTGCCTTGCCAACCTCTTCATCGGTCAGCGTCCTGTCGGAGGCTCTGAATGTTATGCTGTATGCAACGCTCTTCTTACCGTCAGGCACCTGTTTCCCCTTGTATACGTCAAAAAGTTTCACTTCTTCGAATATCTTTCCGGCTCCGGCAATGATAATCTGTTCAATTAGCTTGACAGGTACTGCTTCATCCACAAGTACGGCAATATCCCTCGTTACCGCCGGGAATTTCGGCAGCGGCTTGTACTCCGCTTTCAGTGAAGCGTTCCTGACAAGAGGCTCTATGTCTATCACAGCAACATAGTTTCTTTGAGCCGCTTCAAAGTTCTCAGCCGCAGCAGGGTGTATCTCGCCCAGGATACCGCAGCTTTTGCCGTTGATCATCAGCCGGGCTGTCCTTCCGGGGTGGAATGTCGGGTCGTCCTTTACTGCTTCGAGCATATAGGATTTGATACCCAATGATGCCATAAGCTCTTCAATTGTACCGGAAAGGTCATAAAAATCGACATTTCCATACATCCCTATCGTCAGGACCTGCTTCTCATCGGGCAGTTCGGTCAGCGGCAGGCTTTTCGGAAGATATACATATGAGATCTCAAAAAGCTTCGCTTCCTCCACTCTTCTGTTATAGTTCAAGGCTAGGATCTTAAGCATGTCGGGTATAGTAGTCGTCCTCATTATGCTGTAATCCTCACCCAGCGGGTTCGATATCACGATGGCCTTCCTCAGTTCGCTGTCGGCAGGCAGATTTATCATGTCGAATACCTTTGGACTTGTGAACGAATATGTGTATGTTTCCGACAAGCCGCAGGACTGCATCGTACGTCCTATAAGGTCTACGATCTTCTGCTTCTCGGTCTTTCCGCCGACAGTGGCTGCCTTGCCCTCCAGAAGCGTCGCCTTTATGTTGTTGTAATCGTAGAACCTAGCTATTTCCTCCGCCAGATCGGCCTCGCATTCCAGATCCGGTCTGAAGGACGGGGGTATCACAGTTCCTGAGACTGCATCCACTTTCGCTTCGATGCGGTTGAGAATAGCCATCATTTTCAGGATGCTTATATCAGTGCCAAGGAGCGCATTTATCCTGTCCGGATCGAAAGGTATGACTCTTTTCTCCTTCTTGACCGGATAACAGTCTATGACGCCCTTGCAGACATTTCCGGCTCCCAGTTCTTCCACCAGCTGTGCCGCTCTGTCGATGGCGTTTATAACATTTTCGGGATCGAGGCCCTTTTCAAAGCGTCCGGATGCCTCAGTCCTCATTCCCAGTTTCTTAGCCGTCAATCGTACCGATATTCCGTCGAAGTTGGCTGATTCGAATAGTATGGTCCTTGTAGAAGGCGTGATCTCGCTGTTTTCTCCGCCCATTACGCCTGCTACGGCCACAGGTTTTTCAGCATCAGCTATGACCAGCATCGACGGATCGAGTTCCCTGTCCTGACCGTCGAGAGTCCGCATCTTCTCGCCGGCCTCAGCTCTTCTGACAATAATGCTGCTCCCTTTCAGGTTTTCCAGGTCGAATGCGTGCATTGGCTGACCGTATTCGAGCATGACATAGTTGGTGATGTCAACGATGTTGTTGATCGGCCTTACACCGGCAGCCTTCAGCCTTTCCTGCATCCAGCGCGGCGACGGCTCTATTTTAACATTCTCCACTATCCTTGCGGCATAGCGGGGGCAAAGCTCCGGAGCTTTTATTTCGACAGATGCCTTGCCGTCTATCGGCCCGGCGAGCTCCTTCACAGTCACTTCAGGTATCCTGAAGGATGTCCCGAAGGTGGCGGCCGATTCTCTTGCCAGGCCTATGATGCTGAAACAGTCGGGCCTGTTCGACGTGATCTCGAATTCGACGACAGTGTCGTTCATTCCAAGGTAATCCTTTATATCGGTTCCAGGAACGAGATCCCCTTCAAGGATGAATATCCCATCCTCGACTGCATTGGGGTAATCCTCCTTTGTCACGCCGAGCTCTGCTATCGAGCACATCATGCCTTCGGACTCGATGCCGCGGAGCTTTCCCTTTTTTATTTTTTTGCCTCCGGGAAGGCTCGACCCATCGAGTGCGACCGGGATGAGATCATTCACTTTTATATTTGTCGCACCGGTTACGATCTGTATCGTCCCGTTTCCGGCATCGACCTGTGCGACCTGCAGGCGGTCCGCATCGGGGTGCTTCTCTATCGAAAGGATCCTCCCGACGACTACCCTGTCTATCTCGGCTCCAAGCACTTCCCAGCCTTCGACCTTGGATCCCGACATGGTCAGCGCGTCTGCATATTCCTTCGGGCTTGCATTTATATCTGTATAATCCTTTAACCAGCTTAACGGCAGTTTCATTTCACCGATCTCCTTTCTTTCAAATGCCTCTTCATCGAGTAATCAAACCGCGGGCTAGAACTGCCTGAGGAAGCGCATGTCATTCTCATACAGCAGCCTCAGATCATCAATGTTGAATCTTCCCATAGCCGTCCTCTCAACACCGAGTCCGAATGCAAAGCCGCTGTACTCCTTCGGGTCAATGCCGCAGTTCTGCAGCACCTTCGGGTGAACCATCCCGGCTCCCAGTATTTCTATCCAGCCCTCGTTCTTGCATATCCTGCATCCCTTTCCGCCGCAGGACCAGCATGACACATCCACCTCGGCGCTGGGTTCGGTGAACTGGAAATGATGCGGTCTGAGCCTTATCTTCGTATCCTTTCCGAAGAGGCTCCGGGCGAAAAGCTGGAGAGTGCCGACAAGGTCTCCCATCGTTACGCCGCGGTCCACCACAAGGCCTTCCACCTGATAGAATATGGGTGAATGAGTAGCATCCACCGCATCGGATCTGTAAACTCTTCCGGGGCAGATGATCTTGATCGGCGGCTTCTTCTTTTCCATCACTCTGATCTGAACAGGCGATGTCTGGCTTCTCAGCAGAAAATCGTCATTGATATAGAAAGTGTCCTGTGAGTCTCTTGCAGGGTGTCCCGCAGGGATGTTCAGCGCTTCGAAATTGTAATAATCCAGCTCTACCTCCGGTCCTTCCGCAATTTCATAGCCAAGTGAAATGAACACGTCCTTGATCTCATCAAGCACGATACTGAGCGGGTGCTTCTTTCCTATGAAACGGCGTTTGCCCGGTATCGTAACGTCTAATGCTTCCTTTTCAAGCCTGAGCAGACGTTCCTTCTCCTGCAGGCTTCGTGTCGTCTCCTCCAGCTTGTCTTCTATAAAGCTCCTGACATCGTTCGCCAGCTGGCCGATCACAGGCCTTTCCTCAGGCGTGAGCCCGCCCATTCCTCTCAGCACGGCAGTCAACTCGCCTTTTTTACCGAGATACTGCAGGCGGATGCTCTCCAGCTCGGCCAGCGATCCTGCTTCACTGAGCTTCTTCTCAGCTTCCAGCTTAATGTTGTTCAACTGATCCCGCATTGCACTTCCTCCTCTTGAAAATAACTATCCTATTGCGGTGCCAGGCACCAAAAAAGTATAAAAAGTATAAAAAGTATAAATAAGTATAATAAAAGCCCTCATCCCAACATAAGGGACGAAGGCTGTAACTCCGCGGTACCACCCAGATTTCCGTCGCTGACGGACTCTTTATACGCAACTCCTCCAGCAGCATGCAAAGCATGCAAGGGTCGGGATATTGCTTCCTGTCTGCTAACGGTCAGGCGCCGTCATCTCCTACTTTTTGTCCAGCTGCCGCTGACCGGGTCGGCGCGAATGCATTGGACAGTTTTCAGGATGCAGCTCCGGAGGGAACTTCGCCGGTGTGTACATTGGTGCTGCTTTCAGCCGGGGGCAGCTCCTCTCTTTAAAGTCCGTTCCGGTTACTTTCCTCTTTCATAGCTTTTCATAACCCGTATTCAATATTTCATAATATTATACTACATTAATGGTATATTATGCAACATGCAATTTTTTATTAAGCCTTCATGTTTTATAAGGCTTTTTTGAACCGATCAGGCTCACTCATGCCGATCAGGCTCTTTCATGCCAAACAGACTCATTCGTACCGATCAGGCTTTTTCATGCCTGGCTCTGCGGACTTCTCCGCTTTCGGCCGGTGCTTCGGCTGCAACCGATGATCTTGCGGCGGTTCTGTCAATGAAAATTCCGGCGGGTTCGTCCTCAACTGCCGTAACTGACGCAGTTGCCGCAGCCGACGCAGTTTTGCGTCCTGCTTCGGCATTCATGCCATTTTTCTCCTTGATATGTTCATCAGCTATGTATTTATCCAGTTCCAGCTGGTTCCTCGCACGGATCTCCTCTTTGCGGATATCTGCCTCGATCCTCATTCTCTCGAGTTCGAGCTTGTATTTTGTTATTTTGTTGATGATAAACGGGCACATGATAATAAGCATAAATCCCAAAGTCCCCAATATGATCAACAATGTTTCGTATTGGTACATTTCTGTCCTCCCCATCTCCCATTATGTACGGGCACACATTATTTGTGTTCCATAGTCAGGCCCTTTTACCAGTAATTATATACCTAAACCTGCATAGGGTAAATATCAGCATGAGAAATATGTAATCCTTAAACATCCGAATCATTTGCAATACCATACACCGCTGGTTTATAATTGATTTAGCTCACAGCGGAGCTTTACTGATGATTTATTGCGGAGGTTAATAATATGAATATGATCAATAAGTATAAAGGTCTCATCACCGGCTTCATTTTACCGGCTGCTGCGGTCATCATTGCCTCAATGGTGAATAAATGGCTCGGCATAGGTGTTCTTGCGGTCTACCTGCTGGTATTCGTTTATATTTCACCGGCATCGATCTACACGCACATAGGCACCACGAGTAACGCCCTTACAAAAATGGACGACGCAATAAAGTGGTTTGGCAAGGCATACGCCACAAACCGCGCCAGTATAAGGACCAGTGCTTCATATGTCTATTTGCTGCTTAAAAACAGAGAACTTGATAAAGCCGATGAGATCCTTCAGAAAATAATGGGCAAAAACATTCAAAGTCAGGATCTGCCGTATATAAAATCCATCAAGGCTCTGGTGTTGTGGAAAAAGGGCGAACTGGACAACGCAGCCGCCATACTCGAGGAAGTGATCCAAACATACAAAACCACGTCCGTATACGGAAGCCTGGGTTGTATGCTGATATTGCAGGGCGATCTTGAAAAAGCGCTGCAGTTCAACCTGGAAGCCTACGATTACAATTCGTCGGACAATATAATAAATGACAATCTGGGGCAGAATTACTACCTGCTGGGCATGTATGACAAGGCAGGCGAGGTATATGAAAAGCTGATAGCCAAGGCTCCCACCTTCCCTGAACCCTATTACAATTACGGGCTGCTGCTGGAAAAGCAGGAAAGCTTCGATAAAGCGCTCGAAATGATGAGGAAGGCAATGGATCAAAAATTCACATATCTGAGCACCATCACAAAAGAAGATGTGGAAGCGGCAATAAAACGCCTCGAAAGCATCGCCGGCAATCAGGAGCAATAAGCTGATTTATTATGTGACAGTTTATGATGGGGACAGTTAATCATGGGAATAGTTTCTCATTGAAATAGCTTATCATTGAGATAGCTTATTATTAAGATAGTATCTCATTGAGATAGTTTATCATGGCACATTTTATCATCGGGACAGTTCTGGCAGGTCACACCCTGGAACTGTCCTTTTTTATCTGGTGACGGGCTTTATGAATATACGGGAGTAAATGGAGCATAAAAACAGCAGTATACCTGAGATTCCGAACAGCATCTGCATTCCGCCTATACTGATACCTGCCGGAGCGAACGACAGGCCTTCAAATGCCTTAAGGAGCAAAGAGCCGGCTGTAGTGCCAAGGAAACCCATGAAGCCGCCTAGTGCGGCATTGAAACCTGTATACACAGTTCTTCCGTTTTCAGGGGAATAGATAAACTGTATGTTGAAAGTGGATATGCCTATGCCTGCCCAGGCCGCACCCCCAAGCATGTGCAGGATCGGAACGAGGAAAAATGCATTGGGTCCGCTCACAAAACTCCAGAAGAAATGACATATGCCCAATGTCATTATAGAGTTTGTCAGCACGAAGTTCCACGACTTTTTATCTGCAATCCTGCCCCAGACCCTGACGAGCAGAACGTTCGTGGCTGTAGATATCATTCCCATTATCATGATATAGGTATAGTCCAGCTTTAGGCCTGTTACCATGTAAATCGAGAAAAATGGGCCGCCTACCTGCAGTCCGATGTTATAAAGGACAAAAAATATGATGATCTTTCTAAATGCGTGGTCCTTCATTGGTATCGAAATAATCTGCTTCAGATTATAGGATGTCATTTCCCTGTTGGACACAGGCTCCTTTATCCTCGACCAGAAAAATCCATTTGCAAATGCCAATACGATAATTGCCGAAAATATGACCACAAAGCCGCCATATTGGTTCCCTGCCTCTTTATAGGCATCCAGGATCCTGCCGAATATCAGTGTAAAAACAGTTCCCACCGCAAGCAGGCTGGCTTCCCTCTTACTGAAATATCTGCCTCTCATCCTTTCAGGCGTAAGGTCTATCAGAATCGAACTGCCGGCTGGGTTGCCCAGCGCTATAGACATATATGCTGCCATGTAAAAAGCCGCAAGCAATGCCAGCCTTGAAGTCCTCCCGGCAGCGATGAGCGGTATGACCACCATAAGCCCAAGGATGAGCCTGTGCAAAAAATTTAGTATCGTAACGATCAGTTTTCTTCTGTCCGTCTTTTCAAAATACATCGGTGAAATAATGGACATAACGCCTGCCAGTACTGGAATAGCGCCTATTATACCGTTGAATGAGTCATCGGCTCCAAGGAAGTTGGCGTATCCTGCAAGAAAGGCTCCGCTGGTCAGGTTGTATGCTGCCCTTGCGGTACAGCCTTCGAATATGGACATTCTTCTGCTGTGTTCATATTCTCTTTCGTTAAGCTGTCTGGTGTTGTAAAATATATCTCTGAACTTTGATCCGTTGATCATATAATAATCCGTTCTGTACCTGATTCTTCTGTAACTAATTCTGATACTGTTCCGTATCTGCTTCGTCATTTGCTGCACTTAACATATCAACATTACATAATATACACCATAGCTGCGACAAATACAAGAACAACTGAGATACATGCGATTGTTGTCTATAATTGCTATTATTATTTGCCGACACAATTTGCTATCCTTGATCGCTTTATTTAGCTGCTGACTCTATTTGCTATCCTTAATCGATAACTCTGGCTGCTGACTCTATTCATTATCTTTGTTGCCGCTCTTGATAACATTCAATAACCGGCAGCCCATCTACGAGCCATCTGCAAGTCTTCCGGCTATATCAAAGACACGCCGCTGCCTGTCACCCGGCAGCTTCCCGACATATCTTTCCAGGCACTGGCGCAAGCTATGCTCCTGTTCCGACAGTTCTACGCCCTGAACATCAGATCGGTACGGATGTCTGCTGATCATCGCAGCAAGCTCCGCATCACCGAATGTGCCAAGTACTGCAGTTATTTCTTCTGCTTCGAGCTGCACATCAGTCAGAATATCATCGATATCATCAAAAGATCTGACATTTTCCTTAATAATCGCCAGCTTGTCGGATAAATGCCTGCAGCTGACCAGCTCCTCGACCAATGCCCGATACTCCTGATCATCCATCTTTTTACCTGATATGAACTCAATCCCGTGTTCAGGGTCCTGGCTGTATTGCGTTACAAATACACTTCCAAGCGTTTTTGTCTTTAAAGCACAGTTTACGGCAGAAGCGATTTTCGGCACACATTTCTTAATATAGCATCGAAGCTGAGGGCTCTTTATCCCAAGTTCTTCACACACATCCTCCGACGCTTGCTGCAGTCTCCTCATAAATGTCGGACTGTCAAGCCCTGAAATTTCACTGTATAAGTAACCGACATCATCTTTTGAAAGGTTAAGTTCCCTGACACTGCGTCCGGACATCACGCATCCGATCGCTGCCGTAAGTACCGACTCGAAAATATTTATCAGCAGGTCTTTATATCTCTTCTCATACCCCGAAAGCAGATAATGGATATTCTCCTTTGAAAAACACATGCAAAACATATTTTCCAGGTACAGAGCTTCGAGATATTTTAACATATACTCGACTCCTGTATAATCATCGACAGCAATACAAAGCTGATAGTCAATGGAGCATGGAGCCTCATGAGCCGCGTACTCCATGTCGTACGACCTGAAGAAAATACCGATGCCGCTTTCACAGATCGTTGAGTTGTATGAGTTGCTGCAGGTAATCGTCTTGTTCTTTTTGACCAGCTCATACAGGTGTCTGGCAGTACTGAACTTAATATTGACTGCTTTTCTGCCTCTTTGGTATAACTCTGATATTCGAGTCGTCTTAATCTTCTCTGCCGCATGATCCGGATCCGGAAGAGATCTCAGATACAGACCGATAGTGAAAAAAATTGATTTCATAATGCTTTCAGCCGTCTCAACCCGAATGGAGCTGCTGTCGCCTGAGGTAAATTTTTTGCATTTGTCTGAAAGAAGGTCGATACATTGCAGCTGAATATCTGCCATATCAGACTCTGATAAAAGCCCGCAGGCGTACGCTTCCTCAAGAATTGATGAAAAATATGATGCATTGTTCAGATTACTGCCGTCGATAAAGCGGCGTCTGTCAATATCAGCCACATTCATAGTCATGTCCATCCTCCTTCTCGAATCTGTTATCACAGTAATCATCTGCATGTCCGCTGTTCATCTTCCCTCTTGTATCTGCTGTCACAGTAATCATCTGCATATCTGCTGTTCATCTTCCCTCTTGTATCTGCTGTCACAGTAATCATCTGCATATCCGCTGTATTCATCCTCACCCTCATAACCGTCAGCTCCGCTATCGCCGTCATATTCGCCGTCTTAATCCTCTCTGGTATCCGTCAGTTCCGTTATCACCGGCATACTCACCGTCATCATCGTTATATCCGGTTTTCTCCGAATGATCCGGATCGCGGCCAAAGCGCAGATTTTGTGCCAAATCATCAAGAGCTTTCCCTGACAGCAACTCCAGCGACCCCTGGCACTTTCCGTCAAAAAACTGCTTCATATACCTGATCAGGTCATCATCACTGATCAAATCCAGTGTTTCGTTTTTATAGCAGTAGAAAATATCTATCAGCTCATTGAGTGTCTCCACATAATTGTGCATCGAAATATAAGGAGAGTCACAAAATTCTTTTATGATTTTATCAACAGCGCTCCCATTAAACTCAATACGGCCGCTCTTCTGCAGCGAACGCTCGCGCGTCTCTGCAAGCTCGGCAGCGTCCCTGAGGGACAGTGTCAATCCGTATCCGGCAGTATATTCATTACATCGTAAAATTTCGTCGACCGCTTGTCTCTGAACTAATGATGAAAACGCATCCATAATACCAAACGACATTGAAACCACCCAGTAAGTATAGAATCTTTATTATGAGTCACAGCAAAATTTGAAATACCTATTGACAGATCAACATATATGTGCTAATATTATAATGGATATTTATATTCACATTGCTTTCTGCCATAAAGTCTATTATATCACCTGACATCACAAAAATCAATGCCAGAGAATTAACCTGAGATTTAAATGCAGGTCTGACTTAAGATTCGACTATGAGCCTTCATTACAGGTATGGTTGTGTCGCTTTATATATCATTGCTGGTATGGTTGTGTCACTTTATATATCACTGCAGGCATGGGTGAGTTGCTTTATATATCACTGCAGTTGATACAGAAAAGAAAACCAGAGTAGACAGATTCAGAACGACAGGGGCAGCGAATCCTCCGACCGGAGCCGGTATCAGCAGCATTATCGGAAAGATGACCGCCATGATGACCGCAGGGTTGAAAACAGCCATCCATCTTGGGTAGGCCGATTTGCCGCTGAGCACATAAAAAACATAAATAACTGAAAACAGCATCAGATCAAACGTCATTATTACTAAAATCAATTTCCAATAATACTCAAAGTTTCTGATCAAAGACGTAACCATAAAAGCTTCAGAGCCTGCTGAATGATAAAGTTTCCATCCATCCGCCATGAAGGCATATGTGGTATGGAATGCAGCACCCATGATCAATCCATGACCTCCTGCTATTCCTGCTGTTATCTGAACTGCTTTGCCGCAGGGTTTCAGCCCCAGACATGCAGGAACGATACCAAAAATCTGGAAAGGCAGCATGATCACACCCAAAAAGGTACCGACAGTTATCCTCCAGTTCGGTATACCGGCCATGCTTTCGGTCGGGTACAGAAAGAACGATAATCCGCTGTCAGGCCTTCCAAGCAGGATAAGATCGCTGATCATAGTAATCAGCACCGCTATGATCCCCACCATGCCGAACGCCACTATTTTTTTTGATACTTTTATGCTACCAGCAGTTTTTATCATATATCCCCTCATACGCCATTCCAGTTGTATCTCCCGTACTTCGATCCAGTTGATTTCTCACTACATACCTTTCCTGATGAATTCTCACTATATGCCCTTCCTGATGAATTCTCACTATATGCCATTCTTGCTGCATTTTTACCATATGCCTTTCCAACTGCATTCTCATTATATGCCGCAATATTTCCTACAGTACTTTGTCAACCTGGAACCTGAGTACCGTCCTTAGCTTTTGCGGTTCTGTCTTTTGAGGATTGGTCAGGTATATCTCTCTGTGGTACGGAGATGACCTCCTGTATCCCTTTTCGCTGCAATACTTATCCATCATGGCAAAGCTGGCCGGCTCATCGTCATAACTCCCCAAATGCATCATCTGGCAGCACATGCCCTCTTTGATACTGCGAAACGAAGCATTATCAAGGAACTCATTATACTTCTTTTTCCTGACCTCTGATAGAAAACGTTCAAAAAGCTCAGGCGTCAGGAAATCCGGCTGCCGTATCATGATATCATATTTGTAGTTGCTTTTGTCGGCAATCGGTTTTGATGTATCAATAAGTCCCCATACACCCTCAAGCGGGAATATGGTATACTCGTAATACCCTTCGGGAACAAAGCTGCTCTTGTATGACATCTTTACTGCATACGTAAAGCTGTACAAAGCTTCACAAGCCTGTGCAAAGGCTTGGTCGTTCGGATCGCCTTCGCCGTTTACAGTGATGAAGTTCATCGCAGGCACGTCAACAAGTACGGGGGCCGTCCCGGGAATATAGAGTTCCTTCATATCTTTCTTGTAATCGATCTTCTTCATATTGATTACTCCTTGCAGCTTTTTACACAAGCATAAAATATGAAACGTGACATAAGCATGTCATATTAAGTGCATTTTTCACTGCCGACTACATGAACAGA
>CAZQUQ010000074.1:0-13482 GCA_964596445.1 uncultured Oscillospiraceae bacterium
TACCCATCAGGGAGCACAATGGATAAAAGAAATGTCCGGCTTAACAGTCCGGTATCCCGGAGATATCAAGGATTACCGCAGGATTTCCAGAGAACTCAATTCATATGATTCAGGATTTAACAGCATCGGCGAAATGGGCATTGGCTACCTTGAAGAAAGGATGCTTCCTGCAATAAATACGGCAAAAAAATATAACGTTCTGCTGTATTGCGGGGAATACGGCGTCCATTCGCATGCACCGAAGGAAAGCACCGTGAACTGGTACATGGATATCCGCAAAGTATTTGATAAGTATGATATAGCACGGGCCGCCTGGACATACAAGTCCCTGAGCTTCGGTATCAGCAACCTTTATGGCGATATAATGGAGCAGATCGTAGAAAATCTGTAGTTTAGTATCGGTCAGCAATCATAAATATCAACAGCTTGAGAAATCACTTCATGGAGGATCACCGATGAAATACGTTTACATGGATAAATCACGAACCATCGACGATAGAGTAGCCGACCTGATAGAAAGAATGACCCCGGAAGAAAAAGTGGGACAGATGATGCAGATAAGCTTCATCTCCGTCAGTTCGAACGAAGCCGGGGAATGGGTAACAGACCGATGCGCAGGCTCATTTCTGCATACGCTGGGAGACGACGCCCGCCGTCTGCAAAAGCTGGCTTTGAGCACAAGACTCGGCATCCCTCTTCTTTTCGGCATAGACGCAGTACGCGGTCATGCGCTGCACAATGGCGCTGTTGTCTTCCCGACCCAGCTTGCCATGGCATGCAGCTGGAATCCTGAGCTTGTGGAA
The DNA here is from genome assembly GCA_964596445.1 of uncultured Oscillospiraceae bacterium. Classification (GTDB taxonomy): domain Bacteria; phylum Bacillota; class Clostridia; order Acetivibrionales; family DTU013; genus DTU013. The sequence continues at coordinate 804 of CAZQUQ010000074.1, forward strand.
AAGGCAGGCGGCGTCACTGCAAGAGAAGTGCCTGCCGACGGTCTCCACTGGACATTTTCCCCCATCCTGTGCCTTGGCAGGGATCTGAGGTGGGGAAGGATAAATGAGACCTTCGGTGAAGACCCATACCTGACAGGCGTTCTGACATCTGCGATAATAAAGGGCTATCAGGGCGGATCCCTGTCCGATCCGGACAGTATACTGGCCTGCGCAAAGCACTACATCGCATATGGCGAAGGGACCGGAGGCAGAGACGCATACGACGCCCAGGTCAGCATGAGAAAAGTCAGAGAGGTATTTCTGCCGCCGTTCAGAAAGGCTGTTGAGACGGGATGCGCCACATTCATGTCCGGATACCAGTCCATAGACGGCATACCGGTAACGGCAAACAACAGAGTCCTAAGAAAGCTGCTGAAGCAGGAGCTTGGTTTTAACGGCTTCGTCGTGACCGACTGGAACAATACGCAAAACCTGATCACAAACCAGCATGTCGCTGAAGATATGGAAACGGCAGCATTAAAAGCGATCACAGCCGGAAACGATATGATAATGAATACAAATGCATTTTATGATGCTGCACTGAAACTGCTCAAAGACGGCAGGATACCTGCGGAGCTGGTAGATGACTCAGTCCGCAGGATACTGAAGGTAAAGTTCGAGCTCGGCCTGTTTGACGGTAAGGCTTATACCGAGCCGGATACGAAAACATATGTGATAGGCTGTCACGAGCATCTCGCCCTTGATCTCGAGATCACAAGGGAGAGCATCGTTCTGCTGGAGAATAAAAACAATACGCTCCCGCTGGACAGCAAGGTAAGAAGGATCGCAGTCATAGGTCCAAATGCCGATAATATCCAGTCACAGTTCGGCGACTGGACATTCCTGAGCCATCCGTCACCAAAACCGGATGAAAAGCCGAAGCTAAGGGTCTGTACAATGCTGGACGGCATCAGGGAGCAAGCTGAAAAAAGAGGTATCGGCGTCACATATCATAAGGGCTGCGATATCATGGACCGGGAAGATGAAGATATAGCAGGAGCTGTAAAGTACGCCACGGAAGCTGATGTGACTGTTGCCGTGGTAGGAGACTGTCTCGAACAGAACGGCGAATACAAGGACAGGGCAGATCTGTCTCTTTCGGGCAGTCAGCAGGAATTGCTGGAAAACTTGAAGCGATGCGGAAAACCATTGATAGTAATACTGGTCAACGGCAAACCGTTATCGATACCATGGATCGCCGAAAATGCCGATGCGGTGCTAGAGACCTTCAATACAGGCCTGTCAGGAGGAAAAGCCGCAGCAGAGATCCTGTTCGGTGAAGTAAACCCAAGCGGAAAGCTTCCGATATCATTCCCATACCATTCAGGCCAATTGCCGGTCTACTATAACCGGCTGCCCGACTGGCACGGCGGACGTTATATGGATATGCCGGATAAGCCGCTGTACAGCTTTGGTTATGGTCTTTCCTTCACCCGTTATGAATACTCCAATCTGCGTCTTTCCCATACTCACTGTACAGTCGGGGATACGGTCACTGTATCTGTGGATGTGACGAACAGCGGGCCGTACGACGGCAAAGAGACTGTCCAGCTGTATGTACGGGACGTGGTCTCATCTGTGGTCACACCGGTAAAGCAGCTTAAGGGTTTTGCAAAAACAGAGATCAGGAGCGGCGAGACCAGGACTGTCGAGATCAGCCTTCCGGTCAGCGAGCTTTTCATCATTGACGAAAATGAAAATCAGGTTGTTGAACCGGGCGAGTTCGAAATACTTGTCGGTCCGGATTCAAGGACGGAGAGCCTGCTGAAAGCTATCCTGACGATAGTATAAAAACGGTCCGGCAAGATAAACGATCAGGTGGTTGTTTACGCTGTTTCTGCTTGACACCCGATCTCATTTTGGTAATCTAAAAGTGAGAGTGTATAAGCAACAGAGCATGTTATTCCAGGAGGTTACCATATGAGTAAAATAAAAACGATAGGCGTACTGACAAGCGGCGGAGACGCGCCGGGTATGAACGCCGCGATAAGAGCAGTTGTAAGGACAGGTATTTATCACGGATTCAAGGTCATGGGCATATATAAAGGCTATAACGGTCTTATCAACGGCGACATGTTTGAAATGGATCTGAGAAGCGTTTCGGATATCATCCACAGAGGCGGGACCATACTCAAGACTGTCCGCTGTCAGGCATTCAAAACTGAGGAAGGGATTCTGAAGGGTATATCGATGGCTCAGGTTTTCGGGCTTGATGCGATCGTAGTAATAGGCGGCGACGGCTCCTTCAAAGGCGCCAGGGATTTAAGCAGGCACGGCATGAAGGTAATGGGAGTGCCAGGTACTATAGATAATGATATCGGGTGCTCCGACTACACCATAGGATACGATACATGCCTTAACACCGTCCAGGATGCTCTTGATAAAATAAGGGACACCGCATATTCGCATGAACGTTGCAGCGTCCTTGAGGTCATGGGAAGGCACGCCGGATATATCGCACTGAATGTCGGTATCGCAAGCGGCGCCGAAGTGATCATACTGCCGGAAAGGCCGTTCGATTTCAATAAAGATATCATTAAGCCTATTATCGAAGGCAGGAACAGAGGAAAGAAGCACTACATCGTGATAGTCGCCGAAGGAGTCGGAGGAGCGCTGAATCTGGCGGAAAAAATCGAGGAGATCACCCAGATCGAAACGAGAGCCACTATCCTTGGACATATACAGCGAGGCGGAAGTCCTACCGTGCGCGACCGTGTCATGGCAAGCATGATGGGCGCCAAAGCAACGGAGCTGCTGGCTAATGGTATCTACAACCAGATAATTGCGCTGAAGGGCAGCGAAGTAGTCGGCATCGATATCGAGGAAGCGCTGGAAACCACAAAAGACATTGATAAGGATATGATGGAACTGAGCAGGATACTTTCACTGTAACAGGTGGCACTCTCTAAACGGCTGCTGTATCGTGTGGCCTGCTGATGCCATCATGAAATGAAAAGCGGTGTCCCCTCCATGATTGATGTATCGTGAGGCCGTTGACTCCGTCTTGCATAGCGGCGTCATTTTCATAATATATCGTGAGGTTTGTGATGCTGTCAAATAATGATTTCACGGAAATGGCAATGAGGCTGTATGAGTTTTGCGAATACCCGGCAGTCAGGTATAAGATACTTTATCACCTGCTTGACACTCCATATGAAGATGCCGGGCTCAGCAGCCTGCGCCCGGAATTTCTCAAAAGCGACATCGTTGAGGAACTTTACAGGGAGCAGGATGCATATGGCGGATGGGGCAGACTCAACTCAAAGGATTACTCTGCAAAGGACAAGTTCCCCACGTCGCTGGTTGCGATCGAACGCTGCCTGTATATAGGTCTGACCATCGAAGACCGCGATATATTGTTCAATGCCTATGAGTATCTTCAGGATTTTCTGAGAGGCACCAACCGCGAAAAACTATACAGCAAGAACGAACGAGCGATTCCATGGCAGACAGCGGTCATCTGTGAAACGATCGAAAAGATCAAACCATACAATGAACTATGCGACAGGACATACAGCGAGTGGCTGTACATAGTATCCCGTGCCTATGAGAACGGCGAATACAGTTATGAACGCGAATGTGCGGCTCAGCATGAAGTGTTCGGCACACGAGAAAAAAGGCTTATTCCAATGCAGTTCGGACTGCTGCTCAAACGCCGGGAGCATGTCTCTCCAAGGCTTGAACAGGCACTGCTCCATCATCACGGCAGACATGCCTACTATAACGGCTATTTTTGGGATAACTGTCCGGCAAAGCTGCCTGATAATTTTGTGTATGAAAAGACACGCCGCTGGATGTACTCGTTCAACTATATAAACCAGTTCAGGGGTTCATCGCTGTTTCTTGCGGAAGCCGTGGACTGGCTGCTTTCATGCAGGAACGCCGACGGACTCTGGGACTGGGGACAACAGGTCAAAGATCCCTGGGGCTACTTCGGATATTTCTCCACAAACCGGAATTACAAGCACAACCGCTTAGTCGACTGTACCATGGAGATACTGAGCTTCTTAAAGAAATATATAGATAATAATTCAGATTTGAATATCAGCTCTCCAGCTTGAGATCACCATCTTTTATCCAGCCGATCTTCCGGCAAACAAGGCCTAACGCCCAACAGATGACCGCAGGTAATATGAAGCATATCAATATCAACGCTGCCCAATCCATTGCAGTAATCGAATCCCTGACACCTGCTGCCACATCGTTGATCCAGCCCGTATAGATGCCTATAGGGCCGACAAGACCGCAGGTTCCCATACCCGACGCTACAGCCGGTCCATTCATCTGCAGTTTGAAAACGACTGTTGCAACAGGACCCGTGATAGCGCTGGGCAAAATAGCAGGTATCCATAGTTTAGGATTCCGGACTATGCTGCCCATCTGGAGCATCGATGTCCCGAGGCCCTGAGAAACTAGCCCGCCCCAGCGGTTTTCGCGGAATGACAGTACGGCAAAGCCGACCATATTGGCACAGCAGCCTGCCACAGCCGCTCCGCCGGCCAGCCCGGTAAGGCTAAGCGCCGCACAGATAGCCGCGCTGCTGATCGGCAAGGTCAGCGCAACACCAATGATGACCGAAACCAGCATCCCCATGATAAAAGGCTGCTGCTCAGTCGCCCACATTACCACCTGACCTACCGAACTTGCCGCGATCCCAATGGCAGGCGCGATCAGCGCAGAAATACCAACTCCGGCAAATATAGTCACAAGCGGAGTTACAAGGATATCTATCTTCGTTTCTTTGGAAATAGCTTTGCCGATCTCCGCTGCAATAATAGCTATTATAAGAACTGCCAGCGGTCCACCCGCTCCGCCCAACTTGTTTGAGGCATGCCCGACAGCTGCCAGTGAAAACAACACCAACGGCGGGCATCGTAATGCATACCCAATGGCAATTGCCATGGCCGGTCCTGACATTTCAGAAGCGAACTTGCCAATTTCGTTTAAAAAGGTCAGCCCTGTCTGGTTCCCGATGGTATTTAATATCGTCCCGATAAGAAGCGAACAGAACAAGCCCTGCGCCATAGCGCTCATGGCATCGATACCATAGCGTTTTCCTGATATGATTATATCCTTTTTCTTCAGAAAGGCACCGAGCCTGCCTGGTTTTTTGCTGACTGCATCCATACGATAACTCCCCTCCAAGTCAACGCACATACGAGTAGAAGTAGAACCAAAATTTTCATATTTCGATTGATACAATTAAAGACCATAAAACATGTTTTGTCAATCATTTTATTTGCTTTCGTCCTGTCAGGTTTTTACTGATATTTGCCATATAATTGCGGGAGCTGCTTAAAAAAGATCCCAGTATTATCTGAGATCCAGGTGTTTTCAGATGAAGCAAAGTAGTTTCAGCATGCACTCCCGATCCCTGTGCCGTATCCTGTTGCCTCAGCTTCAGACAAAGCTTTCCTGCGGATCCCGTGACGGGCATAGAAGAAGCTCGCCACCTGGCCAAGCCCTGCAAGGGTCCAGGTAATGGGATAGCAGATGAACAGCATGAATACCGAGCGATACCACGAAAAAAACGTTGCGAGCCAGACTATGCGCAATAGGCATGCGCCTATCAGCGTGCAAAGCATGGGCAGTATCGAATAGCCCATACCACGGGTAAGACCCGGATACACATTCATCGTCCCGCACGAAAAGTAAGCTGCCATCATAATATTCATGCGCAGCATTCCAAGCTCAATGACTTCAGGGTCGGAGGTGAATATGCCGAGCAGCGGTCTTCCGAACAAGACAATAATGCTGCCGAGCACTATCCAGGTAGCAAATATCAATGCCGTACACACCTTTGCAATGGTATCTATACGCTTATATTTTTTCGCGCCCATATTCTGACCTGTAAAGGTGATGGCAGCATTATAGTAAGCATTCATCGTAGTCCCTAAAAAGCCTTCTATATTACTTGCAGCGGAGCTTGCCGCCACCATCGTCGATCCGAAGGAATTGACGGCAGACTGGATCAGCGTATTCGATATGGAAAACAGCAAGCCCTGCAGACCTGCAGGCAGGCCTATCCTTATTAGGCTGACAAGCTTATGCCTGTCTATGCTTAGCTTCCTTGGGATAAAGCGAATGGATAAGCCGCTTCTGAACAGGCATATCATGATCAGCAGAACCGAAAGATATTGCGATATCACGGTAGCCCACGCTACGCCTTCAACACCCATTTGAAGCACGACCACAAAAAAGAGGTTGAAGACTACGTTGACACTGCCGGATATGATAAGGTAGTACATCGGATGACGGCTGTCTCCTACTGCCCTAAGGATCGCTGCGGCAAAGTTGTATACCATGCCGGCCGGCATACCGATAAAATAGATTTTCATATACAGAACCGACATATCGAGAATGTCGTCAGGAGTCCCCATCAAATGCAGCAGAGGTGTACAGAGAATAAGGCCAACTGCCATGACGATAAAGCCGCCAATAATGCTGACCGCAATAGAGGTGTGGACAGACCGGCTGACCGCATCTGGCCTTCCTGCTCCGTAATCCTGTGAAACTATCACGCTCGTACCCACCGACAATCCCATAAACAGGTTGATGATAAGATTGATGAGAGCGCCTGTTGCTCCTACTGCCGCCAATGCTTCCTTTCCGGCAAACTGGCCGACCACTACCATATCGGCAGCATTGAACAGCAGCTGAAGAATGTTCATTGCCATGATAGGCAATGCAAATATCAGTATCTTGCTGAACAGCGGTCCGCTGCACATATCCATATCACGGTGCCGTGAGATCATTAATAATTCGCATCCTTTGTATCGAATAATTTTTCATGCATTGCGTCATATCTTTCTGTCAACAGATGCTGCTGCCGGATCAAAATATGTTTGCCCTGCATAGGCATTATGTTTCATTGTTAAATATCATATCACATTAATCACAACAATTCCATGTCTGAGGCAGCCCGTCTCGCCCTATTTAAGCCTCTGACCGGCCTGATAGAAGCCTTCCCACGGATCAGACCCTCTGATCCTCAGCAATGCTTCTTCTATGCCTATACTATCAGGAGCAACCGAGTCCAGCTCGCCCCACCTGATCGGCATAGATACCCTGGCACCCTTTCTTGCCCGCAATGAATATGGAGCTATGCTTGTAGCTCCTCTTCCGTTGCGTATCCAATCAATAAATATCTTGTTTTTGCGTTTATCCTTCCTTACATTGCTCGTATATCGGTCGGGCCACTTTTGCTCCATCAGTTCCGCGATCTGCCTGGCAAAACTGCCAAACGCATCCCAGCCGACGGACGGCTCGAACGGAACTGCTACATGATATCCTTTGCCTCCGCTGGTCTTGAGAAATGATACAAGTCCAAGTCTGTCAAGTATACCTTTCAGATCCCTTACCCCCTGGCGCACCACATCTGGATCCATACCCTCATCCGGATCTAGGTCAAATACCATTAAATCGGGCTTTTCAGGTTCTTGTGCCCGGCTTCCCCATGTATGGAACTCCAGTGTACCCATTTGTGCTTCGGATATAAGTCCGTATACATTCTCGATATAGAAGTATTCCTTTTCTTCCCCGCTGCTGCTGGCAACCGGAATGGTCACGATCCCTTTGCTGTCTGCGCCGGGATGCTTTTTGAAGAAGCAGGTACTTGATATTCCCTTATGGCAGCGTATGACGCTTAGTATCCTGTTCCTGACATACGGCAGCATGCGCTGCGCTGCTTTCGCATAATACAGCACAACATCAGCCTTTTTGATTTCAGGTTCTTCAAAAATCACCCTGTCCGGATTTGAAATTTTTATGCCGCTTATAAATATACTTTTTCCTGAAGTCTGTATCTCGTATGAGACCCTGTTTTGCGAAACCTTGTCTTGCGGGACCCCATCAAATAAAGCCCCGTCCTGTGAGACCGATACCTTATCCGGTTCTTCCCTTTTTATATCCCTTGGATCCTTATCTGTTCGAAGACCCTTGAAGCTCGCCTGTCTCAATAGCCCTTCGCCGGTCCACCCGGCGAATTTGATCTCAGCGACAAGTACAGGCTCGAGCCATATAATTCTCTCGTTTTTTCCGGGCTTGGGCACATGTTTGAACGGACTTTCATCCGCCTTTATTCCTTCAAACCTTTCTTCCAGTTCATTCATTGTCCGTTCGGTAAAGCCTGTTCCTGCGCGTCCCGCATATATCAGCTCCTTACCTTCATAAATACCGAGAAGGAGCGAGCTTATACCGCTTTTTCGTTTGTCCGTGAGCGAATATCCTCCTATGACGAATTCCTGCCTTGTGTCGCATTTCAGCTTGATCCAGTCTCCGCTTCTTGTCCCGCTGTATATGGAATCTGCCTTCTTTGCAACGATACCCTCCATGCCTGTTTCGCAGGCAGCCTTAAAGCAGGCATCCCCGTTCCCTCTGACATGCTTGCTGTAATGAAGATTTGAGGGACAGTTCTTCAAAAGCTCTTCCAATGCCTGCTTCCTTTCAGTCAGGCTCCGTCCTCTCAGATCCTCCCCGTCCAATGCCAGCAGATCGAAAACGATATAGGCCGGACTTTTGCCGCCGGGTTTGCTCAGATAACTTTGAAGGGCTTGAAAATCAGTTTTTCCTTTTTCATCTGTGACGACCATTTCCCCGTCAAGCACCATTGCCCTTCCTGATGCCCAATCAATGAGCGAATGCACAATATCGCCGAATTGCCGGGTATAGTCGTTTCCGTTCCTGCTGACCAGGCGCACGTTGTTGTTCTCAATATATGCAATTATCCTGTAACCGTCATACTTCAGCTCAAACAGCCAATCGCCGGCCTCCGGGACTCGGGCAGCAAGCCTGGCAAGCTGTATGCCGGTGTTGCTGAAGGGATTCATTAAAGCATATACCTTTGCATTCTCTCCATTTTCTATTTCCTGCATGGTACGTCCGGTCCTGATACTGGTCGTAAACTCGGATACACCGTCGGTGGTCATGGCATATTCGTCCTTTTCCTTAAGCAGAAGCCAATTATCGTTGGTTTCCCCTTCTTTTTGCTTTAGCCTGACCAAAGCCCATTTTCCCTTTAATCTTCTGCCTTTCAGGATGAACTTGAGTGATCCCTCTCTGAGGCCTTTGCCTGTGGCCGGCAGCGGTTCCCACCAGCCTTCGTCCCAAAGCATCACTGTTCCGCCGCCATACTCTCCTTTGGGGATCGTTCCTTCAAAGTCCCTGTATTCCAGCGGATGATCCTCCACCCTTACCGCCAGCCTTTTATCGGCAGTATTGTATGAAGGCCCTTTGGGGACAGCCCAGCTTAGCAGAACTCCGTCCCACTCGAGCCTGAAATCGAAATGATCCCTGCGTGCTATGTGGTGCTGAACAACAAAGCACAACCGTTTTTGATCCTCTTGAGAAGTCTTTCCGGACTTGACGGGTTCTCCGGCAGGTTCAGGAGTATTTGAGAAATTTCGTTTATTTTTGTACTTGTCCAATCCTTCAGTCATTTTGTCCTGACGACCTTGATATGACATTATGGGCACGTACTTTTATTTTTCCCTGCCGGCAGTTTTTTAGTCTCCGATCTATTCCATACCTGCACCTTTCATCGCAGATACTGCATTTTCAGTATATCTCTTAAATATCCCTTTCCTTTTGCCGTTTTCCCTGGGCTGCCAGACCTGCTTCCTTTTACGCAGTATTTCGTCGACAGCATCGGGGCTGACGCGCTCCTGGCCGATACCCACTATGTTTATCTTCCGGTTGGGTATGTCCATTTCAATTATGTCGCCGTCCTCTACAAGCGCGATAGGTCCTCCCACTGCAGCCTCAGGAGATACATGCCCTACGCAGGGACCTCTTGTAGCTCCAGAGAAACGACCGTCAGTTATGAGTACCGTGGAGCCATTCAATTTTGCATCGCACACGATCGCCTCGGTTGTCATGAGCATCTCCGGCATTCCGGATCCCCTCGGCCCTTCATAGCGTATTATCAGCACATCGCCGGGGTCCACCCTGCTCTCGACAACAGCCCTGTGGCACTCTTCCTCGCTGTCGAATACACGCGCCTTGCCTGTATGGACCATCATGTTTTCCGGTACAGCTGCATATTTGACTACTGCGCCTTCCGGAGCAAGATTCCCCTTAAGGACTGCAATCGATCCAATTTCTTCGACATTTTCTACAGGAATGATCAAGTCACTCCTTTTCAAACCATAGTTGTTCAGATATCCCTCTAGTCTTTCAAAGAAACCTTCGTTCTGCAGGTTGTCCAGGTTTTCTCCCAGAGTTTTTCCTGTGACCGTCATAACGTCAAGCCTGAGGTGCTCTTTCAGCATGAGCTGGACCATTGGGATGCCTCCCGCAAAGTAGAACGCTTCTGTCGGGTATTTGCCGGACGGATATATATTTCCTACATGAGGTATCTTCCTGTTTACTTCATCAAACAGCTCAGGGCTCAGCTCGATACCCGCTTCCGCTGCGATGGACGGAAGGTGGAGCAGTGCATTGGTCGAACCTCCTATCGCGGCATGTACGACTATAGCATTGTAGAATGCATCCGGCGTCATAATGGCTCGTGCCGTAATGCCTCTTTCAACAAGCTCCATTATCTGACGGCCGGCTTTCCGCGCAATAGCCGTTATGTCCCTCATTGTCGCCGGAACAAGTGCGCTCCCCGGAAGGGCCAGTCCCAGCGCTTCGGCCATGCATTGCATAGTACTTGCAGTTCCAAGGAACTGGCAGGCTCCGAAGGACGGACAGCCCGTGAGCTTGTATCTGCGTATCTCCTGGGGTGTTATCTGATCTTTTCTTTTCTCCTTAAGAGAGATTTCTCCGGCCATGATCGATGTCGTCATATCCGGTGCCGGCCGCATGCTTCCCCCGGGAATAAATATCGTCGGTATATCCATGCGCGCCGCTGCTTTAAGGTGGGCAGGCACTGATTTGTCACAGGAAGAAATAAGGATCATCCCGTCCCATGGACTTACACTGGCATGAAGCTCCACCATATCCGTTATGACTTCTCTGGAAGCAAGTATATAATTCATTCCATCATGTCCCTGGGCACAGCCGTCACACAGATCCGTCACATGAAATTCTGCAGGCTTTCCGCCCTTTTCATAAACACCGATGGCCGCCTGCTGATTAAGCCCCAAAAGGTGCTTACTGCCGGGATGGCTGTCTCCGTAAACATCGTCTATCAATATTTGAGGTTTTGATATATCTTCCTCGTCCCATTCCGTCCCAAGCTGGAGCGCATCAAACTGAGCCCACAGCTTCCTTTCCGGCTTGCTTCTCTGCCTTGCCCTGATATCTTCCGTCGAATGTCCGTCTGTCATAGAGAATCTCCCTTTCCGCTATGCATAAAATAATAGATCCCATTATCGCTTTGGATATGGATGTTCCCTTCGATAGCATTATAATCAATTCGGCAGCACTTATCAAACAATAATGTTTACCCCATTTACCTAAAAAAGAAACCATCTCTGTCAAGAGATGGCCTTTTTTTTACCAGCTGAAAGCATGTTCCCTATTAATAGTTCTCTTTCCTGACTTCGAAGAAACTCTTCGGATGTGCGCATACCGGGCAGACTTCGGGAGCTTTCTTTCCCATTACGAGGTGTCCGCAGTTGCGGCATTCCCACATGGTCATTTCAGCTTTTTCAAACACCTGCTGCATTTCTACATTCTTAAGAAGTGCACGATATCTTTCCTCGTGGGATTTCTCGATTTTTGCCACCATTCTGAACTGTGCGGCAAGAGCTGTGAAGCCCTCTTCCTCTGCATCCTTCGCAAAACGCTCATACATATCGGTCCACTCATAATTCTCGCCTTCAGCAGCATGAAGCAGATTTTCCGCCGTTCCGCCGAGCTCGCCAAGAGCTTTGAACCAGAGCTTCGCATGCTCTTTTTCATTGTTTGCGGTGGCTTCGAATATTGCGGCGATCTGCTCAAAGCCTTCCTTCTTTGCTACAGAAGCAAAATAGGTGTACTTGTTTCTTGCCTGAGACTCTCCTGCAAACGCTTCCCACAAATTTTTCTCCGTTTTTGTTCCTTTGATATTCATAGCTGACTCTCCTTTACTTTTTGATTTATTTTATTATTTAATAAAATTCATCGACGGTTTTCCAGACACCTCCATTTATTCTTCACTGGTACTTATCGTGCCTGGTATTTATCATGCCTGGTTTAGTTTCGCCAGGTATCTATCACGTCTGGCACTTATCACAAATGTATCTCAGATTCAAATCATACCCCGTAATCTCTATTCCGGTCTGTTGCTTCAGGAATTCATGCATGCTCGAAACAAATAAATCCGATATTTCACCGCATTTCTGACAAATAAGATGCTCATGCGGCTTTGAGGATTTGTCGTACTTGTCCGGCTTATCAGGTATCGCAAGCCGCCGTATCTCTCCCGCCTCCGCCATAAGCCCCAGGTTTCTGTAGACAGTTCCGATGGCTATAGAGGGTATAACCTGCTTGGCTTTTGCATATATTTCTTCCGCAGTCATATGACCTGAAGAAGACTTGATTATATCCAGTATCAATTTCCTTTGCTTAGTCAAATCAACACCTCTATAAAATAATAATAGGAACTATTCCTAAATTATTATACTTCGAAGCAGCCATGATGTCAATAATCTAGGAAATAATTTTTTGAAATAACGAAGTTTTTCAAGTAATGGGATAGATAAAATGCTATCGT
>CAZQUQ010000075.1:0-13368 GCA_964596445.1 uncultured Oscillospiraceae bacterium
TGGCCTTGGTTCTGGAATCCAGGGGAATAAAGGGGAGTATGCCATGGTGTTTCAGGAGTTCATAAGTCGGATAGTTGTCCATTGCACCATCGGCAATAAAACTTCCGAAGTGCATATAAGGATAAAGTTTGCAGATATCCTCAAGGGCAAAGATAGTAGTAATGCTGTCATGACGGCTTGCTTGAACCATCCTTATGTAAATGGGCAAGTCATAAGGGCTGTCTGAGGCGGTGACGTTAAAGAGGGTATTTCCAAAAAACCACTGCTCCCTGTAGCTGTCCCATCCCCATTTTGCATCAGGATCGGAGAACCGTCTTGGGCATTGACAGTTGTAAATGCCTTTTGAGCGGCAATCACACACTTTTACGCCATAATGACTTGCACCGGAATAAAAGGGGGAACCGTCAAAAGCCACGGAGATATCATTTTTATTTCCCAGGATGCCCATTTGGTATGAAGTATCGACAACACAGCGAGCTATAATCTTTTGGAGGATGACTTCCGGGCAGAAATTTTTAAGTTTTCCATTGATAGCTTTGTCGGCCAGTTTTCTGACAGTGCCTGACCGCTTAGGAGGGAGTTTTTCTCCGGCCTTTAATTTCAACTTGGGTTTGCTGGTAAAGCGTTTGACTTTCAGCTTCCGTTTCAGGTGCAGCTTACGGTCTGCCATCCATAGGCGGACAAGAAAGTCATAGTAGGATGCGGGAGCAGGGGCAGAACCCTCAAAATCACAGATATCAAAGAAAAGTGGATCAGATGCTGCTTTAGATGCCCAGTTTGTGATAGAATAATCCTGTTGATCAAGCATTAATACAAGTGATCTTATGATCCCTTGCTGATTTTTGGCGGGTCGGCCTAGATCAGAATACAAAGGCTTGATTACAGGAAGCAGGTTATCCAGGTTGAGCAGATAAATCTTTGAAATGGATTTATCCAACTGGAGCAGCCTGCTTCTTTGTGTTTCATTATGTAGCAGCATTTTCAGTCGAAGCTTTTTCTGATAATCAGAATGAGGAGTCCAATCTCGTAGCATAAATAAAACCTCCGGAACAGAAGATATGGTAATAATTACCATTCACTTCCATTTTGGCGGTGATGCGGAAAAGTCAAGGTAGATTGGCACCATAAATGTATATATATGGTAATATCGACTGGAAAATTTTATTCCAGTTATAGGCAAAACTTTGAGGGGAAGCAGAAATGTGGAACCTTGAAATATATAAAAATTAAGCTCTCTGAATTTTCGAGAGCGTACAATTAAACAAAAAGAGGTTAAGCTATGACGATCAACATGAGAGAATGGTCAAAAAAAATAACCGACTCCAAGGAAAGACTTTCGATGCCGATAATGACATATCCCGGTCTGCAGCTTGCAGGCAAGTCCATTATGGATATAATACAGAACGGCGACGATCAGTTCAGCTGCATTTATGAATTATCGAGAAAATACCCGTCGGCTGCTGCTATGACAGTGATGGATCTCTCAGTCGAAGCAGAAGCTTTCGGCAGCAGTATCAGATATTCATCCAATGAAGTGCCGACAGTAACAGGCAGTATAGCAAACAGTGAAGAATCAGCCCTGAATCTTAAGATCCCGAAGCCGGGTTCCGGCAGGACCGGCGCATATATCAGAGCGGCAGCCCTCAGTGCACAAAAAATAAGCGACAGGCCTGTCTTTGGCGGTCAGATAGGACCTTTTTCTCTGGCATGCAGAATATATGATATGACGGAGATAATGGTCGCACTGTTTGATGAACCTGATACCGTCCATATCCTGCTTGAAAAAGCAACTTCATTTCTTTCGGAATATGCCGGAGAATTCAAGAAAGCCGGTGCCAATGGGATCATAATGGCGGAACCGGCCGCAGGCCTTCTGTCGCCGGAGCAGTGTGCCGAGTTTTCATCGTCTTATGTAAAAAGAATAGTCGACGCGGTACAGGATGACAGCTTCATGGTTTTACTGCACAACTGCGGCAACACGGTCAAGCTTGTCCCATCGATGCTGTCGACCGGGGCAATGGGCTTCCACTTCGGCAATGCGGTGGATATGGCGGATATATTGCCTCAGATCCCGCCGGACAGGTTGGCTTTCGGCAACATCGATCCTGCTAGGGTTTTCAAGAACGGAACTGAGGATGATGTAAGGCAAAAAACCCAAGAACTGCTTGAGAAAACAAGTGGGTACAGCAGCTTCGTGATCTCGTCCGGGTGCGACATACCTCCGGGCACACCAATAGAAAACATCAAGGCATTCTTCGATACAGTGGAATCATATAATAGATCCCACACCTGATATGTGTAAGCTCTCGATATCACACTTCACGGAGCAGTTCACGCAGTTTAAGTATATCGTTTTCGCAGGTCTGCTTCAGATCATGGTTATAAATAACGCTAGCCGGATGATAGAGCGGGAAAAGCAAATAATCCCGCTCTTCTATGTTCAGCTTTGCAGGTGAACCGTGACAGTCGCCTATGTTCTGCCTGAAGTCACCGGTTACGGCCCTCAGCGGAACGTTTCCGAGAGTTACGATACATACAGGACAGATCATGCCTATCTCCTTCAACAGGAACGGTCTGCTGGATATGATCTCCTCCCTTGCCGCAGGCCTGTTTGATAATCTGCCGGTTTTGGGATTTCTTTTGGAAAGTCTGTATTTGATTGCATTGGTTATATATATGTCTTCCCTTTTTATGCAGGCAAGCTCAAGAAAACCATCCAGGTATTTCCCGGCTGCCCCGGAAAAAGGCCTGGACATCTTTACCTCCTCGCGGCCCGGCGCTTCGCCTATGAGAAGCAGCTTAGGATTTATGCATCCGCATCCGAAGACAAACTCGTTGCCGGCAAAACGGCACTGATATTCCTTATAAAGTTCAGAAAGCATCTCTTCATTACTCATACGCATCTCCGCAGTGTTATGGGCTTAGACCCGTAATGTCTGGTATGACTTTATATGACTTTTATGCCTGTTATAGCTATTTTGGCTGTTATAGCTGTCATATCTGATAGTTGCTTTGGCTGTTTTGGCTGTCATATCTGGTGGCTGCTTTGGTTGTTATGGTTGTTATGGCTGTTATAGCTTTTACAGCCAATGTGACTGCATATCTTTGATGTCCTGCAAAGGTTGGATTAACTTCTAAATAGGGTATATTTCCAATAGACATTATAATTGCCGTATAAAGCCGTTGAGCTTGAGCCTGACCTGCTTCATGTCGTCAAACATCAGAGCTTTTTTCGACGTGTCCCTGAGAAGCGCCGCAGGGTGGAATGTAGGCATTATCCAGAACCCCTTGCGCTCTATCCACCGGCCTCTGATCTGAGTGATTTTCGCGTTGCGGTCGATGACATATTTCATGGCAGTCGCGCCCATGCACACCATTATTTTAGGCCTTATCAGGGCAGTCTGGTTCCGAAGCCACGGCAGGCAGCTTTCGGCTTCGTCGTCGGTGGGGGCGCGATTGCCCGGAGGACGGCACTTTACTATGTTGCATATATAATACTCATCTTCCCTGAACATCAGCGCAGTGAGTAAAAGATCCAGCAACTGTCCCGCAGCACCGACGAATGGCTTGCCCTGCAAATCCTCCTGTTCGCCGGGGCCTTCACCGATAAGCATGACCGGAGCAGTTTTCGATCCGCGACCAATAACGATGTTCGTCCTTGTCTTCCCAAGTCCGCATCGCATACACTCAGAACACCTTTTTTCAAGCTCGTCCCACCCCAGCACTAAATCATAACCCCCTGACGCCTATCATTTGGTTTCCATATGCTCGATCCCCTCAAAGGCGGACCTTGCTTCAGGCTTCGACTCTCCATGCTTGACCAGCATCATGAAGAAGAACGCAAGCACCATTGCGATGCTCGAATAAACGAACAGGAACCTGTCGCCCACTATATCCTTGATGAAGCCGAACAGTATCGGGCTTACGATCGCCGCTGTCATCGAGAAGAAATAGTAATAGCCTGTATATTTGCCTATCCCCTTGTTCGATGTCATTTCGACCACCATCGGATAAGAGTTGATGTTGATCAGCGCCCAGCTGATGCCGCCGATCGCAAGCAGCACATAAATGATATACGGATTGATGCCCATCGTGAAGTTCATCGTGACGAACACCAGGAACAGTACCGTTATTCCGATCAGAATGGTCTTTTTCCTGCCGATTTTCGAGGCAAGAAAGCCTGATGGAATCGAGAAAATCACCAGCATGGCGGAGAAAACAGACAACATGAACGACGATTGGCTTTTATCGATATTGAGGACTTTTTCACCGAATGTCGAGAAGAATGTTTCGACCGCATTATAAGCAACAAACCAGAAGAATATTGCCAGCAGCAAAAACACGAGGCTCATGACGGAACCCTTTTCCGCATTTGCCGATGCCGCCCCTGTGTCGGTCTGCTGCTTATCGTCTTCAACTTCCTTCGGTTCACGGATCAACAGATACATCAGTATTATTGTGACGATCATAACAGCAGAGCAGACTGCAAACGGCAGATATTCATTTATCCTGAACAGGAAGCCCCCGATCAGGAAAGCTATGACGGCTCCCACGCCGCCCATGAAATTTATCACGCCGTTGGCCTTGCTGCGCAGCTGTCTGGGTGTAAAATCAGGCATAAGCGCAACTGTAGGCGCTCTGTATATACTCATGAAGAAATTCATTGCTATGACAGTGATCATAATGGGTACAAGGCTCGCCCTGAACACCGGGATGAGTATGAAGGCTATAGCTGACAGCGGTATTCCTACGAGCAGATACGGCATTCGCCTTCCGTACCGCGTGTTTGTCCGGTCGCTGAGCGCACCGAAAACAGGCAGGAAAACAACGGCAAAGATATTGTCTATCGTCATAACCGATCCGACCGCAACGCCTGACAGGCCGAGATCATCAAGATAGATAGGCATCGCGATATTGTAGATGCCCCAGACTATGCTGACAGTAAAAAATCCGAGTCCGATGAGCATAGTCTTACCGTAATTAAGTTTCATACTAAACCCCCATTTCTTTGACTATTTTCAGTGCAATATCCGGTACATCAGTAATGATGCCGTCGACGCCTGCAGCCGCCATCGCCTTTATATGCTCCGGCTGGTCCACAGTGAATGGGTTGACCATTATATTGTTCTGTTTGCACCCCAACATCACTTCAGGGACTATATTATAGAAAAGCGGGTGTATGGCCGAAGCTCCTATGCTGCGCGCATATTCCCACGGCTGATATATGCCTGCCATATAGAGAGGCGCAGTCTTTATCCCCGGCTCGTACTTTCTGATATCAACGAGGCTGTAATGATTAAAGGAAGATATGATCGTCCTGTTGAGTCTTTTGTATTTCCTCACGGCGTCAGCTACAGCTTTTTCTATTCCTGGATAGAACACAGGTCCGTTCTTTATCTCAATGTTGAGAAGGCCGTCCCAGTCTGACAGCAGCCGAAGCACTTCATTGAGCTCAGGTATCCTTTCGCCGCTGAAATCCTTTGAAAACCAGGATCCGAAGTCCAGTTCCTTCAGTTCAGCCAACGTCCTGTCCCTGACAAGCCCCTTGCCGTTGCTGGTCCTGTCCAGCATTTCATCATGGATAACCGCAAGATACCCGTCAGAGGTCAGATGTACATCGAGTTCGATGCCGTCAGCACCAAGTTCAAGAGCTCTTCGAAATGCCGCCATCGTATTTTCAGGCGCTTGCTTCGATGCTCCTCTGTGTGCAATGATCAATGGCTTATTGATACCGATCAGCCCCTTTCGCCGCAGTGATTATATATTCGCTGATTAATTCCGCAGACTTATGATCGGCGCAGGTATCCTCCCGCCCCTGCTTATGAACCCGCTGCTTGAGTATTTGTTTACCTGCATCACCGGCGCAGTTCCGAGAAGGCCGCCGAACTCAACGGTATCGCCGGCCAACTTGCCCGGTGCAGGGATTATCCTTACTGCAGTCGTTTTGTTGTTGACTACTCCGAGAGCCATTTCATCTGCGATTATCGCCGATATCGTGTCTGCGGATGTATCTCCGGGCACCGCTATCATATCAAGTCCTACGGAGCAGACGCATGTCATGGCCTTGAGCATATCCAGAGAAAGGGCACCGTCACGTACCGCACTGATCATCCCGGCATCCTCGCTGACCGGTATGAAGGCTCCGCTGAGGCCTCCCACATGGGATGATGCCATTACGCCGCCCTTCTTGACCGCATCGTTAAGTATAGCCAGCGCTGCAATGGTGCCATGGGTACCGCATTTTTCCAGGCCCATCTCCTCGAGTATATATGCCACACTGTCCCCTACCGCCGGTGTCGGCGCCAGCGACAGATCGACTATTCCGAACGGAACTCCAAGCCGCTTTGATGCTTCCTGTGCAACCAGCTGCCCCATTCTCGTTATCTTGAACGCCGTCTTTTTTATCACTTCAGCAATGGTTCCAAGATCCGCTCCCCTGACCTTCTCCAGTGCACACTTAACTGCGCCGGGACCGCTCACTCCGACATTTATCACGCAGTCAGGCTCGCCTATCCCATGGAATGCGCCTGCCATAAACGGGTTATCCTCAGGAGCGTTGGCAAATACGACCAGCTTGGCACAGGCCATACCGCCCTGATCTGCGGTAAGCTCGGCGGCTCTTTTTATCACGCGGCCCATCTGTGCCACCACGTCCATATTGATGCCGGTTTTCGTAGTAGCAGTATTTACCGACGCGCATACCTTCTTCGTCGAGGCCAGAGCCTCGGGTATCGATGTTATCAGCTTTCTGTCTCCCGGTGTGACGCCTTTGTGGACCAATGCTGTGAATCCGCCGATAAAATCTATGCCAAGCTCGTCGGCAGCCTTATCCATCGTCTCAGCAAATCCGATATAGTCTTCCTCATCGCAGCTTTCCGCAACCTGCGCTATCGGAGTCACCGATATCCTCTTATTTATTATAGGTATGCCGTACTCCTTTTCTATATCCCTGCCTGTCTTCACCAGGTCCTTCGCACATGACGTTATCTTGTCATATATCCGATTCCTGCACACCTTTCCGTCCGGATGGCAGCAATCGCGAAGAGATATCCCCATCGTGATCGTCCTTATGTCAAGATACTCGTCGTGTATCATTTTATATGTTTCAAGTATTTCGAATTTATTGAGCATATTTCCTCCGTCACGGTATCAGCATGGACCTGCTAGATCCTGTGCATCGAGTTGAATATATCCTCATGCTGGATCTTTATGTAGAGCCCCAGTTCCTGTCCCGCAGCTTCGAGCCTGTCGGACAGTTCACTGAAGGAGATGTTCGAACCGCTTATGTTCGTCAGCATGATCATGGTGAAAACATCCTGCATCAGCGTCTGTGATATGTCCAGTATATTTACATTGCTTTCCGCCAGGATCCTGCTCACAGCAGCTATGATCCCGACCTTGTCCTTGCCGATTACCGTCAGTACCGCTCTTTCCATATACGTCTCCCATATGTGACAGATATTATTTTCTCCTACTAGAACTATATCAGAGTGATTATGAAAATTCAATCGATAAGTGAAGCACAGGATTGGCAGGCAAGCAGCCCGGTCAGTTCAGCCTGAAATTTTCTGCGATCATGGAAGCTGCCTGTTCGCGGTCATATATGTACCACCATACATCACCCTGCAGGCAGCTTTCACCGGGAAGCACAAAGGTCTTTAAGTCTTCAGGCCTGATTTTCGCAGCACTTCCGGCATATCTTGCAATATCGGACAGAGTAATATTGGTTTTTACATAATCCCGGATGATGGCAAAGACATCGTCGGCCTTTGACAAATATCTGAAGCTGAGCTTCTGATCGATGAGAGCTTTTATGAAATCCTGCTGCATTTTTATCCTGCCGATATCGCCCTCTATATATCCCTGCCCTTTATAATTGCCCTTCCTGTACCGGACAAGCTGTTCCGCTTTTCTTCCGTCAAGAACCTGCAGACCCTTCTTCAGATGGATATGGAGGTTTTGCGTCGGATCATCATAGTTCATACGGAAGGGCACGTAAAACTCGACACCTCCCAGTGTATCAATAATTTTTCTGAAGCCTTTGAAATCCGCAGTTATATAATAGTGGACCGGGAGCCCGGTGATCGTCGATATCTCTTCAGCTACACGCTTTTCTCCCCCTTTGGAATAAAGAGAGTTGATTTTTCTAAAGCTCCTTCCGGTTCTGATCCGGGTATCTCTTGCAATGGAGAGAACATTCAGGTCGGAAGTCTCAGGGTCGAAGTTGAGCAGCATTATCACATCACAGCGGGATTTATCCCTGTCAAGCCCGAGCAGCATGAGATTGACAGGAGCCATGCCCGGGATGCTTTCAGGATCACTGTCATGCTTGCCGTCCTGATCCTCCATATTGGTCCTTGCGATATCCGTCCCATACCTGACAGTATATCCGCCGCTTATCGGTTCAGGCTCAAAGCGGCCCATGTCCTGCCCTCCGCTCAACATAAAATATATACCGTTTGCGGACAGCAGCACCAGCATGATCACAGATGCAGCGAAAAAAAACCTGGTCCCTCTCATGTTTACCTCAGCATTCATGCCGTCAGATGTCTGTTTATGTTAGTATGCGTACACCCTTTGTTTTAATTCGCATAATAAAAAACGGACGGAAAATTGCAAATATCTGTCTGGAATAGCTTGAGATAAGCTTATGCATTTTATATAATCAAGAGGAAAATAATATATTTGAATGGAGGAAATGTCATGGGTGAAGTAACTGTCAGGAAAATCGAATATAAAGGCTGGAAGAACTGTGTAGAGATCTCGAACGGTATAATAGATCTTGTTGCAACGACCGATGTAGGGCCAAGGATAATACGCTTCGGTTTTGCAGGCAAGGAAAACGAGTTTGTGGAATTCCCCGAGTTCATCGGAAAAACAGGCGGAGACGAACATATGATGTTCGGTGGCCACAGACTCTGGCACAGTCCCGAACACCCGGTCCGTACCTATGAGCCCGATAATTCGAAAGTCGCCTGGAGAAAGAAGAAATACGGTATCGTTCTTACTCAGGACACTGAGCCGAACACCAGGATCAGGAAAGAAATAGAGATATCGATGAGCCCCGATTCGGCAAATGTAACAGTATCCCACAGGCTTACGAACGAAGGCCTTTGGGAAGTCGAACTGGCACCGTGGAGCATCAGCATGATGGCAGTCGGCGGCGTTGAGGTGATACCTCTCAATACGCGCGAGACGGGTCTTCTTCCCAACGGAAGCATCACACTCTGGCCTTATACCAGAATGAACGACAAGAGAGTCCAGTGGGGCGAAAAATACATAATGCTGGCACAGGACAAGAAGGCTTCGACTGCTTTCAAAATAGGCATGCCGAATGAGTCGGGATGGGCAGCTTATGCCAACCATGGCCATTTGTTCGTCATTCGCCATGATCATGTGGAAGGGATCGAATACCCGGACGGCAACTGCTCTTATGAAACCTATACAAACGAAAGGTTCCTCGAAATGGAGACGCTCGGACCTATTACTCTGCTCGATTCAGGCGACACAATTGAGCATGCTGAAACATGGTCGCTCTTCGATAATGTTGAAAAGCCGAAGAATGAGAAGGATATTGAAAGCATCATAGTACCGCTGATAGAGAAGTAACAGATGTTGCCGGCACAATGAGAGGAAGTGGGCCAAAACATAATGGAACATGATCTGGCAAATGGGAATCAAAAAACATCCAGGCTGCTGTCATACCTGCCGGGAAACGGGTCCGTCGGCCAGATGATCCGTTATCTCGTTACCGGATTCTCAAGTGCCGCTATTGAGTTCACTCTGCTTTTCATATTCAGGAACTTTGCGGGTATGAGTGTAATTGCAGCAAACTCGGCGGCGCTTACCGTTGTGTTCTGGTTCAACTTCCTTATGAACAGGCTTTGGACCTTCAGATCCAAAATGAAGCTCAGCAGGCAGCTGCCGATGTATCTGGCGCTTTTCGTATTCAACATCGGCGCTTCCGACCTTATAATGTACCTTCTGGCCGAAAGGCTCGAACTGCAGTATCTGATTGCAAAGGTATTCGCCATAGGCGCAGTGGTCAGCTGGAATTTTGTGCTATACAGAAAGGTTATATACAAGTAGATTGACATCAATACCCAGAAATTTATGGCAGTACAGCATGTAAAAGCCTGGATGTCAGACATCCAGGCTTTATCTTATGGTGGAGGGGGATGGATTTGAACCATCGAAGTCACTGACAACAGATTTACAGTCTGCCCCCTTTGGCCACTCGGGAACCCCTCCATATGCAATCCCGCGCCTTATTTGACCGGCGCAAGTTATATGATACATTACAGCGCATAACTCTGTCAAGTATGATATAGCATGTTTTTATATGGATACATGCACACATGCACCCAAATAGCATGCATCCATGCAAAACGCGGCCATGCGGCAACCATATAAAAAGCGCCATACTGTCCGTACGGCGCTTTTTCAGCCAACTCTAATCTATCGACTTATCGATCTCAAAGCGCAGTATCTTTCTAGAAGTGTTTTTACGGAACTCCTCTTCACGTATCTTGACCTTCTTTACTGCTTTATATGAAACCATCCTGCTGTTTATCTTTTTGATCTCCTCTTCGAAATACTTCCGGACATCCTCTATCCCTCTTCCCTTCAGCGCCTCGAAGTCCGGATATATCTCTGCAACGATCACTTCCTTCTCCTGCTGGGATTTGCTTTCGCCAGCATATACTATGCATTCGTTGACGCCGAAAACCCTTGAGATCTCAGCTTCGATCTCCTCAGGATAAACATTCTTCCCGTTGCTGAGGATGATAATGTTCTTCAGCCTGCCTGTAATATACAGCCAGCCTTCTTCATCCAGCCGTCCGTAATCGCCTGTCCTGAAATAACCTTCTTCATCAAATACCGCTTTGGTCGCCTCAGGATCCTTGTAATAACCCAGCATGACATTGGGGCCTTTTACACAAATCTCGCCCTCGCCTTTTTCATCCGGATCCTTGATCTTCACTTCCTCGCCGAGTATCGGCACGCCTACGCTGCCCTTTTTCTGAAACTTGTTCCTGTTACATGAAATAAGCGGAGCGCACTCGGTTATCCCATAGCCATTCAGTATTGTCACGCCAATCGCCTCAAAAGTGTCGATTATATCCTGATTCAGATACGCGCCTCCGCATATGATCATCTCAAGCTTGCCGCCAAATGCGCTCAGTACGCTCTTGAACAGCTTCCTGCGCAGGTCTATGCCGATTTTCCGCAGAAAATTGCTGATTTTTATCATGCGGCGCAGCATTTTTGCACGGCCAGACTTTTCAGCCGCCTGCCATATTTTCTTATAGAGAGACTCAACAAACAGCGGTACGAGCACCAAATGCGTCGGCTGCTGCTCCCTTATCTCTTCGGCTATGTACTTCAGGCCGCTGGAAATATATACCTCACAGCCCTGCGAATAATGTCCGACAAAGTTTACGGTCGACCCGAACGTATGGTGTGGCGGCAGTACGTTTATCGTTTTTGGAGTAATATCAAACAGATACATCCCCTGTGTCATGTCAGAGACAATATTCTTCTGTGAAAGCATTACTCCCTTTCCCTTACCCGTCGTACCGGAAGTGAAAACTATTGTGGCAAGGCGTTCGCTGTCTATTTTGTAATCGTAATAGGATCTGTCGCCATTGTTGAAGCGTTCACGGCCCTTTGCCACGATGTCGGGCAGCTCGGCACCGCCTTCCAGCTTAGCTTTGCTCATACAGATATATGTTTTGATATTAGGAACCTTGTATCTGATATTCAGGATCTTTTCCTCGATATTGCTGCTGTAGATTATATACTCACTGTCGGAATAATTGAGGATGCCTGCTATCTCATCCTCAGGCAGATCCTTATCGATGGGCACGACTACGGATCCTATCGACATCAGGCAAAAATACGAACAGATCCATTTATAGGAGCTCTCTCCGATCAGAGCAACATGTTTGTCTCTCAATCCCATATGGATGAGCTCGGTCCCCATGTGCCGTATATAGTCTCTGGCCTCTGCAAAGGTCATCCTGACCGTTTCTTTATCTTTTGGGTTTTCCTTGTAAGAGAATGCTGTTCTGTCGGGGTATTTCTCTGCAACATTTTCCGTCATGATCCTAAAATCTTCGAAGACAGTTGTTTCGTATAATGGGTAATGTAAATACGCCATTACTCAAGCTCCTTTCTGTTTATAGAATTGCATGAACCATACGATAAAAATCTGATCTTATGAAGCAGGTGCAAGATCTGAGTACAAACCCCATTTACCATAATAACGCTTATTTAGTTTAATATCAATATAAACGGATATAAAAAAAGAAACCCCCATCCGCATTGCTGCAAGCTGAGGATCAAAACTGGGGATCAAAACATATCAGGTATGTGGACTCAGCCTTTTACACCGCCGAGATACAAGCCTGATACGAAATATTTCTGAAGGAAAGGATAAATAAATATGATCGGCATCGAAGCAATAATAGTGATAGCTGCACGTATCGCATTCGGTGTTACGGTACCGCCATAACCTCCGCTGGCGGCAGCAAGGTTCGGATCCGGCTGCGCACTTTGGATCATCGAAGACGAAAGCAGCTTCATCATCTCGTACTGGAGCGTACTCAGATATTGCTTCGAAGATGCAAATATATAAGTGTCGAACCACTCGTTCCATGCGCCTACAGCCACCCACAGGGCGACAGTCGCAAGAACGGGTTTGGACAATGGTATTATTATCTGGATGAATATCCTGAACTCACCGGCTCCATCTATCGTTGCCGATTCTGCAAGACTTTCCGGAAGACCGCTGATGAATGTCCTAATGACCATTATGTTGAATGCTCCAAGCATGCCCGGTACTATATATACCAGGTAATTATTTATCAGTCCGAGATCCCTGTAGTTGAAATATGTCGGGATCAATCCCGCATTCACATACATCGTTGCGACTATGAATACGGTCATGACTTTCTTTAGCACGAAATTCTTCCGGCTGATAATAAATGCCGCCAATGCTGAAAAAAACACATTGAGCACCGTTACCGACAGTGTTTTGGATACCGAAATGAAAAATGCATTCACCAGCCTGTTTGTCTTGAAAAGCGTCTGATAATTGTACAGCGTAAATTTCCGCGGCCACAGGTACAAACTGCCCTTTATCCCATCGATGGCATCATTGAACGATACTATGATGGTATTCCAGAAAGGATAAATCATAATAATCATGAGCAGGATCATCAATAGAATATTGACGACATCGAACACCCTGTCCGGTATGGATCTCCTGATATGTCTGTAATCAGCCATGTTTCTCCCCCCTATACCAGCCTTTATTCAAAATACAGGACCTTTCAGAATAAACTGAGGCTGCATGACCTGAGC
>CAZQUQ010000076.1:0-12811 GCA_964596445.1 uncultured Oscillospiraceae bacterium
TCGACACCCACATACATCAAAGGATAAAACGAAAAATTTTGTGTCGGCTGAGAAGATGATACAAATGTCGTATCGGGAATTCCAACCGATACTGTCGGCATAATATGTCACATCCTTTCTTCCTGATGAAGCTGATTAATAAAAATACATCGGTATAGCGGAAGCAGCCGCATGTACAGAACAGGCAATGTATCCGCTTTTACATCAATACATCGTATTCTCAAATTCAGAGGATGTTACATTTTCCTTCACCGTTATTAAAATTCCGCATGTGCCTTTTTCCCTCAGAATCAAGCAATAAGTAACATTACATAATATGTTTGCATATAAATATTCCGAGACCAGTTTTATCTAACTTCATTACTGTGGAGAAAAGCGGTTTTCCATGAAATGAAATGAGAGAAATTGAAATTATCATTTATGCCACAGGAGGGTATCCGAATGAGCAGAGCTTTGATTACAGGAATAACAGGACAGGATGGTTCTTATCTGGCAGAGTTTTTACTTAATAAGGGCTATGATGTTCATGGACTAATCAGAAGAAGCAGCACTGATAATACGGAAAGGATCTGTCACCTTCTCGATGAACCTAAAAAAGTGACCTTGCATTATGGTGATATGACCGATGCAGGCAGCCTGAGCAGATTGCTGTACAAGATCGAGCCTGCCGAGGTTTATAATCTGGCGGCGCAAAGCTATGTGAAAGTTTCGTTTGACATGCCGGAATTTACAACGGATGTAAATGCCGTCGGCACGGTCAGACTCCTGGAAAGTATCCGTGACGTAAATCCTGACATCAAATTTTATCAGGCATCCTCCAGTGAACTATTCGGGAAAGTAAAGGAGATACCTCAGAATGAAGACACACCGTTCAGTCCCAGGAGTCCATATGCGGCAAGCAAACTGTATGCATACTGGATTACGGTAAACTACAGGGAAGCGTACGGCCTGTTTGCCTGTAACGGGATACTTTTCAACCATGAGTCCCCAAGAAGAGGGAAAAACTTTGTTACCCGAAAAATAACAACCGGTATTGCAGATATCCTGAACGGAAAAAAGCAATATATCTGCCTCGGTAATCTCGATGCAAAAAGGGACTGGGGATATGCCGGTGACTATGTTGAAGCCATGTGGCTGATTCTGCAGCAAGACAAACCCGACGACTATGTAGTTGCAACAGGAGAAACACATACTGTAAGGGAGTTTTGTGAACTGGCATTCCGGAACATTGGAATCGAGCTGAACTGGACAGGTGAAGGCATAAATGAAAAAGGTGTGGATAAGGAAACTGGCAGAGAACTGATCAGAGTCAGCAGCGAATTTTTCAGGCCGACGGAAGTGGATCTGCTGTTGGGTGATCCTGCAAAGGCAATGAGTAAGCTGGGATGGAAACCCAAAGTATCCTTTGAAGAACTGGTCGCTATGATGGTAAGAAGCGACATCCAGGCTGCAGGAGCGGAACAGGGTTAAGGAGGGATTTGCGTGGATAAAAACAGCAGGATATATGTGGCAGGACATGCCGGATTGGTTGGATCAGCCTTTGTAAGATGCCTTGAGAAAAACGGGTTCAGGAATATCATAAAGAGGACACATCGGGAACTGGATTTGACTAACCAGGCGGAAACCGAAAAGTTTTTTAAGGAAGAAAAACCCGAATATGTATTTCTGGCTGCAGCAAAGGTCGGAGGAATACATGCAAACGACACTTATCCGGCGGATTTTATCATGGAGAACATGTTGATCGAATGCAATGTGATCCGCAGCGCTTTTATGAATAATGTGAGCAAGCTGATGTTTCTTGGAAGCTCATGTATTTATCCAAAACTGTGTCCTCAGCCGATAAAGGAAGAATACCTGCTTACAGGTCCGCTGGAATCCACCAATGAAGCCTATGCCCTTGCAAAGATATCCGGGATCAAAATGTGCCAGTCCTTCAACAAGCAATATGGCACCCGTTATATTTCAGTAATGCCTGCCAACCTATACGGCATCAATGACAGGTTTGACGCATATAACTCTCATGTGATCCCATCCATGCTCATAAAATTTCATAAAGCCAAATGTGAGAATCGGCCATATGTTGAACTATGGGGTACGGGCAAACCCTTAAGGGAGTTTTTATATGTAGATGACATGGCCGATGCATGCCTTTATCTGATGCTGAATTATGACGACAGTGAGCTTGTGAATATCGGATCCGGTAAAGAAACCAGCATCAGAGAGTTGGCTGAAATAATCCGCGATGTCGTAGGTTTCCGGGGAGAAATCGTATTTGATGCATCAAAGCCTGACGGAACGCCAAGGAGAGTTTTGGATAACTCCCGTATCTCGGCAACCGGTTGGAAGCCCAAAATGGAATTAAGAGAAGGAATCCGCAGGGAGTACGAATATTACGTAGGCATACAGAACAGCCGCCACCAGGAGAGCTGAGGGACAGTTCTTCACATGGGGACAGTTCTAAAAAAACAACTGCACTCAGAAGATAGGGACAGTTCTTTAAAAAGCAACTCCTCTCAAAAGCTGGGGACAGTTCTCAAAAATAGTAGTTGGCAAAACTGGGGGACAGTTCTTCAAACCCAAAGGGACAGTTCTCTAATCGGTACAGACAGGAGGTCAACATGTCGTCCTCCTGTCTTTCAAAAAATCATTCAACAGACAATTGCTTCAGAACATCCATTTGGGCCTGAATCAGTGCTTCCGATTTCGTCTTGAATGTGAAAACTTCGCTTTTGAGCTGTTCAAATTTGATCTGGATCTTGCGGGCCTCTTCTGCAGCATTATCTATGATCTTCTGTGCCTTTGCTTCCGCTTCATCCACTATGTTCTTAGCTTTATCGCATGCATTTGCCTTTATCTGCTCAGCAGTATGCTGTGCGACCAGGATGGAATGCTGCAGCGATTCTTCAAGCACCTTATAATGCTGCACAGCCTCATTTAATGAAGATATCTGGCATTTCATCTCACAGATGCTGTTACTCATCTCTGCATAATCTTCAATGATCTTTGCAAGCAGGCTGTCTACCTGTTTTTTGCTGTATCCTTCAAAAATCGCTCTCTTGATTGTCAAGCGGTTCAAATCAGCTGCGGTGTAATTCATACAACCATCTCTCAACACATACTCCTGTAACATTCTATTCAGTACCCCGCTTGGACAATTCATTTTTTTGAAGGCTTAACCCCGGACGCTGTCGGTATCAACCCCAGTGGAGAAATGTCCCTGCTTTTCACCGGGATCTGAAAGCGGGAAAAATCACGTGTCGTGATCATATCACAGACATCGCTGTACCACAAAAAGCTACTGATATGAGCATAAAATCTGGCTCTTTCCATACATGCAGGTGAAATCGAGCAGTACTTGCCTATCCGCCGCATAAAGCTTTCCCCAAGATGATCCAGAAGAACTCCAAGATCATAAGCTGGATCACCTGACCCGGCATTGCAAAAGCCAATGATTCCGTTGATTTTTCGGGACGAGCTATCAAGCAGGATATGGCTGGGTGTCAGATCTCCGTGGATAAGCGCAGGCTGAAATCTAAAGAACTCTTCATTGTCAACGGCAGGCTGGATTATCTGTTTCAAGTATTCTTTTACATAACTCGTGCAATAAGCAGATATTTTTCTTTGTATCGTTTCCAGTTCAGCCAGCCAGTCTTCTCTTGTCCTGTTCATACACGACTCACCGATCTGCGCAGTCTGCGCTTTCTTTACCGGTATGGCATGCAGTTGTTCCAAAAAAGCAGCTATTTGTCTGGCAATGAAATCCTGCGTTAGCTGGTCTGATTTCAGCAGAGCATTTCGATATAGCGGCGATCCCCTTATATAAGTATGTTTGGATACATTAGGCTCAATCATTTCCACATCCGGTAAAGGCAGTGCGATAAAGCTCCGGATGAAACGGACCACATCTGCTTCATTTTTCAGGTACACAGAACTCCAGTCATATTTTGCAAACTTGAACACTGCCTCATTATTTACGACAGCAATGTCACTATAACTCCCGTCAGTTTTATTAAATTCAATCTTTGACAAATCCAGCTGTGGGTATTTGCTCTTTATCAATCCCACATACATTGTTTCATTTGAGTGCATATTCTTCCCTCCTCTCCCCTTGAAAGCAATCTTCTTATAGAGTAAATCAGCCGTGTGTCAGGGTATAACGTCCGCCTAGTATAGCAGCTTGATATTGGTTTCAGGCCAATCCTTCAGCCGCATGACAGTATTGGATAGATTTGAATACCCATTGCCTATAAAAAAGTCGCACTGTGCAGCCAAATATGTGTCTTTTATGACTTCAATGGTATCCTTGATCAGTTCCACACCTTTGTGTCTTTTATTGGGGTAGTCCTGAAGATATGTGGGGATCCGTTCCTTCAGGGGCCGTTTTTTGCTGTCGGTGTGCAAAAGCATTCCGTTCATTCCATATAGCCTTTTATACTGTCTTAATATTTTATTTGAGTCAGTTATCAGGAAAACATGCCTGATGCTGTACTGCGAAATGAACTGCCAGATATAGGGTTTGTAAAACACGTTCAGATCATATATCTGTGCTACTTCATGCACAATAGCATTTGAATGGCAATGGATCCCAAGTATCGGCTTCTCATCCCTGAAATCGGGAGTAATATTGATGTATCTTTGGATTTCACGCTTAACTTCGGGTTTCAGCTTCAGATATTTGTCAAAAAGGTACCGGTAAACCTGATAAGGTGTTTTCCCAAACGACCAGTGCGTCCTGTTCGTCCACAATAAAATGGAGCTCAACGGATAATATATATCACTGACGACGATATTGGCATCGCTTTTCATCAGGCTCTTCAGATCACGGTTTTCCATTTTCAGCCTGTCGCTGTCCTCCGCAAGTATATTCTCCGGATTCCATGAAGGAGGAAAGAACGAATACCCTGGACGGATAATATCATGGACCGTAACGTTTGAAACCGGCTCAAAAAAGAACTCATATGCATTCGTTGCGATGGATTCACTGTACAGGCTTTCCATACCCCAATACACAACCGGTGTCCGGTTGGTCAGCTCTGCAGCAAGAAGCTGGCATATGACATGATCCACATCGGCCCAAATGCTCTTACCCAGTGATTTTATTAACAGGTATCGATTCATCTGCATACGTATTCACACCTCCGTATAATGCAGGATATTCTTTTTTATGGTCGCTCTTCTCAACTCTTCTTCTCCTTCGATCGGCCTTTAAACGTTTTTTTGCCAGCCTCTCTTCATGCTTCGGATCTCTGTAAAAAAGGACTATATTGCTGTCCGGCCAATCCTTCAGACGCTTTACAGTGTATGATACATTCGAGTACCCATTTCCTATAAAGAAATCACACATGGAAGCCAGATAAGTGTCCTTGATGATCTCTATCCCTTTACGTCTTCTTTCGGAATAGCTGGTTAAGTGAGGGGCATTTTCAGTATCATTGATCTGTCCCCTTTTGCAGTCAGTGAAAATCACCATCTTCCCATATCGTCTCTGAAAATCGTCAAGAATTTCCTGGCAGTCGGTCAGAACCAATATTTTTTTGATTTTATGCCTTGCAATAAAGCTCTGTATCGTTTGATGATACTTTCTGTTCAGGTGGGACAGGTTTTCAACTTCCTTAACCTTATCGCCGCCACGGATGTGGACTCCGAGCAGTGGTTTTTCATTCTTCATGAACTCATCGTAAAATTGCTGTACTTCCTCCTGAATATCCGGCTTCAGCCTGATATACTTGTCGAACAGGCACCGGTATATCTGGTGTGCAGTCATTCCGTAAGCCCAGTGGCTTTGAGGAATATATCTGAGTATTGGACGAATGAAGTAATGGACATCACTGACCACCACATTGGCTTCACTGTTCATCATATCGCCCAGATTCCTGTAAGCCCAGGCCACCTTATCAAGATCCTCCACCGCTAGGTTATTGCTGTTCCATATAGGAGGGAAATAGGTAAAGCCAGGTTGAGCCAGTTCTTCGATGGTATAGTTGGAAACTGGTTCAAAGTACAGGTCATATGCATTTCCTCTAAAGGCTTCCGAATACAGGCTGTTGGTACCCCAATAAACGACAGGTATCCTATCCATTAGTTCGGCAGCCAGCAATTGACCCATCACATGATCCACATCGGACCAAAAGCCGCAGCCCCAGCTTTTGATAAGCAGGAAACGGTCAGTTGCCACTCTCCCCACCCCCAATAAACAGTTTTTTTCTGATTTTGCTGTAAAGTTTCTTAAAATACTCCACAATCGAACGCAAAATCTTGTTTTCCCGAGATGTGATCATTTTTACATTTATTGGGTATTTTCGCTTCCTTTTTTGGCGGAAAAGTAACTTTACATTTCCGGCAGGCCAGTCTTTTAGCCTTGAAATAGCCCGGGAAAGGCTTGAAAAATCGTTTCCTATGAAAAAGTCACATTGGGCGGCAAGATATGCATCCTTGATAACTTCTACTCCACTTCTTCTCTTCACAACGGGGTTCTCCAGATCGTATGGCCGGTCATTGGCTGCTAATCGTTTACAGTCCGTAAACACGACCCTGTCTCCGTATATTTTCTTGTATTCTTCCGTTACTTCTTCACTGTCCGTTAGGAGGAATATCTTACGTATCGCATATTTATCCACCAGCTTCCGGATTTCCGAATGGTACTGTGTATTTGCCTTCAGAAGCTTTCCCTTTCCTAAAAAACGGTATTTTATTTTCTGCTCCTGTGTATTCTTTACTCCATACTTTCTGCTGTTCCTCTTCCAGTATTGCTCATCTGCTCTGTCCTTTCTTTCATCGATTATCATGTCATCTTCCACATTCCGGACATGGACCGCCAGCAGCGGATGCCCGTCCTTGAGCCATGATTGGTAGAATCCCTGCACCTCTGTAAGAATGTCCCTCTTGATTTTTATATATTTCTTGTAGAGATAGCTGTAGATCTCAGCTGATGTCATGCCGTATTCGGCATTATCCTTCGTGAGGAAGGGAGTAATTTCGGGAATCGAAAAATAAACATCTCCGACGACCACATTGGCGTCGCTGCTTATAAGATCACCGATGCTTCTGAACAGCCAGGTATCCTTTCCGGTATCTTCAGCCAGCAGATTATCTGCATCCCAGAAGGGCGGGTAGAAGGTATACTGAGGTTTAGCCAAGTCGAATATGCTGTAATTGGATATTGGTTCAAAAAACAGTTCAAATCCGTTCGTATGAATGAATCCATTATGCAGGCAATGGGTCGGCCAGTAGATGACCGGGATACGGTCGGTGATCTCGGCGATCAGAAGCTGTCCGAGAACATGTTCTACATCAGACCATAACCTGTAGCTCCAAGGTTTGATTAACAGAAATCTGTCACCTGTCATATAAGGTTCACCTCGCAATTTCTACAATCAATTCTTTTCTCAAGTTAATATTATGTATACCGACTGATATATGTGCAAGAATAAAGAAAGAATGAGGATTCAGGCCAAGGCAGGAGTTTCAGCTCCTTGCCTGGAAACTCCTTGACCCGTTTGCAGCCCTGTTCCACTCTATAGTACGGGCAAGGCCTTCCCTGAATGGCTTGAAAGGAGGAAGGTTAAATTCGTTGCAGATTTGAGTAATATCAAGCTTTACAAGCTTCGGTGAAACCCTGATGTCCTGCGGTGATTCTTTATATACTATCTCCCCGGACAATGTGCTCCCCGTCAGCAAGCATATTTCTTCCGCAAGAGAACGAATGCTGATGTCATCTTTACCGCCTACGTTATATACGAAGTCTTTGCCATAAATCATTACATTGAGCAGCATCAGCACACAGTCGGCGATATAGCAGAATGTCCTAATCTTACTCCCGTCATCCTGCATCACGATCTTTCTCTCATAAAGAGCCTGCCTCATGAAATGGGCAAGCACCCTTTCATCCTTCAAGCTGATACCTGGTCCATAAGTCATTGAAATCCTGGCGATTTTTGCAATGACATTTTCAAAATTTTTGTAGGCAAAACACAATGTTTCTCCCATACGCTTCGATTCAGAGTAAATTGCCCGTATATCCACAGGAGAGCATAAACCCGGAAAATCCTCTCTGGTGGGGATATGCTTTTCATCTGGTTCACCGTATACCTCAGAAGAACTTAAAAACAAAAAGACAGCATCATCATCTTTTGCTTTTCTCAGCAGTCTTTCAGTCACTGATGTATTCAAATGAATGGTATCCAGATAATTCTGTATGAATTTCCTGGGCTGGGCATAAGTCGCTCCATGAATGATATAATCTGCCTTGACATCGAAGCAGTTACATTTAGGATCATTCAGATCAGCTGCAAAAAAGGTATAACGATCCCTGAATATATCTTGAAGGTGGCTGCCAGGCGGGCTTTTGCTGACAGCGGCGATATTGACCCCGATTCCTTTGATAACATTTGCAAGATGGAGCATATAGATCAAATATGTGCCTATGAGCCCGTTAGCGCCTGTAATATAAACAGTTTTATCTTTCAGCGGAGTCAGATCGATTTTTTCTATATATTCAAGACAGTCCTGTTCGATCATCCTGTCCATAAGCATCCTCCCTTTCAACCTTTTACCAGATCTTCAGCTTCCCTGATGATGTCATCCGCAGTGGGATAATACGCTTTTTCGAGCACATCGCTGGTTGGTGTCGGTGTATCAGGACAGCACACCCTCCTGATAGGCTTCTTCAAATGATGGAATGCCTTTTCGGCTGCAATTGCAGCTATTTCTGAAGCAACTCCGCCTGTTCTGCATCCGGTATCGGTAATCAGCAGCCTTCCGGTTTTTACGATGGAGCCTGTCAGTATTTCTTCATCGATGGGTTTCAATGTCCGCAGGTCCACGACCTCGGCGGATATGCCTGATTTTTGAAGCTTTTGGGCTGCTTTTAATGCTTCCACGACCATATATGACACAGCCACAATAGTGATATCTTCGCCCCTCCGACGGATAACCCCCCTGCCGATGGGGATCGAATAGAGCTCTTCCGGAACATATCCTGTTGTTTTGTGCAGCCAGCGATGTTCAACATATAATACCGGGTTGTTGTCGATAATGGCAGATACCATCAGTCCTTTGGCATCGTATGGTGTAGCAGGAGCTACGATTTTCAGGCCGGGAACATTCATCAGCATTCCCTGGATGCATTGCGAATGCTGCGCACCGGATCCCCACCCCCTTGCGCTGATAGTTCTTACCACCATCGGGACTTTTACCTTTCCTCCGAACATATAGCTCCATTTGGATGCGTGGTTCACCAACTGGTCAAATGAAAGAAGAAGGAAATCCATCCGCGCATGGATGAATATCGGCCTCAAACCTGCCATGGCAGCTCCGGCTGCAATCCCTGTCAGTGAATTTTCTGATATCGGTGTGTCGAATACTCTGTTTTCGCCGTATTTCTCCTTCAGTCCCCTGGTGGTTCCAAACACACCTGCAGCATCATCCACTCCTTCACCCATGATGAAAACTCCGGGATCCCTTGCCAGCGATTGATCCAAAGCTTCATGAAGCGCATCCTTGTATGTGATCACACGATCGCCTTCATAGTCGCCCGCTATATAAAAGTTATCAAGTTTTTCTACCTGAACTGTCGTCCACGGCATATAAATCCTCCTTTCAGCCAAGCAGTACGCATCATTCATTCAGTTGAAGAACTGTCCCTCTTTGGAGAACTGTCCCCTACTTTTGAAGAACTGTCCCTCTTTGAAGAACTGTCCCCCAACATTAATTTGCGTAGACAAAGTCGAGCAGTTCATCAGGTGAGGGCTTTGGAGAGTTCTGTGCAAATCGGAATGCTTCTTCAACCAAATCGTTTATTTCCTGGTCGATGCTTTTTATCAGGGCATCAGTCAGGATCCCCTTATCCTTCAGCAGCTCCGAGAACTGTTTTATGGGGCACTTCGATACCCAATAGTCATATTCTTCCTTTGGTCTGTAGCCTTCACCCACATCGTCCACTGTCCCTATGTGTCCCTTCCACCTGTAAGTCAGACATTCCAGCAGCGTAGGACCGTCCCCGTTCCTGCATCTGGCAATAGCTTTCCTTGCATATCTTGATACTACAGTTATGTCATTGCCGTCGATCCTGAAGCCTGGCATTCCGTAATTCCGCGCCCATTTATATATGTTGTCGCCTGCCTGCCGTGCCGACTGGTGTGAATTGATGGCGTAGTAATTGTTTTCACACACATACACTACCGACAGTTTTTTCAGCGAAGCAAAGTTAAGGCTTTCATGGATCGTCCCCTCATCAGCAGCACCATCTCCGAAAAAGACAACGGTGACCCTGTCGTTCTGCTGCAGCTTTGACGCCAGAGCCGTGCCTGTCCCCAGCGGGATATTCCCTCCGACGATGGCTGAAGAACCAAGGATCCCGACATCCGGATCGACAAGATGCATCGACCCGCCTCTTCCTTGTGCGCATCCTGTCTTTCTCAGGTACAGTTCGGCTATCATTTTTTTGATATTTCCACCCTTTGCAATATATAACGCATGGCTCCGATGAGTGCCAAAAACATAGTCATCCCTGCGAAGGTGAGCACAAACACCGGCCGACACTGCTTCCTGCCCTATCGACAGATGTATCGGTGTTTTTATCTCGTCAAACTTGTATTCATCATTGATCCTTTGCTCGATCTGGCGGATGAGCCGCATGGTTTTATACATTTCGATACATTTGCTTTTAGTCATATTTCATCCCTCTTTCTGCTAATACAAAAGCTTGATCCTGTCATCATTCCAATCCTTCAGTTCACTGACGCCCGCCGATACGTTGGAATAGCCGTTGCCGATGAAATAGCTGCACCTTGAGGCGAGCCATGTGTCCCGGATGATTTCAAGACCCTTCAGCTTATTGTCCCGGTATTCCAGGAAATGGACCCCAAGACCGTCTCTGTGGGTCCTTTTGCAGTCAGTGTTGACCAGAAGGCTGCCATACTTTTGCCTGTACTCTTCCAGAATCTCAATACAGTCAGTCATCAGGAATATTTTCATGCCCGGATTTGCGTTCAAAACCATATCTATTTCAGCCGAATACCGGCTGTTTAGCTCATGCAGGTGCTGCACTTCTGCGATTTTATCGCTTCCTCGGATATGCACAGCAATAAAAGCGGCATCTCTCATATGCTTGTCGTAAAAAGCATCGATAAATGACTGGACCTCTGTTTGAAGGCGGATGTATTTGCAAATAAGCCTGTAAAACAGATCCCTGCGGCTCAGCCAGTAAAGCTGGTGCTCCTTCTGAATCATAGGCATGATTTTTTCCACATCGGCGTAGGTATCACTGACACAGACATCTGCACCCTTCAGATCATCAATGCTGTAGTTCGATACCGGCAGAAAAAACTGTTCGAATGCATTGGAATCATCAGAAGGCGCATATAAGC
Organism: uncultured Oscillospiraceae bacterium; assembly: GCA_964596445.1. GTDB lineage: Bacteria > Bacillota > Clostridia > Acetivibrionales > DTU013 > DTU013. The sequence goes on from CAZQUQ010000076.1 coordinate 11,367, forward strand.
TTCCTTTGCCCCAGTAAACAACAGCGATCCTTTGCTGTATCTCTGCAGCGAGAAGTTGGCCCAGGACATGGTGCAGCTCAATCCACATACCTGCGCCTATTTCTCTGATTAACATGAACCTTGCTTTTGCCATCAGGCTTCCTCCCACACGGCTTGATTTCTCAGAATGTCTCCATATTGTTGTTTTTTTAGATGTTTACCATGGTCGATTTTCACAGGAGATCTTCATGGCCCTGCTGTTTCAGTTTTTCAACAAGGATCTTTATCTTCTGCGACCTGTTTCTTGGACAAACCAGTACCTCGTCCTTTGTACCCACCACGATCATGTTGTCGACATCTATCGTACAGATGGCTGTATCTTTCCCGTAGATGACTGAGTTGGTCGTATTTATCGCTATATGACGCCCCTTCACCCGATTTCCTTCAGGATCCTCTTCCAGGATTTTTGCCAAAGCATCGATGCTGCCGATATCATCCCAGTCAAACGAAGCCCTCACAGCATACAGAGATGAAGCGCATTTTTCCAGTACTCCGTTGTCAAAAGATATATTTTGGAGCTCACTGTAGGCTTTCACAACAGAAGCGTCAAGTTCATCCTCTTCCTTTGCCAATGCACCGGAAAGTTTAATGTAATGCTCGGGAATGAACTCCTTTACTTTCCGCAAAATAGAATCCGTCGTGCCGACTACTATCCCGCAATTCCACAGATATGCATTAGAACGGATAAGCTCCTCGGCCAGCTCAGGAGCCGGTTTCTCAACAAAATCCAGAACAGGTGATATTTCTGTGCTTTCCCCTGCTTTGGGCTCAACATGGATATAGCCGTACGCTGTTGCAGGATAAGCCGGTTTGACCCCGACTACGACAAGGCTGTTGATGTGTTCTGCAGTTTCAAAGGCCAATTGCAGTGCTTTTGCATAACCTTCCTCATCCTTTACATATCCATCAGCCGGTACAAAGCAAAGAATACCTTCCCCCAATTTTTTCTGCAGTAATAGAGTTGTGTAAGCGATACAAGCTGCTGTATTTTTTCTGTCCGGTTCCGACAGGATGTTTGCTCCGGGAATGTATCCATCAGCCGTTTTCTTTGTGATGTCCGTCAAAAGCCGGCTTGTTATAATAAAGCATTGCTCAGGCTTAACGACCTTACATAAACGCTTGACAGTCTTAACCAGCATGGAGTTGTCATCCTCTATGGGTATAAACTGTTTCGGATCGGTCTCCTTTGAAAGAGGCCAGAGCCTGGTTCCCGAACCGCCTGCCATGAGTACTGCATATTTTTGCATACCGTTGCACTCCTTGATCAATACAATTTTCAGTTGTTGTATTACCTTTTATGTACCATCATTGAACCAAGGACCTTTCGAGCCAAACTATAATTTATATTATGTAAATTAAATGGATCAGGTTACTCCAAATAACCATCCTCCGGCCTGACCAGGAAA
>CAZQUQ010000077.1:0-12759 GCA_964596445.1 uncultured Oscillospiraceae bacterium
GAGTCCCACAATCAGATGCCAATCCATTCTTTTTTCGTTCATTTCATTACACCTCCGCTTTCTACATTTTCAAGTGGTAATATACTTTTATTGAAGCTCTGACCAGACTTATGAACAACAGAGCACCCAACAGCGCGAAAAACACTGTCTGGTTCACAAATCCCGCCACAACGGTTCCGGTAGCCAGGCCGACCATGCATATGCCCATTCCCAGCGCACCGGATTTCGCCATGATCATTTTGGTCCTCTCATCATTTTCCTCTATGTACAGCTTCCTGAGTGATTCGTCTTTCCTCATGCCAATTATGTATTTGACGATAAAAAATACCATGACCAGCTCTACACCGGCAAAAGAACCTGTATGGAAACCCCTTATGAAATCAGGCATTTGCGGCAGAGCATCCGAATAAACGGGAAGCACAAAGTATATTATTGCAATGCCTATCATAACAAGTGACATAACGCCGATTCTTTTTTGGATCTTCTTTTTATACTTTTCCATACTATATATCCTCCACCTCAGAAAAATCAAATACTTCTTCGATAGTCAGCTCGAAATACCTCGCGATTTTATAGGCCAGCACCAGTGAAGCGGTATATTTCCCGCATTCCAGAGATGTTATCGTCTGTCTGGTGACGCCCACCGCAAGCGCCAGCTCCTCCTGCGATAATTTATGCTTCTTCCTCAGTTCCGGGATTCGTGTTTTCAAAGCTAACCTCCATCCTGTTTGATATGCAAAGTACGCTTTGCATTTTTAGTATAGTAAACTTTGCATCTTTTGTCAAGTATACTTTACGAAAAAATTAAATTTTGCTTATATAATCAAGTGCGTCGAAACCAGCAGGATATTTGCATTTTTTGTCGAATATTTTTATTATTGCTAAGCCAAGCAAACATCTACAACAACGGATATGGTGGCAAATATGGATATATTTAAAAATGACTTCATCAGAATCGAAAAGATGGATGACGGAGTCTACCTCGAAACATATAAGAATGGTTATACGATCCAGGACTTTAATGCAATAATAGATAATTATCCGGAGATCAGGATAACCAGTTACATTGCCATCAGAGATGCTCTGCTCAATGCTCCCCGTCCCCCGGTCAAATTCGGTGAGATCGACGAGCGTATAGTTATAGAGTTTGCCGACAACGACCTGAATGCCTATGTTACACTCCATCTGGAAGAATCTGAGCTCTCAGAGAACAAAAGCGAGATCATAAAGGAAATAATGCAAAAACTGAGAGACAAAGGCGTAATCTTCGGAATCAAAAAGGATGTCCTGATCAACGGCCTTCGTGTCAAGGAACCCATCCTTATCGCAAGAGGCATACCGCCGATCCACGGGCAGGATTCTGTTATCACCATGTATGAGCTGAAGGAACCAAATCCGGAGATCAGAGAAGACGGCAAGGCGGATTATTACGAGCTGAACCTAATCAATAAGGTAAAAGAGGGCGACTGGCTGGGCGAGAGAACCGATCCCACCGAAGGAAAATCAGGCAGGTCAGTTAAAGGTGAAACGATACATCAGGTAAAAGGAAAACGGCTCCCACTGCTGTATGACCCGAACACGGTCAGGGAGGTATATGATAACGGTATTACGAAGCTGTATTCAAAAATGAACGGCGCAGTACATTATGACGGCGACAGAATCAGTGTTTCCAACCATCTTGAAATAACGGACAATATCGATTTCAATATAGGCAATATAGATTTTGACGGCTTCCTGACTATAAAAGGCTCCATAGCCGATAATTTTTCTGTTTCCGCAAAGGATGACATCGAGATCCTTGGCGAGTTCGGCATTGGAAGCGTGAAGGAAGTAGTCAGCCGGGGCGGCAATATACTGGTCAAAGGCGGCATAGCCGGAAAGAACAAGGCTGTCATAAGATCCAATAAAGATATTTATACCAAATTCATCTCAGATGCAACTGTCATATGCAGCGGCATTGTATATGTCGGTTATTATATTTTAGGCAGCGATATCAAGGCAAAGCAAGTCATCGTCGAATCGTCCAAAGGCAAGATAATCGGCGGGACGATAGAGGCTGAGCAAAAGGTGGAAGCGGCGTATATAGGCAACGAGACTGAAAAACGCACGCAGATTAAGGTGACCGGCTTCAACCGGAAAAAGATGAAAGATGAACTGGACAAGCTCCAGGACTCACTGCTCAAAGCGCGCGTCGATCTCTCGAAGGCAAAGCAGCTTTATGCGGTCTTCTCCAGTTACATTGAAAACGGCTCGGGACAGTACAAGGAGTATGAAGCGGCAAGAGACAAGTATTTCAGCGTCAAGGACGAAGTAAGGCGTCTTGAGAATGAGATCAGGTTGATCCAAAAGTACTTCAAGGTCAAGGGTGAGGGCGAAGTGAACATCCTGAAACGGGCATACCCGAATACCATGATCCAGATAAAGAACCAAATCAAGGAGATCAGGAAAGAAACGATTGCGTCATGCTTCTATATACAAGACAACGAAATTAAGGAGTTATGATTCTTATCTGCCTAATTTCACTTCATATATGCAGGATTTGTCGCCGCGCAGTACAGATGCTTTTACAGCTGCCTGAACAGGACGCTCAAAAACCTTGCCGAACATCAATTCTGCAAATCCTTCAGAGCAATAACACAGCTTGGAGCACTTGACCTTTTCGTTTAGCTGGCATATGCAGTAAGGCTTGTTTTCATCTGCAATGATTACACCATTCTCTTTGTCGAATGTTACTTTCCAGCCCCAGGTTTTTTCAAGGAAAGAGATGAACTCCTCTGGCTTCCCAATGAATGGTTCAAGCACCTTATCCATTTCATTTGCAGAATAATGGTATCTAGCAGCTCCCTTTATCTTCTTATGCTCATCTTCACAGTCAAAGTATGATTCGATTTCTTTTGAGACTTTATCAACATCGAAAATTGCCATGGATTACCTCCGAATAGATTGATTGGTTATTTTTATAATAGTTTACAGTAAAGCCTGACTCCCGTCAATCGACCAGTTTATGATAATTTTCCATCAGCTTGATGAAATCACTGCTGTCTCCGCCTGTATCAGGATGATACTTCTTGGCAAGCTCCCTGAAGCGTTTTTTGATATCATCAGCGGTGGCGTCATGCGGAAGCCCCATCCAGTTCAGAATCTCCGGATCGTATAGGTGCGAGGCTGTGATTCCATTTTCGGTATAATATCTGTAATAAACATTGAAGAAGAATTCATCGATTACATTTTTATATGCTTCTCTGTCCATGGCAGCTACTTCTTCCAGACCATACCGCGCTTTTGAATTGCCCTTGTCCCCCAAACAGAAGAAATCGTCCCAGACTAGCTTTACTCGGCTGTTTTTTGATGTGATGCCTGCACTGTAATTAGCAGCATGGAAGGATCCTTCAAACCGTATTCTGATTTCAAGCTTCTTAAGTCTTCTCAGCTTCCTTTTAATATCGTCAAGCCGCTCCTGATCCAGCATGGAGTTATCCTCCCATATCGTTTACTAATCTATATATCGAATTATTATGATAGTAAAATTGTGCTATGCAGCAATCAGTTGCATGTCACTTCAGGTGTGAAATATGCAGTTATCTGCTATATGTTGCTTCAGGTATGAATTATGCAGTTATCTGTTATATATTCCTTCATGCGTTAATTATGAAGTAATCCGCTTTATGTTGCTTCATGCACGAATTATGAAGTAATCCGCTTTATGTCACTTCATGCACGAATTATGAAGTAATCCGCTTTATGTCACTTCAGATGCGAATGAAGCGTTTTCAGCAGCTCATTGTTATAATCCTGCGAATACTCCCAGAACATGACGCCGCCAAGACCCTGTGTCTTTATGTAGGAAGCCTTGTGTCCCAACGATTCGGGATCATCGTAGGTGATGAAATGCTTTCCATTCCACAAATACGGCGCTTTTGCATGGTCATCCCAGTATCTGCCGTATCCATTATTGTTGATATAACTCAACGCCAACCTTCTGTAGGAGTATGAAATACACTCGGAAGCTACCGGAGCATAAAGACCGTTTGATGATCTGTCCGAGACATCCCATCCCCTGCCATAAAAGGCACATCCCAACCCCAGACGGCTTGCAGGTATCCCGCTGTCCAGGCATATTCTCACTGCTGTATCGGCAGACGGTGCATCACTGCATGCGTTTGGACTAAAAAGGCAGGTGTGGTGGCCGGTTTCAGTTGAATAACCGTGTGTAAAATCATATGTCATCAGATTTATGTAGTCCAGAATTCCGGATATACTTTTCAGATCATAAAAGCGAAGAGTATGTGGTGTTGCTCCAATTGCAGCTGTCAGCTGATACCTTCTCCCATCTTTGGCACCGCACCTGTCCAGTTCCCACCTTAGCTCCTCCTGTAAAAGGTTGAAATTCTCCTTATCTTCAGGCCGCGATTTGATACCCGCGTCCGAAGAACACGGGTATTCCCAGTCTATATCCAAACCATCGAAGCAGTTGCTTTTCATGAACTCAACAGCAGATTGGGCAAACACCGATCTTGCTTCACCGGTCGCCGCTGCGTCGGAAAATCCGTCGGCACCCCATCCTCCGACTGAGATGAGAACCTTCAAGTGGGGGAACCGCTTTTTCAAAACCTTGATCTCATACAATTTATCCAGTTCCGCCGCTGAGATGACACCATCTTTGATCAGTGCAAAGCTGTAATTGATATGAGTCAGATATTCACCTTTTATTTCGTCGGCGTTCCAGTCGTTCTTGCAATAGAGGTAAGCAGAAATAACATGATTTTTCTCCATCTTGTTCCCCCATCAAATCCGGCTTTATACATTTTATATCATAAGCAGCCTGATAAAACAAGATGAGCCGTTTTCATCCTGCCAGCCTCTATAGCAGCTAATACATTAAGTTCATAATAATATCGTAAAGTTTTTCATTATCATTTTCTTTAAGTCGAAAATAGAATCTCTTCTCTAAGTAAATAGCTATTACAATTAACTCATTATGAGGATTTTAGCTTCATAATAATTTCGTAGAGTTTTTCATTATCATTTTCCTTTAGTCTAAGCCAAAACCCTTCTTTAGAATAGTATAAATATCTTGGAAAGTAACTGAATTTTTCTTCTATGCAAGGTAATGTAAAAACAATAGATTCATATGTCTCTCTATCGTGACGGTACTGTGCCAAATAGGTGTCATAGTCCATTGGAGTACTATTTTTAATTGCATTGTAAAATGCAGAAATACTGGTTTCACTGTTAAAATGGTAGTAAAAATCCTCCCGATAATCATCATTATAATTCGGATTTTCATTGATGTATTGTTCTATGCTTAGAGTCACAGACTGTTTGAACTGATATGGAGGTGTATTTATTTTTGACTTATTTATAAAATACATTACAAAAAAGGCAATGCATATTGCCGGGACCAGAAGCAAGATATACAAGAAATTTATTTTGTGAGGTTTCGTCATCTAATTACTCCCTCCCCGAAAGATGTATATCTGAATGCATTAGACTGTTAGTTTATTACATTTGTTACCTAATGACACAACATAGATACTGAGTATCGGACAGCTGAAGCCATCCTGTATTGTCAAAGCAACAGGTTGCCTCATCAACTCAAGTCACTGTGTCAAAATTTTCGCTTTGGGCCAGTAAACTGATCTCAGATTGCCAAAATTTCCGTTTTGGGGCAACGAACTGCTATCGGATTGTCAAAATTTTCGCTTTGGGACAGGAATTGCTTTAAGATTGCCAATTTTTGCGTTTTGGGACAGCAAGCTACTCTCAGATTGTCAATTTTTTCGCTTTGGGGCAAGCACATTATTAAATCACATGTTTTTAGTAAAATAATGAAGCTAAACGTTATATTATGTAAACTCACAAGGATATAAGTCTATATAATTACAATTTATTTCCATATTTTCTGCCCCAAAACGAAAAAATTGACAAAATGGATAAAGCCACTCAAAAAGAAAGTCAAAATCCTCTATGACAAAATATGATCTAGACTGTAGGTAAGGATTCGGCAGGTAAGAATCTATCGGAAATTCTTGCAGCAAGGGCCAGCCAGCCCAGGCCTATCAAGAAGCCTGCCAGTACATCGCTGGCATAGTGCACGCCAATGTAGATCCTGCTCAGGCCTATCAGTATCACTAACACTCCAAGAAACGCAGCAACGGCATACCTGCTCCAATGCCTGCTCCTCCTTATTATCAGATACGCAATAAGGCCATAAAAAATCACCGAATTCATCGAATGGCCGCTTGGAAAGCTATACCCGGTTTCCTCAACAAGTCTGAGCAGTTCAGGTCTGGGCCTTTCGAAGATCAGTTTGAGTATTTGATTAAAGAGAGCTCCGAGAGCTATATTGGCTGGTATCAACAGTCCAAGGCGGTAACATTCCTTCTTTCGGAGAATGAAAATCAGCGCGGGTACCATCACTGTAAGCAGAGTTACAAACCATTCTGATCCCAGAAACGTGATGAATTTCATGAATCTGGTCAGGTCGTCGGATATAAAGCCGGAGACAAACTTATAGACGGCATCATCAAAGATACTGAAGCCGTCCCATAAGCCTGATTCCGATATCATTTCCACTAAACACATGCTCATCTGCTGAAATTTCATTTAAGTCTCTCTGTTTGCTTGATTATTTTCCGGCAGTCCATGCAAGATCCTTGCAAACACATAAACACATAAACACATAAACACACATATAGAATGCTTTCAGCCTGCCACCTTACTCCAATACAACTGCCGTACCCGATGCGGTGACCATCAGCATATTGCCGCCCTGCCCCAGTACCTCGTAGTCGACATCTACGCCGACCACGGCATTTGCTCCGTTTTGCTCGGCCCTGCGAATCATTTCCATTACAGCCTGGTCTCTGGCATCGATCAGTTCTCCCTCATAAGAGCCGGATCTGCCGCCGAAGAAATTTGTCAGCCCTGCAGCAAAATCCTTTATGAAATCCACACCAGAAACCACTTCTCCAAATACTATTCCTCTGTACTCTTTGATCCTTCTTCCTTCGATGGAAGGTGTCGTTGTAACTATCATAGCATATTCCTCCGATTTTTTCATTTGATCATATATACGAGATTGTGTATGGAATTTCTTCAAAAAAATAAGCCTTTACAGGCTTATTTTCAAATATACATTTATCTCTTAGCCGCCTTCATCCTGCGGGTAGTCAGAAGAATACCTCCCGATAGTATTATTGCAGCGGCTGCGACAGCTGCGATCAAACCTGCGGAAACTGCCGGATCTGTTGATGCTGCCGTTGTTGATACAGCATCTGCAGTTATCGATACGATCTGATCGTCAACAGGAACAGATACTTTCTCAGTATCATCAGAGATCATTGTGGTATAATAAATCTCCCGTCCGTCGGCAGCACCCATATCATAAGCGACAGCCTGTATACCTTCGACGACCTTTATCTTATCTCTTCCCAGAGCCTGGTAGATAAATTCAGCATTTTCTTCACTAAATGGCATGATCCCTATTTCAACATATTCATTAGTTGGGGCAGTGTGAGTTACAGTAATACCACGTGCTGCTATTTCATCTGCATGATCTGCAAACAGGTACCTGTCTGCCTCAAGCTGCCTCAGGTATATATCCTCGTTCACCATACCGACAGCATCTGCAGGCTCCGCTGCTCCCACTGAACCGCTTGTCCCGTTTCCCGCAAGGCCGCTTACGGCTGCACCGTCTCTGTCGCCCGGCATTATGACCTGGCCGTTATTTGAAATCGGTGCATCAGGCGGAATCTCTCCGGCTTGCTCCTCCATGCTTGTTATTTGTATCGTAAATTCTTCTTCTTTTGCTTCTTCCGCATATGCCGCTGTTGACAATGCTATTGCCAGACCTAAACCTATTACGAAACCTTTTACAAATTTTGCTTTAAACATGATCATCCCTCCAAAATATTAGTTTGTGGTTCTATAAAATCCATGCGCAGCTGTGATCCTGTTATATTTTCTGCACTGCTGTGTCTCTGCTTCTCTTTTTGAGCAAATGCACGACAGCTTTATTTTCTGGACGGCTGCAACAATGTTTCGCTATTACGCAGCTGCACCACAGCTTTACTCCTGCACGGCCGGCTTCATCGATCTTGCCGTTTCTAACGCATCTTCTTTCGTCATCGCTCCCGATATGGTGTACATAACACCATCATCAGCCCAGTACAGCTGCGTGAATGCTACCGTTCCTGCATTGTTTGATATAATATATCCGCTGTTCCCGTTTATATCGACTGTCTCGAAGCCTGCATATTCTCCGGCTTCTTCTGTCTTCTGCTCTATTATTACAAACGTAAGCTCGCCTGCGTTGTAATTGATCACTATGTTGTCTGCCCGGCCTTGTTCCGTTCCCGACGCATATATGCCGATCAGCTTATATCCTTCCGGTATATGGGTCGGTGCCAGAAAGCCTTCGCCAAAGCTGCGGCCTGCCTCCTCAAGTGAATCCGGCTGCCACTCTGCAAACGGTTCATTCATTATGCTGATACCGGAGTCGCCAGGCAACGATTCTTCCCCATCCGGCACTGCGAAAATGCCGGGCTGCTGATTTTCATGGCTCTTTACCTGGTAATCCGGCAGATCCGGCAGATTAGGCTTCAATACCCCCGTAAAATGCAGCACGCTGAAAATGAATACTCCACAGGCTGCAACTGCAGCAAGCCTCAACACAGGCATTCGCGTATACCACCTTTTGATGCATCTGTCGATAACCGCATTTTTCATTTCTTCTGTCACATTTATATCGCACATCTCTTCATCTGCAATTTTCCTGAAATCCCTGATATCACTCACCTGCCTCCAGCCTCCCTTCCAGCTTCGATTTCAGCAGCTCCCTTGCCCTGTGGAGCCTGCTCCTCACAGTCCCCTCTTTTGCACCCAGGATGCTGCTTATCTCAGGGGTGTCATAACCATGGTAGTAATACAGTATTATGACCTCTCTGAACACGGGCGGAAGAGACAGCACTTCATTGAATATTCGCTTGTTCTCATCCTTCCTGATGAACCTTTCTTCTATATCGGAAGCGCTCTTCCGGGTTCCCATACGGTCTGTGATCACTACTCTCTTGAGCCATGAACTCCTTAATATGTCCTTGCAGAGGTTTATCGTGATTTTTATGATCCAGGTCTTCTCGCTGCTTTCGCCCTTGAATTCCCCATACTTCCTGAACACCCTGATAAAGACCTCCTGAAAGGCGTCCTCAGCCCTTTGCCTGTCTTTCAGATACATAAAGGCAGTCCTCAGCACATCGTTACCGTATTGGTCCATCATACGCTTCACTTCTTCTGCTATTTCTGCATTTTGCCCGGGTTCATTCTCCTTTGGTACCGAAAGGGAATACATTCTCTGCCTCCTTCACTCTTTATCTTCGGCAACACTCCTCAGCAGTGCCTTTCACTTATTAGACGCAGGATATAACATTCCCGCTCCCCTTGGAACATATGAAAATAATTTTCATAAACTTTTCATATTATTTGCAATAAATTAATATTATAATATTGACAATAGTGTGTGTCATACAGTATAATTCATTCGAGGTGATGAAATGGACTCAATGGACGAACTAATAGATTCTTTAGTTGTAGAGCTAAGGAGAGGCACATTGATATTATCGGTGCTGAGCCAGCTGAAGCAGCCTCAGTACGGGTATTCACTCGTCCAGCGTCTGGAGGAGAAAAACACGGTCATTGAGGCCGGTACACTCTACCCTCTTCTCAGAAGGCTGGAAAAGCAGGAACTGTTGATGAGCCAATGGGATACCAGTGAAAGCAGACCACGAAAATTTTATGTGCTAAGCTCTCAGGGCAAAATGGTATATGATCGTTTGAAGGCTGAATGGAAATCAATTTCCAAACAGCTTGAGTCGTTGATGATGGAGGATGATGAGAATGAGTGAGATGGAGCTTGTGGAACATTATTTGGCTGTTATGGCAGAGCACCTGCCCGTAAAAATCAGAGAGGATGTTATCAATGAAATGAGGGGCAATATAATGGATATGCTGCCTGATGCCCCCACGGATAAGGACATCCGCACAGTGCTCGAAAAACTAGGTGATCCGGTCATACTTGCAGGTTCATACATAAGGGATAAAAAATATCTGATAGGCCCGGCCGTATATGATAACTACATTTCCGTACTGAAGCTGGCAGTCGGTATAGTCGCCATCGTGTCTGCGTTCCTGTCGATGCTGAGCTTTCTGTTCGGTCAGCCGGAAGGTACCGCAGACATATCGATAAAAGGGGCAATAGCCTACTCGGGAGACCTGATAGCAGAAATCATAGCCTCGGCATTTCAAGGCGCACTGATTGCATGCGTGTGGGTCACTGTAATTTTTGTCGTGTTTGAGAGAAGCGGGGTCAGCCGAAACAGTCTTTCCTGCAAAAAGCAATGGACAGTGGATGATCTTCCGCTGCAATCATCTGATGATAAGGGAAGAATAAGCAGAGCAGAAACAATCACAGGCCTCTTTTTCTCAGTTTTCTTTACTATCCTGCTGCTTACGAGGCCACAGCTCATCGGATGGTATGAAATGGTCAATGATGCCTTGATAATCAAAGAGCCTCTGATAAATATTGAGCAGCTGTCAAGATATACATTCGCTATAATTGCTTTGACCGCAATGCAGTTCGCGTTGTCGATATATAAATTTGCAGCCAAGCGCTGGTATCTTCCAATGGCAATATTCAACACGGTATACAATATCGCAGTCGGGATCTTTATCTATGTTATTTCCGTCGATCCGAACTTCTTCAACAGCGGTATTATCTCACTGTTCGCACAGAAGGTCGGCTGGAGCTATACGAAACTCCAGGCTGCATTCCAGCACCTGATGACCGGATTTACAGTGTTTATCATAATAATGTGCGCTGTCGACAGTATTTTCGGATTTGTTAAAAGCCGGAGGCTAAAGCTGCCATCATTTATCATTAACATAAAATAATAAATCGTAACCCTTCCCATAACAGTTTCATAAATTGTAACATGGAGAATAATTTTGAAACCAATATGGGATAGGAGGATTATCGATGTATAGCTATTACCGTGATAACGCACAGATACAGCCGATGCAGGATGCAAATGTGCTGCCGGTTCAGAATACAGGACTTATGCCGATGCAAAACGTTGGAATGATGCCAATGCAGAATGCCGGCATGATGCCGATGCAGAACGCAGGTCTGATGCCAATGCAGAATCCCTGCATGATGCCCATGCCGAATGTTGGGATGATGCCGATGCAAAATGCCGGCATGATGCCCATGCCGAACGCTTACGATCATACGGCAGTATCACCGGAGCATTTTAACCAGTTTGCCGAGATGCCGACGGAAGATCTCGAAAACCTGTACCCACAGACATATAAAGTAATCCAGCCGGCGGTAGAAAACGTTTGTGACAAATGGATGGGCAAGCATGGCGAGAAATGCCCGTCAAAAGCAGAATACGATTCACTTGTATCTGATATTTACAACAAGGTGGAGTCCGATGTCGAAGCTGCGATCAAGAACAGCCCGGTTGCAGATGAAAGGCAGTTTTTTGGCGGGAGCAGGCGTCTGTTAAGAGACTTTATAGGTGCTGTTCTCATCGGAAGTCTGATCCGCAGGAGAAGGCGTCCGTTCTTCTGGTATCCCTTCTATGGATCTTATGGGTATCCATTCTACTGATAAAGACCAACGCTGTAATCGCTGTGTTCGGAATATGCTCAAATAAAGAGGGACCCTGTCGGGTTCCCTTTTATTTAGCATTTCATATTCAACAAGCTAAGCATAATATATTCATCCAGCTTAGCATTCCACATTCAGCCGGCAGCTTAGCATTCTATATTCAGCTAGCTTGAAAATGCAGGAACTTTGACGTACTGCGCTTGCTGCTTCATTTCGTTTATTTCGTCCGCATGCAGCCTGAGAACATTTACGACATCACCATCGATATGATTATTGGCGACCATCGAGTTCATGATTTTTATTGCTTCATTTACTGACATCGCATTTCTGTATGGTCTTTTTTCAGTCAGTGCTGTGAATACGTCGCTGACTGCCATTATCCTCGCACCCATGGACAAGCTGCCGCCGTCAAGCTTGAACGGGTAACCCGATCCGTCCAGCCGTTCATGATGGAAAGATGCATACTCGTTTACTTCTTCCAGCCCCTTTATCTTGCCTAATATCCTGTATGAATAGAATGTATGCTTCTTCATTATATTGAACTCTCTTCGGTCCAGCGGGCCATCCTTTTCCAGGATCTCTATCGGTATCGCAAGCTTGCCGAGATCATGGAGCAAACCAGCAATTTTCATGATCCTGACATCACTCTTGCTGTATCCCATTTTTTGTGACAGCTGACTGGCACATTCAGCTACTCCTATAGAATGGTCTGCGGTAAATTTGCTCCTGTAATCGATTATACCGGTAAATGTCCGGGCGATCGTCAGCATTTTTTCCATACCGACAGCTGTCCTGTCATACTTCATCATATCTTTGAGAAGATCTTCCATGTATGGGCTTATTAAATCAAACCAGAAATACTCTCTCTCGGACAATCTCAGAAAAGCATCCGCTGCATCAGGCATGAACATCGTCCCTGAGCCTTTGCGAATGATCCCCCTTATCGTTTCTCTCTGCTGCAGCACCTCATCGGTCCTGTCCGTCAGAACGTCCACCCTGTCGGCAAGATGCAGTATATAGCTTCCAAGCGGAATATCTTCTCCATCATCCTTCAGTATGCCGGCCTCGTTCCAGTAAAGGTGATGATATTT
>CAZQUQ010000078.1:0-12593 GCA_964596445.1 uncultured Oscillospiraceae bacterium
CAGCCTGGCGGCCCGGGCCCCTTCGATGTTTAATTCTCTATTTATTTATTGAACCGCTTTTCAACTTTTGGGCACTCAACCTCTAGTTTTTCCCATTTTTTAGCCTGATAATTTGGTTAGTTCCAGTCTTATGTAGACCGTCCCGCCTTAAAAAAGTTCTTCAAAGTCAGATATCTGCCCAAAAGTTGAAAAATGGTACATAAAACGCGCTGTAATCATAATTGCCCATTCAGAGTACAGTTTAATTATATATTAGGTGGACAAAAATGCCAACTTAAGACAAGTATTTTTGTAAAAATGTGTTTATAAAGTAAAATAACGAGGCTTGCGCCGATGTTTACTATCGAAGAATCGTTATTGCCAACAAACGACAGCACGTCGCCGCGCATCGAGTTATAATCAAGTCAATGCGCGGTTCTGCCACTAGCACATTCTCAGTTGGACAGCTTATACTTTCTGTAGATATGCAAAAGCAATGAAATGATATATGCCTGCACCAGCGTCACCAGGATCTCCTCCACAAGCCTGGGGATCCAGAATACTAAAAAACCCATTTTGCCTAGCGATGGTATGAAAATCCGAAGGATGAAGGTGTTCAAAGTAGTGACGATAATGCCGCTCAGGCCTGTAATGATTGCAGTTCTGAAAACGTCATTCCGGATCGAAGAATCTTTGCTCTTCTTCCTGATGATGATGTCTGCAATGATAAATACGGCTCCAATACAAGCTGTGGCGATCAGGCCAATTGAAGCCAAATCCCTGTATTTGCCCAGTTTGCTCAGAATATCTGTCCAATAGCCGGATGGGAAAAATATTATGGATATGAGGTTCACTATGCCAACTACACCAGAAAAAGCAATGATAGCAAAGTAAATCCGTCTCAACAGGTTAGTGTCCGTACCCCTTGTGATCTTCCACAAAAGCCCGGTTATTACTCCGCCTAAAACAGCTGTAGCAGTAAGCAGCGGAATATAAGCCCCTTCAGGCTTCAGCAGATATCCAAGTACATCTGTGAGACCAGAAGCAGCTCCTCCAAAGAAAGGCCCAAACAATATCGCCGCAAGTTTGGTGAACACTCCGGCCAAACTGACCCGCATGCCTGCAGAGCCGCCAAAATAAATCATGAAGCTGAAATTTCTGATAACAAGGGCAAGTGCAATAAAAAGACCGGTCTGTATAACTGCTTTCAGAGAGAAAAACTTCTTTTTGGAATCCATCTTCTGTCCTCCATTCTCAAAACGTATTTCTCAACAGTAAGCATCTCTGTCACATTAAGAAAATGAAAGACTTCTTATGTGTAACAGCGGATGTAGTATTATACCGCAAGCCATAAAATCCGGCTTTTCGTTTAGAGACTCTACTCCCATTCTCTAACACTTAACGCATAATACCTGCTCTGTTAATTATTTTAGGAATTATTATACTATCTGCATCATTATATGTCTATAGAATTTTTAAGCTTTACCTTGTATGAGCCATTGGCATGACATCAGTCAAGCTTTATCTCTTCCTGCTGATACCAGTCGCCCTTCATTTTTACTCCCAGATGATCATAAGCAAGTTTCGTGGTCATCCTGCCTCTCGGGGTTTTGTTTATAAAACCAAGCTGCAGCAGGTATGGCTCGTAGACATCCTCGATCGTATCCGGTTCTTCTCCGATGCAGGCTGCAAGAGTTTCAAGGCCAACAGGCCCTCCCCCGAATTTCTCTATTATGCTGGTCAGCATGTTCCTGTCAGTACTGTCAAGGCCTATATTATCGACTTCCAGGGCATTCAGTGCCATAGACGCAGTGCTCTCGTCGATGATGCCTTCCGCCTTGATCTGAGCAAAGTCACGGACTCGCTTCAGCAGCCTGTTGGCTATCCTCGGAGTACCTCTTGATCTTCTTGCGATTTCTTCGGCTCCTCTGTCATCGATCTCAATGCACAGTATCGATGCTGAACGTTTAACTATAAGGCTGAGTTCTTCTATAGTATACATTTCAAGACGGTTTATGACGCCGAACCTGTCACGCAGCGGCGATGTCAGCAATCCTGCTCTGGTGGTGGCGCCGACGAGCGTAAATTTGGGCAGATCGAGCCTGATGGAACGGGCGCTAGGTCCCTTGCCTATGATAATGTCCAACGCATAATCTTCCATGGCGGGATAAAGGATCTCCTCGACACTCCTGTTCAATCGGTGTATCTCGTCGATGAACAGAACATCGAAGCTGCCGAGGTTCGTGAGAATAGCCGCAAGATCGCCAGGCTTCTCTATGGCTGGGCCTGAGGTGATGCGGAGATTTACGCCAAGCTCCGAGGCTATGATGCCGGCAAGCGTTGTTTTGCCCAATCCGGGCGGACCATACAGCAGTACATGGTCCAGCGCTTCCTTGCGTCTTTTGGCAGCCTCTATGAACACCTTCAGATTTTCCTTTACCTTCGTCTGCCCTATATATTCATTGAACCTTCTCGGCCGCAGACTGGATTCGTCGATATCCTCGCCGACGATGTTCGCATCGGTCAGTCTTTCCTCATCCATTGCTCATCCCCCGTATATTTCATGATCCCGGATCCTGCCGCTTCTATCTTACAAGACCTTTCAGAGCGTTCCTGATGATAGATTCAAGATCAAGGTCGTCCGAATAGACGGCTGCTACAGCCCTGCTGGCCTCGACTTGGGAATAGCCAAGCACCATAAGCGCACTGACGGCTTCGGCTGTTCTGGATCCTTCCTGCATTGCCGCAGCGGTTTCTGTGCCCATACCTGCATTTACAGCCAACTGTTCCTTTTTGATCTTGTCCTTTAGCTCAAGTATTATCCTCTGAGCCATTTTAGCTCCTACACCCTGGGCTCTTGTCAGTGTCCTCGCATCATCCGTGATGACGGCAAGGCTGAACTTTGACGGCGATACGGCAGACAAAAGCGACAATGCGACTTTGGGGCCGACACCGGAGACCGTGAGCAGCAACTCGAATGCAGACAACTCTTCGTGTGTGGCAAAGCCATACAGACTCATGGCATCCTCTCTCACATGCAGATGTGTATATGCCTTGAATTCGCTCCCCAGCTGGCCCGCCGCCTCAAGCGTGGTAAGTGTCGTAAATATCATATATCCGACACCGCCTGCCTCGATCACGATATAGTCGCTTCCCCGTGCTTCCAGCTTGCCCTTTATGTATGCGTACATATTGCCTCCATGTGTTACGTAGTAAGTTGGAGTTCATTTCTGTTTTTCGAAAAGCCTGGTGCTTTGCAAAATCACCTTATGCCGATGCCGGCCAGTTTACAGGAGTGGCCGTGACATATGGCTATTGCCAGAGCGTCCGCCGTATCATCAGGCTTCGGGATCTCCGGCAGATTCAGTATCACCTTCACCATCTGCTGCACCTGAGCTTTCTCAGCCCGCCCATAGCCAACCACCGCCTGCTTCACCTGCAGCGGCGTATATTCGAATACCTCGATCCCGGATCTTGCAGCCGCAGCCAGCGCTATACCTCTGCCATGAGCAGCCGTTATGGCTGTCTTTATGTTCTTATTGAAAAACAGTTCTTCCACTGCGATGGCATCAGGCCTGAACTTCCGGATGATCCCGCCGATCTCGTCATCCAGCTTCAAAAGCCGCTGTGCAAAAGGCTCCCCGGCCTTTGTAAGTACCGCGCCGTAGTCGACGGGCGAAAATTTGTTCCCTTCATATTTTACTATACCATATCCCGTAATTGCAAATCCAGGATCGATTCCCAATATGACCATAAAATCCACCTATATTTATTGCATAATTATGCATAATGTTGTATAATCTTAACAAGATGAAAAATAGCTATGAATATATCATACCGCTAATATTCTAACATAGATACGGAGGAATTGATATGAAAGGGAAGGAAAAAGTAGTACTGGCCTACTCAGGCGGTTTGGACACATCGATCATCATACCATGGCTGAAGGAAAATTATGATTATGAAGTCATAGCCATGGCAGCAGACGTTGGACAGGGTGAAGAACTTGCTCCGCTAAATGAAAAGGCGATAAAGACCGGTGCGAGCAAAATATATATAGAAGACCTCAGGGAGGAGTTCATAACAGACTTCATATATCCCACTCTTAAAGCTCATGCTATATATGAAGGAAAATATTTGCTGGGTACTTCCTTTGCAAGGCCGATCATCGCAAAAAGGCTGGTGGAGATAGCTCTCAAGGAAGGTGCTACAGCCATATGTCACGGCGCTACCGGCAAGGGAAACGACCAGGTCAGGTTCGAGCTGACAGTCAAGGCGCTGGCACCCCAGTTAAAGATAATCGCTCCGTGGAGGATCTGGGATATCAAATCCAGAGAAGATGCCATCGATTATGCACAGGCAAGGAACATTCCGATCCCTGTCACTAAAAAGGACAATTACAGCATGGACAGGAACCTCTGGCATCTGAGCCACGAGGGTTCGGACCTTGAAGATCCATGGAACGAACCCCAGTACGACAAGCTGCTCAAACTCATGGTCACTCCCGAAAAGGCTCCAGACAAGCCGACATATGTCGAGATCTATTTCGAGCAGGGTATTCCGAAAAAGATCAACGGCAAGGAATACGCTCCGATAGAACTGATCGAACAGCTCAACAAGCTTGGCGGTGAAAACGGCATCGGAATAACAGATATGGTTGAAAACCGGCTCGTTGGCATGAAGTCAAGGGGTGTTTATGAGACACCCGGCGGAACGATACTGTATGCCGCCCACAGGGAGCTGGAACTGCTCTGTCTTGACAGGGACACGCTGCATTACAAGGATATCGTGGCTCAGCGGTTCGCAGAACTGGTTTACTTCGGTCAGTGGTACACTCCGCTCAGGGAAGCTTTGTCGGCGTTTGTGGACAGCACCCAGAAGTCGGTTACGGGCACAGTGCGCATGAAGCTGTATAAAGGCAACTGCATGCCTGCCGGCGCTCAGTCTCCGTACTCACTTTACAGCGAAGAGCTTTCCACCTTCGGAAAAGACGCGGTCTACAACCAAAAGGACGCCGAAGGCTTCATAAATCTGTTCGGTCTGCCGATCAAGGTCAGGGCGCTGATGATGAAGGATAAGAAATAGGTGGGCAGAACCAGCGGAAGGTATAAACCAAATAAGAAGTTACAAACCAAGCAAGAAAAATGCCGTCTGTACAGAATGAGTAATAATAAACTACCCGATCCGGTCTATCAATGAGACAGATCAATGGGACCGGAAACGGAGTGGCTGCGATTATAGAAAGAATTAAAGAGGAATGATGTATGAAACTTTGGGGAGGCAGGTTTACTGCAGGAACAGATAAGTCGGTGGACGATTTCCATTCATCGATAAGCTTCGACTCACGGATGTACCGTCAGGACATCAAGGGAAGCATCGCCCATGCCGAAATGCTGGGCAGATGCGGTATAATCCCTGCTGCTGATGCTGATCTGATATGCAGGACACTCGGCGAGATCCTCCGTGATATCGAAAACGGTCTGGTCCAGTTTGAGGTGGATGCTGAAGATATCCATATGAATATAGAGAAGATACTCATCGAGCGCATTGGCGACGCAGGCAAAAAGCTCCACACAGGAAGGAGCCGCAACGACCAGGTGGCGCTTGACATTCGCATGTACCTGAAGGATGAGATCAAGGAAATAAAGGGTATGCTGTTCAGCCTCATGGAGACTCTGATCGGCATCGCCGAAAAGAACACCCAGACCATAATGCCCGGCTATACGCACCTGCAGAGAGCACAGCCGATAACGCTGGCACACCACATAATGGCATACTTCCAGATGTTCAGACGGGATACGGGAAGGCTGGATGACTGCTTCGGCCGTATGGATGTAATGCCTTTGGGGTCTGGCGCACTGGCCGGTACCACCTACCCTTTGGACAGAGCATATGTAGCGGAAAAGCTGGGTTTTTCCGAGATAAGCCAAAACAGTCTGGACGGGGTCAGCGACAGGGATTTCGTCATAGAGCTGGCATCCTGCCTGTCAATAATGATGATGCATTTGAGCCGGTTCTGTGAAGAACTGATACTCTGGTCATCCGCAGAATTCTCATTTGTCGAGATGGATGATGCATTCAGTACAGGCAGCAGCATAATGCCCCAAAAGAAAAACCCGGATGTGGCTGAACTAATCAGGGGCAAAACCGGACGGGTCTATGGGTCCCTTATAGCGCTGCTGACCACGATGAAAGCGCTTCCTTTAGCTTACGACAAGGACATGCAGGAGGACAAGGAAGCGATATTTGATGCGGTGGATACTGTAAAGGCATGCTTGCCGGTGTTCACGAAGATGCTTTCAACAATGGATATAAAAAGCGAAAACATGTACAAAGCCGCCTCCGGCGGGTTCACAAATGCCACCGATATAGCGGATTACCTGACTAGGAAAGGAATCCCGTTCCGCAGCGCTCATGAGATCATCGGTAAAATGGTCCTGTACTGCATCAACAATGGTAAATCGATCAGTGACCTCACGATGGACGAGCTTAAGGGATTTTCACCAAAAATAGAGGCTGATGTATATTCGGAAATCAGTCTTGAGAAATGCGTTTCGGGCAGAAATCTTCCGGGCGGTCCGGCTCCGGAAAGTGTCAAGGCAGCCATAGAAAACGGACGCAGCTGGCTCAGCAGGATGAACAGCTCAAATGATCAATTTTGACAGTCTTCATAAAATGCGGGATGATGTTTTATACTCTGGAAATAATCATCATCCCGCATTCTCCTCCAATAAAAAAACCCGGTTTCACCGGGCTCGCGCATCTGGATTATTTCTGTTTGACCTTCTTGTCGAGGGCCTTACCCAGACTGTACCACGAGTCCCGCAGCTTGAACGTCAGTTCTTCATCATCTGTGCGTTCAATGATATCATTAAGATTTCGTCTCTTTTCAATATAGTCGATCAAAACGAATTCTTCCTTGATCAGCAACTCTTCCATACCGCTGATCCAGTTCGTAATGTTTTCCCTGCCGATAAAATCACCTTCAGGAAGCTTTTTCTTAAGATGTGCAACAACCAGCTTTGCCGCCTTGCGCTTTACATCATTATCGGTCTGAACCTTCTTGACTGTCTTTTTTTCTTTGACAACCGCATTCTTCAAAGCTTTCTCTTCCTTTCGAACCGCCATCAGATCACTCCCCTATTGCATATTTGCATGTCATTTACCTTACTTAAATAATGACGATAAGCTAAAGCTGACACTAACAATTATATAATAATATGGTTATAAATGCAAACTTTATACCATCATGCATCCGGACACATATCGGAACGATCGTCAAACACATGCCGTCACGCTTTCTCGATACCAACTCTGCTTCCCCTGCCGTCGTAAGTCGGAGGCGTCACTATCAAGCGCCGCCCTATCCGCTGCTTCAGTTCCGGAACATGGCTTATTATCCCGATCACCCTTTCATCCGAACTCAACTTCTCCAACGAATCCATTACTGAATCAAGGAGTTCCTGATCCAGTGTCCCGAAGCCCTCGTCCAGGAAGAAAAATTCCAGCGGGCTCTGGCCCTTCAGCTGTATCTGTTCGGACAGTGCCAGCGCAAGTGAAAGAGATGTCAGGAATGTCTCTCCTCCCGACAGTGTGGTGACCATCCTGTGGATCCCGCCGTTTGCATCGTCTCTTATGATAAAGCCTGACTCGGTGTCCAGTTCAAGCGCATATCTGTGGCCGGTCACCACGCCAAGTATGACGGATGCCTTCGCTGCCACATAACGGAGCCTTTCCTCGGCAATGTAGTCAATAAAGCTGTTGTCTTTGCCATGTACAGCTTTGAGCAGCTTCTGTATCTGCTCATAAAGCCCGTGCCTGTGCGATACTTCTGTAAACTGCCTGCGCAGCTCCTCCCATCTTTCATGCTTCCTGCTGATAATGCCGTAGTGGTTTTTCGCCACTTCACTATCTGAGACGACCTTCTTCGAATATTCCAAAAGCTCCGTGTACGACTGCTCGATACGGCTCCACTCTTCCCCGGTAATGGTTCTCGATTTCAGCCGTTTATCCAGCAGCCCCTTCTGCGCTTTTAAGCTCATCGATTCCTGATCATACGCATCGATTTCTGCTTTCAGCGCTTTGCGGATCTCCTGCGGCAGCATGCAGCTTTCGGCTTCGTCAGGTCTTTCGAAGCCGTTGTCCGACAGTGCAGCAGAGAGCTTTTCGCTGTTGCCGGCAAGGCTTTCGGAATAAAAACTCAGCTGGCTGTCAAGCTTCGATTTATACAAGCTTCGTTCATTGTACTCTTTCTCAAGCTCTTCGATCTTTTGCGCAAACTCCCTGTCCGCTTCGGCATACCTTCTGAGCTTATTGTCTATCCGGCTTATACCTTCTTCAATATCCTGATCCCCTGCCAGATCCATCAGCTTCTTTTCCTTCTCATTCTTCTGTGCTGTCAGTCCGGATATATCGGTCTCAAGCCTGATCTTTTCGGCAGTTAGTCCGCTCAGCTCTTTATTCAGCTTGTCAATACACGTTTTAACTTCTTCGGCAGCTTTTCTCGCCTTGGCCGTTTCTGCCTCGATCAGGTTCAGTTTCCGGTCATTTTCGGACAGTCTGGCAAGCTCTGCTGAAGCGTTTTCGATCGAATGCCTTTCAAGGCGTACAGCCAACTCATCCCGAACCTTTTTCAGTTCCTTAGAAACCTCCTCAAGCTCCTTCTCCAGCCGACCGAGATTTTCATTATTGACCTTCAGTTCTGCACTGATAGATTTTTCCGACAATCTGAGACCAGCCACTATGTTGCTCTGTTTTTCGGACTGTTCCTTCAGCTCGGAAAGCTTTGCTTCCCATTCCTCGATCGAACGCTGCTTTGCCCTTGCGCTGATATCAGCCTTTTCGATTTTCTGACGAATCTGCTCGATATCAAGCGTCTTCCACTCGTCAGGGAGCTTTTGCCTTTCGTCATCAAAGGCCTTGTCCTTCTGCTCCGCTTCCTTTACCGCCTGTTCCAGCTGCTGAGTCATTGCCCTGAGATTTTCGGATGCGATCAGCGATTCCCTTTCCGCATCCCTCAGCGCAGTTTCGGCTTCGGTAAGCTTCCTGCGGGCATCTTCCGTCTTCTGTTCGAGAGCGGCAGCTTCCATGGCATCATTATGCACAGCAGGAGAAGGATGCTCCACAGAGCCGCATACCGGACACGGTTCACCTTTCTTCAGCCTCTTTGACAACATATACGCGGTGTGTTTATCCAGTTCCCGAAGACATTCATCCAGTTCCCTGCGCAGTTGTTCACAATATTCCGCCGCACTTGCCCTTGCTTTATCCTTTTCAGCAGCCTTGAGGCTCATTTCCTCAACTGCCGGCTTCAGCGCGTCTGCTCTGCTTTTTGCCTGACCTGCCTCATCTTCCCTTAGCTTTAGCAGCTGATAGACACCCTGGGCTTTGTGCACCTTCTCCATAGATTTCATTACGGAATCCATGTCGCCGGGTTTTTCCGACTCATGCCATTTTACCGCCTGTGCCAGTTCTTCCTGAACAGCCAGACCTGCCTCAATATCCTTCATTATTGCATCAAGACGGCTTTGCTGCTCATCTGCAGTTTTTTTCAGCGCATCTCTTCTGTCCGTCAACTGCGATTCGCTCTTTGCCAGTGCAGCAGCCTGACTATCAAGCGCCGCAGCCGCCTGGATCTGCTGCCTGTATTCCGGTTCGGTCCTTAGCGTTCCCGCTTCCGCCATCATGGCATCAAGCTCTTTTTTCAGACGCTCCAGTTCCGTATTCTCCGCAGCTATATCTGAAGTCTTCAAAACTATCGCTTTTTCTGTTTCTGCAGCAGAACCCTGAAGCTCTTTTATCCTTGCGGACAGAGCTGATATCTCGGTCCTGACGCCCAGCGCATCCTGAAGCCTTGTCCTCTGTTCCACCAGCTTTTGCTGATCTGCCGCCGCTTCACGTTTCAAATCATCATACAGGGTTTTTGCTTCCGCCAGTTTGCTGCTGACACCCGGCAGGGCATTCATTACTTGCTCAAGCTGCTTTTCTGTCTCCTTCAGCTTTTGTTCCAGTTCTCTGTTTTTTATGATCATATCGGCAAGAGCATCGGCTTTGACCGCTTTCTCCAACTGCATCCGCTTATGAGTTATTGCCTGCTCCGACAGCTTATGTGCTTCTTCTTTTCTGGCAAGGTCGTCAAGTTCGCACACCAGGTTCCATACCTCTTTGGACTCGTTGTATACCGTTTCGAGCTTTTTCAGTTCCTTCTCGGTCCTGCTCCTTTCCTTCAGAGCAGCGTCCATTGCCTTTTTTACTTCCTCCAGCGCTTCATCAGAAGCGTCCGCATAGCCCTTCAGTTCACCGGAAAGCATGTCCATCCGGCTTTTCATCGCCCACATCCTGCGGGCGATCTTATCTGTCAGAAGCCTGCCATATTCCTCAAGATAGAATATCCTTTCCAGCATGCCTCTTCTTTCGGAATTTTTCAGCATCAGGAACTCATGAAAGCTGTTCTGAGGAAGCACCACAGCGCGCGTGAAGTCCTCGCTGCCCAATCCCAGCAGCTCCCTTACAAAGCTGCTCACATCGGTGGCTTTATCACATAACGGTATCTCGCCTTCTTCCGCCACTTGGATCAAGCGGGCTATTTTGGCTTCACATGCGTTCTGCGAATTCTTCTTTCTCTGGTATGTCCTCTCCACCCTGTAGGTAGTTCTCTTACCGTTCCTGGCTAGGTCGAATGTGAATGCGACCCGTACCGTTTTGCACCTGGCGTTTATGATCCCCTGCGTACCGTTTTCGGCTCTCTTTACCCTGCCGTATAGTGCAAAGGTTATGGCGTCGAGGATGGTGGACTTGCCGCTGCCGGTAGGTCCGAATATACCAAACAGCCCTGTTTCGCCCAATGTGTCGAAGTCTATCACCTGAGTGTCTGAGAAGCTCTGAAGCCCTTCTATTTCAAGCAGCCTTGGTCTCATCCCGCTTCCGCCTCCTCTGTTCCGGTATAAGCGGCACCGGTATCTGTGCTGCCGGCACTATCGATCACATTAGAGCTGTTTGTACTGCTTATACCGTCTGTGCCATAGTTGTCATCTGTTTCACCTTCGATATCTTCCCAATCGTCGTTTAGTATCTCTATAAATGCCTGCATCAGCTCGTCAGGTATTTCGGTCCCCATCCTGTACCTGTAATAGTCCCTGAACAGCTCATCCGTTTTTCTGCCTTCCCTGCTGACCGGATCCAGTACTTCCGCTTCGTCCGACTTAAGTCTCGGACGTATGTTGATAATACCGGGATGCAGACTTCTTATCGTCTTCTGCTCATCGGCAGTCAATACCCTGTCGGTCAGTATTTCGAGATCGATCCAGGAGTTGGGGTCCAATCTGTCCTCACACCACTTTATTGCCTGACCGATGCCCTCATCGGCAAACCACCTTTTCAACGGCTTGCCGCAATCAAGGTAAACAGGCGTGACTTCTGCTTTCTCCCCGGGCACGGCATCCACGATGAACACGGCTTTGCTGTAGTCTGCCTCAGAAAAGCTGTATGCCAAAGGTGAACCGGCATAGTACACCGGACATCCGGCGCTTCGGATCTGCTGAGGACGGTGCAGGTGCCCAAGAGCCGCATAATGCGTTTTCTCCGGTATGACAGATGGATCCACCGTCATTGCCCCGCCTACCTGCAATGTTCTTTCAGAATCTGATGTGCTGCCGCCCATAAGGAAAAGATGAGCGACTATCAGATTAACGGTGTCGTCCCTGAAATTTGAGGACAACGCCGTAAAAATGCTTCCGACCTTTTCCGAATATGCCTGCTGAAGCCGCGCCTCGTCAGCTTCTCCTGAAAGAAGTTCCTCCAGCCTCGACTCGGATGGATACGGCATGGTCAGTATGACCGCATTATGATCACAGCGGGGCAGACTCAGTTCCAGCCAGCCCGGTCCGGCATCGGCCAGTTTTATGCCTTCAGTGTCGATCTTGTACTCACCTGCATTGCTTCCGGGATAGCCCAGCAGTATTATTCCGTTTTTATATGCCAGCGGGCTTGCTGCACAGAGCCTTTCCGGATTATCATGATTCCCGGCTATAACTACCACGGCCCTCCTGCCCTTGCCGCCCAGCCTGTCCATGGCTTCATAAAACAACTCTTCAGCCGCGGCAGAAGGGTTGTACGTGTCATATATGTCTCCTGCTATCAGCACAAGATCGACATCCTGCTCTTTCGCTATATTTACAAGGCAGTCAATGAAGTCCCGTTGTTCGTCTATCCTGCTGATGTGCTCAAGGCTCCTGCCCAGGTGCCAGTCGGAGGTATGCAGAATACGCATGAGATATTCCTCCTGTATATTTTCTGTATATTGAATTAAGCTAAAATTGGTCAGCAATAGAAAATTGCGGACTTACTTGTCCGTATATCGATTATACCATTTTTGCTTGGTTCAGGACAGTCAACATTTTATGGTACATACACATATGCCATGCTCCTGTACGAAATGGCGTATGAAATAGTGTTTTGGTAATTGATGTTTGGATTCCCAATCAGTTGCATTAATTAGCGTTTGAATCTTATCAGCTGCATTAATTGGTGTCTGGAATCCGATATGTTGCATTATTTGGCATCTGGAATCCGATCAGCTGCATTAATCCGCTGTCTGGAATCCTATCAGTTGCTTA
>CAZQUQ010000079.1:0-6178 GCA_964596445.1 uncultured Oscillospiraceae bacterium
AGTGAAGAAAGAATGATGATACTGAAAATGCTGCAGGAAGGCAGGATCAACAGCGAAGAAGCAGCAAAGCTGCTCGAAGCGCTCGAGGAAAAAAAGGAGCCCCAGGGCTTCAAAGGCTTCAACATACCCAAACCTCCGCCGCACAACTATTATGACGAGGTGACAAGGGTAAGGGAAAGGATCAACGAGTGGAGACGCGAGCTTTCCAAAAACTACAAGCAGGATGACTTCGACAAAATGGTGGACGAAATCAGGTCGAAGGTCGAGAAGATCGGGAAAAACGTCGCGACCGCAGCATTCGTGGTTGCAGACAAGGTTGTCGACTTCGTAGGAAGCATAGTTGACACAGGCGCATTCAAGGTCTTTGGAAATTGCCCGCTGGTAGAGAAGGAGTTTGAAGCTGCAGCAGCAGAAGGCATGAACCTCGAACTGCAGGCAACCAACGGACAGATCACAGTCAAGAAACATCAGGAAGACAGGATACTTATAAAGGCAAAGATCCGCACTCCGCAGCCGGATCCGGAAAACGCCGTTACGTTTGCCAATGAAAACGGCACCGTTTCGGTTAAGCTCTCAAAGCCGGATACCTACAACCTCAGTGTTGCCTATGATGTGCTGCTGCCGGCAGTCAAGTTCAACCAGATCTCACTCGAAACAAAGAACAGCAAAATTTATGTCGAAGATACGCTCTCCGAGGAGTTCGTCAGCGTTACGAAGAATGCCGCTATCGACCTTACGGGTGTAAACAGCAGCAGGATCGCAGCCGAGACGAAAAACGGGAACGTAGTGGTCAACTATATGATCGGCAAAGATATCAATATCGGAACTAGTAATGCAGCTGTCGAAGCAAAGAATCTCAAAGCGGTTAAGCTGACTGCCGTGTCATCCAACGGAAAGATCCTTCTCGACAATGTGCAATGCTACGAAGGCTCAGATACAGCGGACCTTTGCCTCAGGACTTCCAACGCCGACATAAAGGTCAACATGAACGACTCCGAAGACAAGGGTTACAAGGTAAATGCCAGAACCTCCAATGGCGGAATCAATCTGCTGATACCGAACCTGCTCTACAGGAATCCGATGAATGCAGGCGGCATGCAAAGATATGCCGAAGCAGAAACCGAGAATTATGGTTCTTCGGCACAGAAGGTCAGCATCAATGCCGAAACATCCAACGGTTACATCGAAGTAATCAAGTAAATATCTTTCTACGAGGCAGGATTTTTGCCTCCTCGTTTTTAATTAACGGACCGCGGTGGGACATAAGTTCCTGCCCGGTCCGTTTTGTGTTGATTTTGTCCGCCCAATCCCCTCTTCCCAATGTTGGTTAGTCCACCATTTGCTGCACCATACTAATTTGGGGTGGAATTTACTTTTTCAAATGAGCAGTTTTATTTGCCCGTCTGCTTTCCTCTCCATATGGATAATACGATACAACTGTGCTATAATAGAACACCGATAAATTATCATGAGGTGCCATATGTTTGACAAACTTGAAGCAGCGGAAAACCGGTACGAGGAAATCAGCCTGAAGCTCAGCGACCCGGAGGTCATAGCAGCCCAGGATGAATACCGCAGGCTGATGAAGGAGTATTCCGAGCTTGAGGAGATCGTAGCCAAATATCGTGAATATAAAAAGACGAAGCAGGACATTGCCGAGGCAAGAGAGCTTCTCAGCGACACTACCGACAAGGATTTCAGAGAGCTTGTCCAAAGCGAGCTGATCGAAGCAAAAAGCAGACTGGAAACTGTGGAAAATGAGCTTAAGCTGCTGCTTGTGCCGAAGGATCCCAATGACAGCCGCAATGTCATCGTTGAAATAAGAGGCGGAGCCGGAGGAGAAGAAGCCGCTCTGTTTGCATCCGACCTGTTCAGGATGTATACGCGCTACGGCGAAAGGCATCATTGGAAAACAGAGATATTGGACATAAACGAAACCGAGATCGGCGGGATAAAGGAAGTAATTTTTTCAATAGAAGCAAAGGGAGCATACAGCAAGCTAAAATATGAAAGCGGAGTCCACCGCGTCCAGCGTGTCCCTGTCACCGAGGCCGGCGGCAGGATACACACTTCAACGGTCACGGTAGCTGTTCTGCCGGAAGTGGATGAAGTGGATGTCGATATCGACCCCAATGACCTGCAGATAGATACATATCGCGCATCAGGCGCCGGAGGCCAGCATATCAACAAAACAGATTCCGCAATAAGGATCACTCATCTGCCCTCCGGTATCGTTGTTACCTGTCAGGATCAGAGATCGCAGCATAAAAATAAGGAAAAGGCAATGAAAATACTGCGTTCCAAGCTGTATGAAGCAGCACAGGAGCAGCAGTCCTCCGAGATAGCCATGACCCGCAAGAACCAGGTCGGCACCGGCGACAGGAGCGAGAGGATCCGAACATACAATTTCCCCCAGGGCAGGGTCTCAGATCACAGGATCGGTCTGACACTGTATAAAATAGAGGAGATTATGGACGGAGATCTGGACGAGATAATTGATGCACTAATCACGGCGGATCAGTCGGAGAAGCTGGGCAGCGCATCATCAGACGAAGATTGATTTTGACAAGGGTTTGTTCCATTGACGAAGGTCAGTTCCCCAGAAGCCAAAAACTAATAATTCCGGCCCTCTGCGAATAAACATGTTAGTGTCATATTATCAGGAGGGCTTTTTAATGGAACATTTGATGCGGATAACCCTGTACGGGTTTGTATCCGGGCTTGCGGGAACCGGCCTTGGAGGTCTTTCAGCCTTTTTGGTATCCAGGGCGGACAATCGGGCCATGAGTACGATACTGGAATTTTCAGCCGGACTCATGACCGCAGTAGTCTGCTTTGAACTGCTGCCGGAGGCTTTCAAGCTCGGAGGAACATTCTATACTTTTGCAGGGATCATATCAGGGATCATTGCTGTCGTTGTCATTGAGAATTTTCTAAAGAAATCCCATATGCTCTCAGGTGGAAACAACAAGGGACTTCTCAAAGCAGGCATCCTTATGGCCATTGCCATATCATTGCACAATTTTCCTGAAGGCTTTGCAGTCGGATCGGGCTTTGAGGCCTCTGCCAGCCTTGGACTCACTATAACGGCGGCGATAATAATACATGATATACCCGAAGGTATAGCTATGGCCGTTCCGATGCGGGCCGGCGGCTTTTCAAAGCTCAGAGCTTTTGTATATACACTGCTTTCAGGAGTGCCCATGGGTTTTGGAGCTTTACTCGGCGCTGCCCTCGGCCAGATCTCCGGTCTGCTGACCGCATCCTGTCTCGGATTCGCCGGAGGTGCAATGCTCTACATAATATACGGCGAACTGGTCCCCGAATCAAAACGTCTTTATCTCGGAAGATTATCTTCTTTGGCGAATGTATGCGGAATATTATGTGGTATAATAATATCGATCTGCAATTGATTTAACAATACATATGTAAAGGATGTTACATAACTTGAAGACACAAATAATCAGAGTAGATACGGCCGCACAGGATTGGGACAGGCAGCTGGACTATGCGGCAGAAGTACTGAAATCAGGGGGGCTTGTGGCCTTCCCCACCGAAACGGTATACGGACTGGGCGCCAACGCTCTGGATGAAAAGGCAGTTGAGGCGATCTACAAAGCGAAGGGACGGCCATCCGACAATCCACTGATCGTCCATATAACAAAAATCGATTCAGTCAAAGAGCTGGTGGACAACATACCGGCAGCGGCATTTCCACTGATGGAAGCGTTCTGGCCAGGACCGCTCACCCTCGTCATGCCACGCTCAGGGAAAATTTCGGATATAATTACGGCGGGCCTTGATACAGTAGCTGTCAGAATGCCCTCGCATCCAATAGCCCAGACTCTCATAAACAAGGCGGGCGTGCCTGTAGCCGCCCCGAGCGCCAACAGCTCCGGCAGACCGAGTCCGACTCTTGCCAAGCATGTCATCGAGGATCTGAAGGGCAAAGTCGATGTTATCATCGACGGAGGCAGTTCAGCGGTCGGCGTTGAGTCCACGGTACTGGACGTAACAGTCAATCCCCCGCAAATATTGCGGCCAGGCGGAGTTACACTGGAGCAGCTCCGAAAGATCATTCGGAATGTATCGTATGAACAGGCAGCTTCTGCAAAGGACATGCCCTCCATACCAAGATCACCGGGAATGAAATACAAGCATTATTCCCCGAAAGCTGCGCTGCTGCTTCTGCAGGGCGATCCTCAACGGGTGGCCTCTGAGATCAGTAAAAGAGCTGAGTTGTATAACAGGGAAGGCACTGCGGTGGGCATCCTTGTCACCGATGAGACAGCTTCGCTTTATGAGCCGTCCCTGTATGAGTACTGCAAGATAATGTCGCTTGGCAGCAGGAAGAATCCGGAGACTCTTGCATCGAACCTGTTCAGATGCCTGAGGGAGTTTGACGAAAAATCCGTTGAGGTGATAATGGCGGAAACAACCGATGTCAAGGGCATCGGACAAGCTGTCATGAATCGTCTGGTCAAAGCTGCCGGCGGGAATATTATAGAACTTTGAGGAGATATAATGAAGCAGATTTTATTCGTATGTACCGGCAACACCTGCAGAAGCCCGATGGCTGAAGCTCTATTCAACCGTCTGACTGAAGCCGGAACGCCAAAGGCCGAGTACAGGGCCGCGTCTGCAGGATTATCCGCTTTCAGCGGCGACCGCGCCTCGGAGAACGCGGTTAAAGCCATGAGGAATTATCCTGGCACCGACCTTTCAAATCACACAGCCAGGAACCTCACCGGCTGGGATATCGAAAGCTCGCACCTTGTACTGACCATGTCCAGGAACCACAAACGGCATATTCTGTCGCTGTATCCCGATGCGTATCAAAAGGTTTACACATTGAAAGAATATGTTTATGGGGCGGCGGATGATATAGAAGATCCATACGGCGGCAGCGAATCGGTATACAGAAGCTGCGCGGATGAGATTGCAAAAGCCGTGGAAAAACTTGCGGAAAAGCTCGAAATAATACGATAGTACTTTGACTTTAGCATATCAATAATATAAAATTGTATCGGAGGTTGGAACAATGTTGGCAATAGCAAGCGATCACGCAGGGTACAGCCTGAAAACCGAAATAATAAAGCATTTGCAGGAGAAAAATATACCGTACGAAGACTTTGGCACGTGCGACTGTACCACATCAGTCGATTACAACGACTTTGGCCTGATGGTGGCCGAAGCGGTGGCGGCGGGAACTCATGACCGCGGTATCATAATATGCGGCACAGGTATCGGTATATCGATCACTGCGAACAAAGTCCCGGGCATAAGGGCAGCCCTCTGTACCGATACATATATGGCACGGATGAGCCGTGAGCACAACGATGCAAATGTCCTTGCACTTGGAGCAAGAGTGCTGGGCGCAGGCCTCGCTGCCGACATAGTCGACACCTGGCTCAGCGCTTCTTTTATAGGAGGCCGTCATCAGCGCAGAGTGGACAAGTTCACCGATGTTGAAAAGAAGTATTCCAAATAAATTACATAACAGGAGGTACGACGAATGGAAAAAGTTTTTGTTTTCGATCACCCACTGATCCAGCACAAGATCTCCTTATTAAGGGATAAAAACACAAGCACGAAGGAATTCAGGGAGCTTGTCGCAGAAATAGCAATGCTGATGGGCTATGAAGTCACAAGGAACATGCCGCTGAAGGAAGTTGAAATAGAAACACCTGTTGCTGTGGCAAAGACAAAGGTCATATCGGGCAAAAAGCTGGGCATAGTACCGATCCTCAGGGCCGGCCTGGGTATGGTGGACGGTATGCTGAACCTGCTGCCGATGGCAAAAGTCGGGCATATCGGCCTCTATCGCGACCCTGAGACGCTCGAACCTGTCGAGTACTACTGCAAGCTTCCGGTCGACGCGTCGGAACGTGAGATCGTCGTGCTGGATCCGATGCTGGCTACCGGAGGATCGGCCTCGGCTGCCATAAAGTTTATAAAGGACAGAGGCGTGACCAGCATAAAGCTGATGTGTCTGATTGCAGCCAAGACAGGAATAGAAAGAATTAACAAGGACCATCCGGATGTTGAGATATACTGCGCTGCAGTCGATGAAAAACTCAACGATCATGGTTATATCGTACCCGGACTCGGCGATGCCGGAGACAGACTATTCGGAACAAAATAAGGGAAGGGTATTATAAGGGACGGTTCTGTAATA
>CAZQUQ010000079.1:6278-12358 GCA_964596445.1 uncultured Oscillospiraceae bacterium
ACCATTTTACGCTACAGGTTTATAGGACTCTTGCAAAATTAAGTTTTTGGGGGGCAATACAATGAGACCGTCATGGGATGAATATTTCATGGAGATCGTCGAACTGATCAAAACCAGATCGACATGTCTCAGACGTCAGGTGGGAGCGCTGATCGTCAAAGACAAGCGTATACTCGCCACAGGCTACAACGGAGCACCGACAGGCTGCAGGCACTGCTCCGAGGTCGGCTGCCTCCGGGAACAGCTGAACATACCTTCAGGACAGCGTCACGAGCTGTGCAGAGCCATACATGCAGAGCAGAATGCTCTTGTACAGGCCGCCTACTCCGGTACCAGTGTAAAAGACGGGACGCTTTACGTCACACATCAGCCATGTGTACTATGTGCGAAAATGGCAATCAATGCAGGTATTAAAAAAATAGTTTTCAATGGCGAATATCCTGACGAGCTTGCAATGGAACTGCTGAAGGAAGCCGGCGTAAGGGTGGTCAAAGTATAGGCAGGTGTGTCTGATTGTCATACATTTATGAATATATAATAACATTTGCACTGGCATTCATAGTAGCATTCTCATCAACACCCATAGTGAGAAAACTGGCTTTCAGGGTCGGGGGCGTAGATGTGCCCAAGGACGACCGGCGGATGCATAAAAAGCCCATCGCGCTGATGGGCGGTCTTGCGATAATCTGCGGCTTTGTTGTTTCACTTTCATATGACCTGATCACCGCTTCAAACATAATAACACCGGGCAGAGAAATGGCCGGGCTGATGGCAGGCGCTGCGCTTATCACGGTCATGGGACTGCTCGACGACACGAAAACACTGAACGCATGGACAAAGCTCACTTTTCAGATCGCAGCGGCTGTCTGCGTCGTAGTTATTTCCGGCACAAGGATCACGATGCTGACAAACCCCTTCGGTTCCAAGCCATATATTGAACTCAGTCCATATATATCTATTCCGCTCACGGTGATGTGGATAGTCGGCATAACGAATGCGGTAAACCTGATAGACGGTCTTGACGGTCTTGCTGCAGGAATATCCTCCATCTCCTCTTTATCGCTGTTTTTCGTGACTATACTCAGGGTCGACCTCGAGCCGTCCATAGCGGTCTATACAGCCCTGGTCACAGCAGCTCTGGCCGGTTCGTCGCTCGGATTCCTGCCTTTTAATTTCAATCCGGCCAAGATATTTATGGGTGAGACAGGCGCAGCCTTCCTCGGGTTTACGCTGGGCGTGATATCTATACAGGGCGCAATGAAATCATATACAGCCATATCGATAGCAATACCGCTGCTTGTATTGGGCCTGCCGCTGTTTGACACTCTTTTTGCGATAGTCAGAAGAATAGTTTCCCACAAGTCCATAATGCAGGCCGACAGAGGACATCTGCATCACAGGCTCATAGACATGGGCCTGAGCCAGAGGCAGTCGGTGCTGATCATGTATATCGCCAGCGCATCGCTGGGTCTGTGTGCTATAGTGCTTGCCGAAAAAGGGGCGCTCAGCGCAATAATACTGCTGCTTGCCGTATCGATCTTTGTCATAGGCGGTATAAAATATATGAACGACTATGGATTCGCCGACGAAATCGATGCTCAGGACGATAACCAATCAAAGCCGGTATTGCCGGAAGGCGATGTCAAAAATCCTTCGGATGGAGTAACCAAATGACGAAGCTGAAAGTAATGCCGATATTCGGCACCAGGCCAGATGCGGTAAAAATGGCGCCGCTGGTCAAAGAGCTTGAAAGATATCCTCAGATCGATCCTGTGGTATGCGTGACCGCGCAGCACAGACAGATGCTTGATCAGGTACTTGATATATTCGGAATAAAACCTGACCACGATCTTGACGTAATGCTGGAAAGGCAGACGCTGGAACAGGTCACGGCAAGAACGCTGGACAGACTGTCGGCAGTATATGAGAAGGAAAAACCAGATCTCGTGCTGGTGCACGGCGACACAACAACATGCTTCGTCGCAGCACTGGCAGCATTCTATAAAAAGATTCCTGTCGGCCATGTGGAAGCAGGCCTCAGGACCTTCGACAAATACTCGCCCTTCCCGGAGGAAATGAACCGGAAGCTCACAGGAGCATTGGCCGACTTTCATTTTGCCCCCACTTCTTCCAACAGGGCAAATCTTTTGAATGAAGGCATCAATCCGGACAAAATATATGTGACGGGCAATACCGTTATCGATGCCATGAAATCCACAGTCAGGCCGGACTATGTATTCCGGAGCGAGCATCTGAAAAAAATCGAGCTGAAGGGCAGACGGATAATAGCGGTTACGGCCCACAGGCGCGAAAATCTCGGTCAGCCTCTGGAGCAGATCTGCCTTGCGCTGAATGATATTACGGAAGAGTTCGACGATGTGAGCATAATATATGCAGTACATCTCAACCCCGCAGTACGCGAAACCGCATTCAGTGTGCTTGGCTCCAATCCGCGCATCCATCTGATAGACCCGCTGGATGTGCAGGATATGCACAACCTGATGGACAGATCATATATCATAATGACAGACTCAGGAGGCTTGCAGGAAGAAGCGCCTGCGCTGGGCAAGCCGGTACTGGTGCTGAGGAAGGAGACCGAGCGGCCGGAGGCAGTGGATGCAGGCACGGTCAAGCTTGCAGGCGTAGAGCGTGAAACGATCAGAACGCTTGCATCGCAGCTGCTGGATGAACCCGCCGAATACGAAAAAATGGCAAAGGCAGTCAACCCATACGGTGACGGAAAGGCTTCAGAGCGGATCGTAAAAGCGATATTATATGAATTCGGATTATCAAAGGAAAAGCCGGCTGAGTTTTAAAAGCCGGCTGTTTTAATGTCTCACATCAAATATAACTGTATCCTGGACCACATCATATGCATTTTAGGTTTATGCAGCTTTACTCCCCGCCGCTTCCCGAAGAATTATCAGCCTTCACATGCTCATGGTTGTATAGATGATCCATACAGTACTCATGATCGCCTTCACAATCGACGCAGTATCTGAAATCCATGGTCCTGTCCTCTACATCTGTTTTGCCGCAGATCTCACACCTGTGCATGACATATATCTTGGGTATCTGCGCCTTGAAGCCCTGCTTGTTCTTATACGCCTTTCGATTGAACCTCAGCCTGTAGTATATGTCCTTCCAGAAAAACAGTATGAAGTTCACAGCGGAACCCAGCAAGGTAATAAGACCATAAAGAGGCGAAAATCCGAGTGTCAATACGAGAAAAGCTGCATAAAAGATCGCCAGATATTTTATCTTTACCGGGAAGAAGAAAAACAGCATCAATTGATAATTGGGGAACAGATACGCAAATGCAAATATAAGCGAAAGGTTGAGATATGTTGCGCTCCCTACCCCTCCAATGAAGGCTGCCCCTATGGTGCCGAGAATGCCGATCAGGTAATACAGGTTGAACCTGAAGGAACCCCATTCATGCTCCAGCGATGAACCGATCATATAGTAAAAGTACAGCGTGAACAGTATCCATATCGGCGATGAATTCATCGGGATAAACAGGAACGTTATAAGCCTCCAGACCTCGCCCTTCATCACTAAAGACGGTATAAGCGCCAACCTGTAGATTATGTTGAGCTCAGGCGCCAGATAGGACAAGACAAATACTGCACCATTCAACGTAGTGATATATAACATCAAGTTTTTTATGCAATATTTCCCCAGCTTATTTTCAAGTCTATCCAGCCACACCTGTATCATTCCCCCATCTATGCCTGTGATCGCTTTAAGGCATACTTCCTTGCCATATCAGGCTGCCCTGCTATATATTATAACCCTCCTGAGCCGGATCATAAAGATTCAGTTCCCACGGGCTGCAATCCCCTCTTTCAATGGCGTTCTGCCTCAGAGTAAGGTAAAGCTCCGCATTTGTCGCATGCTCATAGGGCTTGACAAAGAAAATGCCTATACCAAAACAAAGCGCACCTAAAATATACCAGCCAATGAAGGACAGGTCAAGTATAAACATATCTAATTTATGTCCGTATGTCATCCTGTTGCTCAGCTCTATTGCCCTCATAGTCCCGATATTGGGGTTGTCTGCCAGTATATATGGAACCATCCGGTATGCATAAGACTTGACAATACCCGGGATTATCAGCAGCAGCGTCCACAGGAAAAGAAAAATGTTCCTTACGGCCATGGTTCCGACGATACCCAGGTAATTCTGCCCATCGAAGGCATACCTGAAGCATCTCCTGCTGTCAAGGTACTGGGCCGACCGGACAAAAAACCTCCTGCCTCCCACCTCCAATGGATTGAACACTAATATGTCCAATAGGAGAGCTGTCACGATAAATGCTGCAGCCAAACCAAAAATCACTGCAAGAATGACACCAAAATTAATATTAAAGTGATTAAGAATACTCACACCATTTGAAGGTACTCTGCTGCCTTCGGCCCGCCCTGAACTGCCTCCTGTACCCTCCGCAACCAAAGTTATGACAAGGCTGACCAGAAACGCCTTCCAGTAGTTGCCTCTCAGGACGTTTTTGGCTCTATATTTCAGTTCCTCTCTCGTCCACATTATGACCCCTCGCTTTCGATCAATAAACACAATAATCTATCATTTCATACATACAACAATACTTTGAAAAGGTGCATAATGTCTGCGCAGCGATATAAAATAACGTAAGTTTATCGATATGACTGATATTTTATATTCTCCGAAATGCTTGTAAAAAGCGGGCTTACCGATTCATTATTATGGATCCTGATAAGCGCCTGCGCAAAAAGGGGCGCTACAGATACAAGCCTCACTTTCTCCGAACCAAGCAGGTTCTTGTTTTCCACTGAGTCGGTCCCTAGCAGCAGGTCGATCGGGCTCTTGTTTATCTTCTCGACACCCTTATCGCTCAGGAGCAGGTGCGTAACACATGCGATTACCCTGCGTGCGCCCCGCTCCTTCAGCATATATGCAAGCTCCGCCAGAGTGCCCCCGCTGAGGCTGAAATCGTCGACTATCAGCGCCGTCTTTCCTTCAACATCTCCGATAAGCTCAAGTATTTCCGCTTTTTCATCGTGCGCCCGCCTCGTCTTGTCGCCTATAGCTATGGACGTGCCAAGGTAATCCGCATATTTTCTGGCCTGCTTTGCAAATCCGGCGTCGGGCGATACCACCACCAGAGGTTCATGCAGCGTTACTTTGATATATTCGCACAATACAGGAAGCGCATGCAGATGATCCAGCGGCTTCTTGAAAAATCCCTGTACCTGGGGACTGTGCAGATCCATCGTAACGACTCTGTCAACACCGGCAAGCTCCATGCATTCCGCACAGACCCTCGCTCTTATCGAGACCCTTGGCTCATCCTTCTTGTCGGCCTTCGCATAACTGAAGTACGGCATTATAACCGTTACCGAGTTGGCGCTGGCTCTTTTGAAGGCATCCGCCCAGAAAAGAATCTCGACGAACTCGTCGTTGGGCCTCATGCCGATTGGCTGGACAAGATATACATCCATGCCCCTCACAGTCTCCGAAGCCTTGACATATGTATTTCCCTCGGAAAAGTTGATTATCTCCGATTTGGAAAGGCTGCCTCCGATGAACCTGCACATGTTTTCGGCAAAAGCCCTGCCGGAGCTGCCCGCAAATATCTTCGCATTTCTCAGAACGGCCATATACCGCACCCTCCTAATATAGTGGTCAACTGCACAATATATATATTTCCAATGCAGTTTCATTCTATCACAGTGCGTCTGAGAACATCCATGATAAAACTCGCCGAATTTTGTCAGCTCTTTGGCTGAATATATGTCAAATCGTATATGTTTCCTGTGATGTCTATATCGTCGATCACATATTCAGCTTTAGCCTCGCCTTTATATGCTGTGACTATCATGCGGTACTGCGGCCTCAGCCTGTTATCGTTCCAGTCCTTGCTGGATGGTGCCAGCGGAAGGTAGTACTCCCACCGGGCATGATTACTCGTCACCGGTATGGTGGAATCTTCAGGGAATTTGACCCTGTAACCAAAGAAGTCACTGCTATAATCATAAGTATTTCCATTTGGATCTGTGTACACCATTGACTCAAGCTCAGGGCTGAACCGTATAGTTAC
>CAZQUQ010000080.1:0-11936 GCA_964596445.1 uncultured Oscillospiraceae bacterium
ACTTTCTAAAATTGGCGAATTATGCACATTTTATAAAAAATCCATCAAGTTTTTGCCCTTTCTTTATTATCAGTGCTGATGGCGCTCCTCCGCAGCCGGATCCTATCCACCGAAGCTCGGATCAGCTTCATACCGGAAGGAGCACTCATCAATACACAGATGACATTAAAACTCTGCTGTCATTATCTCTTGAGGCTTACAAGCTCCTGGAGCATTTCGTCGGATGTTGTAATAATCCTGCTGTTTGCCTGGAATCCTCTCTGAGTGATTATCATTTCCGTGAACTCCTTGGAAAGGTCCACGTTCGACATCTCAAGAGTTCCGGGGTTGAGCGTCCCGACTCCGTTGGAACCGGCTTTTACAGCCTTGTAGTCGCCTGAGTTGGTGGTCGGTATATACATGTTGTCTCCGACCTTCTGCAAACCTGCCGGGTTCTCAAAGCCCGATATGGCCAGAAGTCCCAGTGACTGCTGCTGTCCGTTGTCGTATATTCCTGTCAGTACGCCGTCAGAACCTACGCTGAATGAAACAAGGCTGCCCGACGGATATCCATCAACGCTTTGCGGTTTGACTGAGTTATCTGCCGCAAATGATGTGATCTTGGAGAAGTCCAGTGTTACATTAAATGCTCCCGTACCCGTTGATGTATCAGGTGTAAAAACAACAGGCGCTGTTGGCAGAGTATCAGGATCTATGATACCGTTGGCATCAAATCCAATGGTACCTGAAGCTGTCGCTGTAGTATACTCACCTGCCGTCGAAGGTATCTCCCAATGCCATTGGGATCCGGCAGCAGTAGCACTTATCTTCCAGAATCGGACATCTACCTTGTAATCATTTCCGAGGCTGTCATAGACAGTCATCGGAACTGTGAACATCTGTTCATCTGTTGGCGCACCTGCACCTACTGCTGTCATCGATGCGTCCAGATTGCCTGAAAGCTGCGCCTTCGATGTCGCCTTTGCAGCTATTATCCTCTTGTTCCTGTATGCATCGGTATAAAGGTTTATCGGCTCTATCGGCTTTTCAGTGTCGAATTCTCCGCTGCCGTCGCTTTTGAGAGCCTGCCAGCCGTACACATTGAGCCCGCTGCCAGTAACCAGGTTGCCAAGCCTGTCTATTGTAAAGTTGCCGGCCCTAGTAAATTTAAAAGTATCATTGGCTCCGCCCTTGCAGATGAAGAAGCCGTCGCCCTCTATTGACATATCCGTCGGATTGTCGGTCCTCTGCAGGCTGCCTCTCGTCGTGATGGTATCCACTGCTCCGACACCAAGTCCAAGGCCTATCTGCATCGGATTCGTACCGCCCCTTCCCGTTGCCGAGTCGGGTGAGCTTGCGCCCTTCAATGTCTGGCTGAATATTTCCTGGAAGGTTACCCTTCCGGATTTGAACCCTACAGTGTTTACGTTCGCTACATTGTTTCCTATTACGTCCATTCTTGTCTGGTGCGCCCTGAGACCTGACACACCTGAGAACATAGATCTCATCATATCGTCTGTTCGACCTCCTTCTATTTGTCACATCCCCTCCGTCATTCAGGGATGTCCAGCCTCCCGAAAGGGTCCGGCTGTTATACTATCACTGCTCCGTCAATGTTGGTGAAAACATTCTCCTTCAGTTCAGCACTGTTTGCCGCGGTTATGACCGTCCTGCTCCTGACGTTGACTACGAATGCCATATCGTCCATCAGGACCAGTGAATCTTTGACACCCTTTGATTCAGCCTTTGCTACAGCTTCCTTCATTTTATCCCTCTGTGCCTGCGTCAGGCTGATGTTCCTGGACTGGAGCCTATATTCCGCATGCTTCGAGAACTTGATCTCTGCTGTTTCCGCCTGTTTTTGCCTCAGGATGCTTTCAAATCTGCCGGCCGCTGCATTTTGCTGTTTCTGAATAACAGATGCCGAACTGCTTCTTTGAATCGGCGGCTTGTTGGTAATTACAGGTCTGCTGATGTTATTACCCATTTTGTCAATTACCATCGCTGTCACCTTCCTGTTCGCCGGTAATCACATCTGCGGCATCTTCCTGTTCGTCGTAATCTGCATCAGCATCAGCGCCTTCCTCTACCGGTTTTGTGATGTTGGTGATACTCTCGAGAGGAACATGTACGCCATTGAGAACAGCTGTGATCTTGCCGCTGCTTGAAATATTCAGTTCAGCTATCTTTGCTGTGACAGGTACTCTCTTGCCTGTTGCACTGTCCTTGATGATGATATCTACCTGTTCTCCGTTTTTGAAGGCCGTTTCAAGCGTGTTCCTGACATAATCCGCATCTGTTGTCTTTACCTTTGTATTCAGGCCGGCTATCTCGACGCTTACTCCGTCCATTACTGCGTAGTCTTCATAGATACCCTTCTGCAGTGATCTGACTGTACCCGTCACCTTGATCATATCACCGTCTGTCGGATTGTAAACTATACCGTTCACCATGCAGCCGATAAGATTTGTGAACTGTGAAAGATTGCTCTGTGAAGAGTATGTTCCTTCTGCCACCTCGACTATATCGTCCAGCGACACCTCTATCCCTCTGACTATCACATAATACTTGCCGCCGCTGTAGCTGACGCTTGTTACATCGCCTGATATCTGCTCTGTCTCCTTTGTTGACGGATCTACAACATAGGCAAGTACGCTTTTGCCGATCAGGCTGTATGCCTTTGTCGCCGAAAAGCTGGTATTGAGGTTCTGCATCTGTTCCAGAGCGCTGAACTGTGCCATCTGTCCGATAAATTCCTTGTCATCCGTAGGATTCAGCGGATCCTGATATCTGAGCTGTGTCACCAGCAAATTCAGGAAATCGTCCTTTCCTAGTTCTCCGGTATTTCTGTTGCCGATCTTTGATTCATTTTCATCTATTATCTGTTGTATCGTTTTTTGATAACTGCTGACCGATACGCTCATTCCATCACCTCCTATGCTGTGACATTAATTGTGCTGTTATCCCACATGTACGGATTTCTTTCGGCAGATATGCGGGCAATTGCACCGATTATCGGGCTTCTTGCAGCTGCATTTGCAGATGTCCTTCTGCCGCCGGATCTCATCGTGCTTTTATGCGTCGGCCTGTATTCTCCGTTCTGTTCTCCGTCCTGTCTGACCGATACGCTGAGGCTTTGCACGTTTATGCCCTGCCTTGCAAGTGAGTCTTTGAGCATCTGCATGTTTGACTCAAGAATCTGCTGCACCTGTCTGCTCTCTGCAACAAATTTGGCCATTACAATGCCGTTCTCAGTTGCGACTTTAAGGGATATCCTTCCCAGGCTTTCAGGTTTGAGCTCCATCACCATTTCGGATCTATCCTGGCCAACCACTACAGCTGCTTTTTCAACGATCTGGCTGATGATCTCCCTTGGTTGTATAACTTGTCTCTCAGTAGTTTCAATCATTTCCGCCTTTGCCTGATCATAGACATTTGCATTTATGAGTTGAAATTCTGCAGGCTGCTGTACTTCATCACCGATACTCTGCGTTTGCTGCGTAATCGCCTGCCGATCAGCATCCCCGGTGATCTTCTGCTCACTTTCATCAGTTTGCGCATGTTCGGCTTTCCGGACCGACAGAGCATTTTTCTGTGTTTCAGGATCGGTGTCAGCGGCATCCATACTGCCGTCTTCCGATATGTCAGGATTTATGACCGACTGCTTTAGTGATTCGATCCTTCCGTTCATTTCCCGAAATGCTTCAATGATATCATTCCTGAGTCCATCCTGGCCATCTTCCAGCTTCTCGGCAAACTCGCCCAACTTTTGCTGTATATGTTCCCTAAGTTGTTCAGCAAGTTCCGGAGCCAGATCGGTACCCCGGGACAGGTAAGCAGCTTCAGTACCTGAGATTTCTGTCCTCACAGGCTCACTGTCTGCGATTTCCTCATTATAGAGAACCGGTGTGGTCTGTTGTCCTGTAGTCTGCTGAACGACCAGATCTCTAATGATTTTCAGCATTTCAGAAAGCGCTTCACTCTGATCCTCTCCAAGTCCAAACAGCTCAGAAAGCTTCACTGCCACATCCTCGATGCCTTCACTGTTGATAAGATCTTCAGCAGATATTCCGTTCTCTTTGAGAAGCGCTTCAAGCCTGGATCTATCAACACCAAGTATAAATGCCAGCATCTCCAGTATTCCTTCTGATGTCTTCGCCCGCTTTTTACTGTTTTCAGAAATAACTGAACAGTCGTCCGCGATATCCGATACTGAACGCTTTGCTTCTGTCCGGACTGTTTGCCGCCGGCTGCTATTGGTCAGCTGCCGGTATGATTTGTACAAAGGCTCCTGTTCGGCCTTTACATCATCGGCCGGTTTGTGCATATCCGTTCGTCCTGTCACAGCACTCCGCGTCAAAACTGATTTACTTGGCGAAGCTTCACTCATCCTGCTGTCAAGCATCTGTTTGAAGGTTGCAAAGCTTTTGCTCCCGACATCCGCCTGCCTGGCCGCCTGCGGCAAAGCTGATGAATCCGGGCCAGCTGCGATGCTTCCCAGAAACAGCTCATTCAGGTTCATTATCTCACCTCCTTTCAATTTTCAATGTTCATTGTTACTGCATGTATAGTCATCAGCGGCGCAGCAATACGCCGCTTCGATCTATCTTATCAATTGATGGCTTCAATTTCCCCTGTACAGTGCATCGAGCCTCTCAGTCACATCAGCAGCAAAGTCAGGCGTCATAGACTGCAATATCTGTGATGCTGCTTCTCTGTTCATAGCCCTGAGAGTTTCAGCTATCATATCGAGCTTCGACGCAC
Organism: uncultured Oscillospiraceae bacterium; assembly: GCA_964596445.1. GTDB lineage: Bacteria > Bacillota > Clostridia > Acetivibrionales > DTU013 > DTU013. The sequence continues at coordinate 4,744 of CAZQUQ010000080.1, forward strand.
CTAGCTGTTCGAATATTGCTGCTGCTGACGCCGGCTCCATTTCCGCATATACCTGAGCAAACTTCTTAACACTTTCATCGATCTGCTGCTTTTTTACTGCCTCTTCATACAGGATCGCTGCGTTTTCAGGATCTATTGATTCGAAATACTCCCTGAAGGCTTGTGTATCGCCTTTCATAATCGATTCTTCGATCTTTAGCTGCATTTCTTCCAGCTGCTTTTCCTTTTCCTTTATCGCCTCTTCGCGTGCCTTCAGATTCTGAAGTATCATCTGGGCCTCATTGCTTAGCTTGTCATGATCATCCTTGAAGACCTGCAGTTCCTTTTCCCGTGTTTCAGCTTCGGCTAACTGCTTTTTCAGCTGTTCGTTCTCATTTTTGAACTCGATGTATCTTTCTTTTATCTCAGCCTGCGTCATGTATTTGGGATTCAGCGGATCAGGCGGTTCAGGCAGGGCCAGGTTCAGCACCGGTATCTTCTTTACCGTCGCATAATATTTTTCAGTTACTCCGCCTATGTTATTGTAAAAAATGTAATAGAAAACTGCGCCGAAAGCAGCCAGAATAATAACTATATCAAGTATGATCATAAGGATCATCGCTAATTTGCTTTTCTTTTTTGACCCGCTTTTCTTTTTCGCATTAACGTCAGTATTTGCCGGCATCTTCAATCTCCCGAACTGTTATCGTTATGGTTATAGCTGACGATTTCGTCATTTGTTTTTTGTTCAAGCTTTTTCTGTTCTGTCAGAAACTCTTCATGCTGTTTTTCTTTCAGTTTATCCAGTATTTTTCTCTCTTTAACAGCAAAAATCAGCTCTTCTCTTACTTTATCGACATTAAGAGCGGCATTGTTAACATTTTCTTTTTGTACCTTTATCCTGGAATTGAGTAATGACAGGTATTCGTTGTATTCTATCAGTTCATGGACTGTTGCCTTCTTTGTTTTCTCATTGAACTCCTTCACAATATTCTCAAGTGTGTCTTCCAGTGCAGCCAGTTTCTGCTTTTCGGCTTCTAATCTCTGGATCGCCTTGCCCAGTTCATTTTTTTTGCTGTCTTCATTCTGCTTTTTTAAATTCAGGACTGACTGGAGTTTGAATATGAACTTTGCCATTTATCCACCTCTGGGATTACTGGAGGATACCCTCAAGCAGGGACAGGACCTCCTCAAATGTAAAACGTTCCTCGGTAGACTGCTGAATAAAGCCAAGTATCCTGTCGATCAGGCTTATGGCATGGTCGATCTTTTCATTGCTGCCTTTTACATATGCACCTATGTTTATAAGATCCTCTGCGTCCCTGTATACTGCAAGGGCCTTCTTTACCTCCGCAGCGGCCTTTTTATGCTCGGGTGATATGATATCTGTCATGACCCTGCTGACACTTGCCAGCACATCGATAGCAGGATACTGGTTCCTGTTTGCCAGCGATCTGGAAAGCACGATATGTCCGTCCAGGATACCCCTTGCGGTATCGGTGACAGGCTCGGTCATATCGTCTCCGTCGACAAGAACGGTATAAAGGCCTGTAATGGATCCTTTTTCAGAATTGCCGGCCCTTTCCAGCAGCTTTGGCATAGTGCCGTAAACCGAAGGCGTGTAGCCTCTCGACACAGGAGGTTCACCGATCGCAAGTCCAACTTCTCTCTGGGCCATTGCAAAACGCGTAAGCGAATCCATAAGCAAAAGGACATCCAGTCCCTGATCCCTGAAATACTCTGCGATCGCGGTTGCTACGAACGCACCCTTCTGTCTGACAAGCGCAGGCTGGTCTGAAGTTGCAACAACCACCACTGAACGGGACAGTCCTTCCTCCTTCAGATCCTTTTCTATAAATTCCCTGACTTCCCTGCCTCGTTCTCCTATCAATGCGATCACATTGACATCTGCTTTTGTATTCCTCGCTATCATGCCCATCAGCGTACTCTTTCCGACACCGCTGCCTGCAAAAATCCCTATACGCTGCCCTTTTCCCACAGTCAGCAGTCCGTCTATGGTCTTTATTCCCAATGTAAGATGTTCGGTGATCCTTTTCCTGTTCAGAGGATGGGGCGGATTGTTGCTGATGGGATAATAATATTCTGGTCTGAAAGAAGGCTTATCATCTATCGGATACCCTAGTCCGTCCAGTACACGTCCTGTCAGATTCATCCCGACACCGACCTTAAGTACTGAATCGGATGCTTCCACTATATTTCCCGGACCGACGCCAGCCATATCTCCCAGAGGCATAAGCAGGACCTTGTTGTCCCTGAAGCCAACCACCTCGGTCTGTATTATCTTTTTGCCTTTTGATGCATGGAGTTTGCAGAGTTCTCCTATATCGACCTCAGGTCCGTCTGATTCTATCGTGAGGCCGACTACCTTGGACACTCTGCCGAAATGCTTGACAAAGCTTGATTTATCCAATATATCGTAATATTTTTGAAGGCTTATCTGCATTTGGAACCTCCCGGGATCTATCTGCCTTCGAACTCCTCTTCTATGGCTTCTTCGATCTTGTCGAGCCTCGTCTCCGCTCCTGCATCGATGTTCCCGAGAGGCGTCTCGATTATACAGTCACCGGGCTTCATAGCGCTGTCCGCCTTAATTTCTGCATCACCGGCTCCTTCTGCCATAGCTGCCAGCCGATCCATGTTTTCCTTGAGATATTCGGCGTTGGATGGTGATACCCTAATAACTGCGCTGTTCTTCTCCGAGCACTCCTTAAGTGCACTGGCCGCAAGCTGAAGTATCACATCCCTGTTTGCAGTCAGTTCTCCTGCAACTGCCTTGCGTGCTATCTTAACGGAAAGCTCCAGTATATCTGCTTCCATTCCTGCCAATATGCTTTCGTAATCCTCGGCGGCAGTTTGTCTTATCCTATCAGCCTCTTCCAGCAGTGCTTTGCTTTGCTCGGCTGCGGCCTCCATCCCCTCTGCATAGCCTCTCTGCCATGCATCCTCTTTTATCGCAGCAGCTTCCATATCGGCTTTGCTTCGAGCTTCATCAAGAAGTTTTGCAGCTTCAGCTTCTGCGTCACTGATCATCTTTTCACATTTCTTTCGGGCATTCTCGATCATAACTTCAGGATCCGATGTTACGGCTGCTTCATCCTCTGCATCCGCATTTTCGGTCATATCCTGCAAGTTATCCATTCCAACAGGCATTTTTATCTGATATGGTCTTCCATATGTGACCTGATTGTTTTTAAAGACCCTGCTATACAATTATTTCATCTCCTCCGCCTCTGGAAATGACGATTTCACCGGCATCTTCAAGCTTCCTGATAATATTTACGATCTTCTGCTGAGCTTCTTCTACATCCTTCAGTCTGACAGGGCCCATATACTCGATATCTTCCCTGATCATCTCGGCAAGCCTCTTTGACATGTTGGAGTAAATGACCTTCTGAACTTCCTCCGTAGCGCCTTTGAGTGCGATCGCAAGCTGGTTGTTCTCGACATCGCGCAGGAACCGCTGGATCGAGCGGTTGTCCAATGTCAGTATGTCTTCGAATACGAACATACGCTTCCTTATTTCTTCCGCAAGGTCTGTATCTTCTATTTCCAGTGTTTCCATTATGTACTTCTCAGTACCTCTGTCGACCGTATTGAGTATGTTGACGATTGCCTGAACGCCTCCGGCAGCGGTAAAGTCCTCAGTAACAAGCGACGAGAGATTCTTTTCCAGTATTCGCTCAACTTCCTTTATCACCTCAGGCGACGTCCGGTCCATCACTGCTATACGTCTGGCAACATCTGCCTGCTTGTCCTGCGGAAGCGCTGCCAGCACGACGGATGCCTGCTGTGGCTTGAGGTATGCAAGTATCAGCGCGATCGTCTGCGGATGCTCCTTCTGGATGAAGTTCAGCAATTGTGCCGGATCAGCCTTCCTTACGAACTCAAACGGCCTCACCTGCAGTGAAACCGTCAGCTTGTTTATAACGTCAAGAGCTTTTTGTGTTCCCAGCGCTTTTTCAAGTATCTCCTTGGCGTAACCGATACCGCCTTCGGCGATGTATTCCTGGGCAAGACATATCTGATAGAACTCCTCCATGACCTTTTCCTTTTCTTCGGGGGTCACGGTCCTTATATTAGCAATCTCCAGCGTCAGTTGTTCTATTTCTTCCTCTTTCAAATGCTTGAAGATCTCCGCAGATCTTTCCGGGCCAAGCGAAATAAGGAGCATTGCAGCCTTTTCGCGTCCGGACCGTTCAGTTCTTCCTCCAGATGATCTCGCCATACCCACTATCCTCTCAATGACCTGACATTAGCCGTCCCAGTCGTCGGACAGCCAATTTCTAAGCAACTGTGCGACAGCATCAGGCTTTTGCTTGACAAACTTCTCTATTTGCTTCTTTATCTCAGATCTCTCTTCCAGATCGATTTCAGGAATCGGTTCCTCATGTTCAGGCACTGTGAACTTTGGCCCGCCTGCAGTCTGAACGACCATGGGCTCTTCTGCCTTCCTCTTCCTCGGCAGGGCTGCAATAAGAAGCGCTGCTATCAGAACAAGCATCAGTGCGAAGAATCCATAATCGTCAACCAGTCTCCTTATCCTGTCGGCGGTAGACTCTTCCACCACTTCCAGCGGCGCCAGCTTGTACTTGTTTACAGATATGTTTCTGACCGGAATGCCTGTGGCTGTGCTCAGCGCAGTCCTTAAATCATTGATGAAGGTATCGTCAATGCGTGAGTCGTCAGCAACTTTTCGGCCGTAATACAACGACAAGGCCAGACCCGACTCATCGGCAATCATTTTGCCTGTTGCCTTTTCATGCTCTCTCAGCGTTTCATCATAACCGTAATTGATGTCCTTCTGAATATTGGAGTACTCAGATGCAGAACCGTCCCCCAATTGATATGACGGCGTATCGGTCCCCGGATTTGTACCAAGCCCCGGTTCTCCTCCGGATTCTCCGTTTTTGATCCTTTCTTCACTGATGGTGCTGCTTATTACCGCACCCTGGTCCATACCCTCAGGATTGGATATTGTCTTTGTCTGTGACTTTTCCTTGTCGAAATCCAGTGTTACATTGGCAACTACATTCAGTGTGTCGAAGTTGTCCAGCTGTCCGGCGCTGAAATAGTCCAGAACCTTTTGCTGAAGCTCTATTTCTTTTTTTCTTCTCAATTCTTCCTGGCTGTTGACTGCATATATGGAATCGTCGACCGACATAAGATTCAGTATATTGCTGTTGTTGTCGACAACAGTGACATCTTTGGGATCGAGATTTTCGACGCTTCTCGATACCAGCATCACTATGCCCTCCACCTGCTGTGACGTGAGCTTCTTATTCGGTCTCACCATTACATATGCGGTAGGCCGTGGCTGCTTTTCACTTGCGTTCAGGAATATGGACGTTTCAGGCACAGTAAAGGTGACTACGGCCTCATCGATATTATCAAGCATTTCTATCTTGGCTTCCAGATCGGATCTCTGCTGGCGATTCCATATTTGCTTCCTGTCTTCCTGTGTCGTCGTTATGCCGATGTTCGATATCGCATCCTCGAATGTGAAGCCTTCCTTGGGGTAACCGGCTTGGGCTAGCAGTATCTGGGCCCTGTTGTTGTCCTTTTTATCAATTATGATGCTTGTGCCATTATTCTCAGCACTGTTCCATATGCCGTTATCGTTCAGGATATCGATCATTTCGCCGATCTGCTTCTGGTCTGAATTGGTGAACAAAACTATTCGCTGAGGTCTTGTCAGCAATATTATCGATATGCTTATCGCTATCACGACGATAGCCGATGTTATGTAAAGACGAGTTTTTTGAGATTTCTCCAGACCTTCCCAAAATTCCTTAAACTGATCAAGATACTTTTTTATGAACTCCGGCACGGTTTCACCACCTTGTAACAGTTCTTATCATTAGTTATACCGGCACAGCGATGCGCCTGTTTATATCTGCATTCTCATAATCTCACTATATGCATCCAATATTTTGTTTCTGATCTGTAATGTGAACTGTAATGCAATATTAGCCTTTTCCGCTGTCAGCATCACCTGGTGTATATTGTCTGTCCTGCCTGCCGCAAAATCGTCTGCAAGACTGTCTGCCTCAAGCAGGAGAGTGTTCGTATTATCAAGCGCCTTTTTGAAGTAGTCGGAAAACGGTATCCTGATACCAGAAATATCTTCATTTCCCCCTGCATTTTCAAAAATAGAACGTGTCGGCGCCAACGAACCTGCAGTACCTATCTTGTCTATGGGCATATCCATACCATCCTTTTACGATCTTCTTCAAATATCACAGGCTGATCTGCCTGCTTAGCTTACTGTCAGCCTTATCTTCCGATTTCCAGTGCTTTCATCGCCAGATTCTTGGACGTATTGATGGACGTAACGTTGGCTTCGTAAGCCCTCGTTGCCGATATCATATTGACCATTTCTGTAACCACATCGACATTTGGCATTTCTACATATCCATCGGCATCGGCATCAGGATGTCCCGGATCGTATACCCTCCTGAACGGTGTGCTGTCTTCGACTATCCTCGAGACCTTGACGCCATTTGCGAGGTATTTCGATCTGCTGCTGGAAGTCAGATATTCTGAAAAAGGTCTTCCCTGCGAACTCTCCTCGAAAATAACTATCCTTCTTCTGTATGGTGTTCCGTCTTCTGTTCTTGTTGTATTGGCATTGGCGATGTTCTGGGAGATAGTATCCATGCGGAGTCTTTGCGCCGTTAACGCGGAAGCGCCGGCATCAAGTGCGCCGAAATAACTCATTTATTATCTCCTCCCCTCGTTTATGACGGTCCTTATCCTTTGGTAGGCGCCGCTTATGCTCTGTATAAGCGTATTATAGCGGATATCGTTTTTTGCGAGCTGAGCCATTTCATATTCGATATCCACATTGTTTCCATCGAGTCTGCTGCTCAGTTCGCTGTTGTCCCTTGTCACTCTAATTCTTGCTTTTCTAGAATTCTTTCCTATGGGAATATGCCTTCTGTCCGTCGTATTGCCCTTGAATGATTTTTTACCGGACGCATTATCAAGATACTCTTCAAATGATACCGACGATCTTTTATAACCGGGAGTATCTACATTCGCTATGTTCTGTGCGATAACTTCATTGCGTACCCACGCTGCATCCAGCGCTTTTTCACGTAGTCCAAGGTTGCTGGTAAGTTTCTCAAACATCCGGACCGTCTCCTTTGTAAATAATTGAGCAAATTCAACACATACAATAACCAAGCATTTAT
>CAZQUQ010000081.1:0-11758 GCA_964596445.1 uncultured Oscillospiraceae bacterium
GATTTTGAGTCCACTACGTCTGCCAATTCCATCACTTCGGCATATTCACGCGCTGCAAAATGAATTATACAACAGCCCTACTGCAATGTCAAGAAACATATCAGATGTGAAAAGATTTCTACTTCCTCACCATTCCGTATTTTTCGGCTCTGTTCATTATCTGTTCTTCCGAAAGTCCATCGAAGGGATCTCGCCCGGACATGTATATGAGGCTTATGATTGAAGTTATGATAATGCCTATCCCTATTCCAAGAAGCAAGCTTTTCAGATTAAATCGTCCCATAGCTCACCCTCATCTTCTGAGGCCGATGATCAGCTCGACCTCACCTTTTCCCATATTAAGGTTCTTTGCTATATCGACTTCCTTCATGCCTTCCTTTGAAAGACGCAATACCTCTGCGTACCTGCTGCTGAACGGAATGATCTTGTCTTTTTTCCTTACTGGCTCGGGTTTTACATTGGTTTTACTGTAGGCAGCAGCCGCTGAAGAAGCCGTGCTCACGGCCGAAGGAGCGACGATGATATTTGCCTCCGATTCCTGCTCTGCTGTCTCTGGCACAGTAAAAGCAGGCTTCTGCTCTGGTACAGTGGCCTCCATTGCTTTGTATGCTTTTGAGCTCAAGTCTTTTATCTTTTTTTCAGCAGTCTTTATGTTCCTGTTCAGTTCCTCGCTCTTCAGATCCATCTGGGTAACGATATAGTCGGAAAAACGGTTCAGCTCGTCTATCATCTGTTCTGCATCGTTAATGATCTCGACGAGCTCCCGTTTTGTTTCCTCAATGTTTTTCCGGAACACAAAGATATTCTTTTTGTCAAGGAAGATAAGGACCAAAGAAACAATCACCAGCATGATCCCTACAAATATAAGACTTACGTAAAAACCGCTCATCAACACACCTCTTTTTATTGCCGGATAAAGAACATCATGCCGTCGCTCCAACATCTCTCCGACAATACTTTTCATTTGTATTTTTCAGTAATGTATTCTATCTATATTTTAATATCGATCGTACTCGTCTGCAATGTACTCCTATACTTCGTACCGCTCTTTCCCTTGTTCTTGCCAGGGTCGTTTTGCTTTTTTCCCTTTCTTTCATCCTCTTCCTGCCTGCTGTTTTCTCTTTGTTTGTCATTTATCCTGACTTCTTCAGTCTTCGAGCGGGAATAGACCTGCCTTACCGAATCCTCTGCCTTATTCTGAACTGCTGCAGACTGCTGCTGTGCCATTGCTGCATTTTTTTGCAATTCATCATTTCTCATCTTAGCTACATCCACGGTCCTTGGTATCATTACTTGAAATTCCACAGGTTTTATGGACATAAAGCTCACTTCCTTGTCCCGTAAAGCTTAGGGTCATTTGTCTATTGCGCCGACCCTGACATCTGCGCCGTCCCTGTACAACGTGCAGTATTGCAGGTTTTCTTTTACATACATCATACATGACCCTATTGCTACTTTTGTTCCGGGATATATAAAATTATAGCACCTTATCTTTCCATATGCATCTTGCTGGAGCTTTGCATCGAGTTGGTTCATTTCATCCTTCAGTTCGGTAAGCCTGTTGGTATAGTATACCCTGGTCCTGACACTTTTGGCCAGCATCTCCTGTTTCTCAGGCGTGAGTGCCCCGGCCATCTCCAGCTTTTTCAGTATCGTTATGGCCTGCTCGGCTTTTCTGAGATCGGTCTCGATCTTGATGAGCTCTTCCTTTGCAGCTTTATATCTTTCCCTTATCGTTGGGTCTACTCCTACTTCTATATCGGTGGCTGTAGCCAAATGCGATCCTATTACCTTTGCTGTGATCTCCTTGCCTACCTTGCAGGTCCCTCCCACAAGCAGTCCCTTTCTTCCGCTCAACTCCAGCTTGTTTCCGCATTTAACATTACTGTGCATTATCGCTTCGGCTTTTATGTCATTCCTTGCTTCTACATTACTATTCTCTATATACCTTGCAATAATATCACCGCCGCTGACAAGGATGCCCTTGCCCATTCCCTGCATACCTCTTCTTAGTATGATGTCGCCTCCGGCCTTAATAACTGCTCCTTCAACTACTCCCATTACTTCGACGGTCCCGCCGGCTTCAATTACAAAGCCTGAGAGTACGTTTCCCCTTACAGAAACGTTTCCTATAAAATTAATGTTCCCTGTCGAATTATCTACGTCGGCCGGCACCTCATATGTAGCAAATACATTGACTTTTCCGTCTATATAGCTTATCTGCCCGCTTACATTTGCCACGAGTCTCGTCCCGTCCTCAGACGCAACGACATTGCGGCCTTTTGGCAGTGGTACCGGTTTTCCGTCAAGCGCCGGCACATCTGCTCCGTAAACTGTCCTGCCGGGCTTTCCCGGTACCGGCGGAATCAGTGTACAGAGCGTCTGACCCTTTTCAGCACTCTGTATCAGGTTCAGTTCTCTGAAATCAACGCGTCCGTCTTCCAGTATTGTCGGTCTATACTCCCTGTTCGTATCGAAATGGAACTCCACTTTGCCGTTTTGTCCGTTTACAGGCGGAGTCCCCTCTGCTACGCATATCATTTCATTGAATACAGGATATTTTATTATAGTCTCAAGATTTGTCCTGTTTATGCCGTATATCACGCCGTTCTTGGCAAGTATATCAAGGACTTCCTCTATTGTCAGCATCCTTCCGTTATCAGGAGGAGTAAATGTGATATATGCCTTCATTTTGTCAGGAGAAACCATTACGGTCGCACCGGCATTTATCATTACTTCCTCCTGCGGCTCGGCAATTTTGATAGGAGACTTGTCAGCCCTTCTCACAGCGATCTCTACAATGTTCCTGTCAAAATCCTTTATCATCTTCCTGGTCAGACGCTCGATCACATCTTTGGCTTCAAGCCTTTTGCCATTTGCTTCAGGGGGATAGACACAAAGAAATACACCGTCATTTTGAAACAGTACTTCGTAAAATCCATCATTGATATTGCTTCCGATGTAGTTTCGACTCATCTTGATGACCACCATCAGCTTTCTATCGTTAATGACTTACTCGTCAAGCAGAGATCTCTGTCTTGCCAGCTTACCCCGCAGTCTCATGATAGCTTTTGTGTGAAGTTGTGATATCCGGGATTCCGACACCTTCATTATCGCACTTATTTCCTTCAAAGTCAATTCTTCGTAGTAGTACAGAGTCAATACCATCTTTTCCTTTTCAGGAAGCTTTTCGATCGCATCTCCGAGTATGTCCCTCAATTCTCTCAGCTCAGCTTCATACTCCGGCCTGTCCTTCTTATTGCTGCTTGTTACGTCTACGCCTATCTCATAGTTCTGCTCGAGAAAATCCTCCAGTGATACCATGGATGACACACTTACTTCATTGAGGAGCTTGTGGAACTCATCCAGCGAAACATTCAGCTTGTCTGCGATGTCCTTGTCCGTAGCCGAACGTCCCAGCTCATTTTCAACTTCCCAATATGCCTTTTCCAGTTCCTTGTTTTTTTGTCTCAGAGACCTCGGGACCCAGTCCATCTCTCTGATACTGTCTATAATTGCGCCTCTTATGCGCAAAGATGCATATGTTTCGAATTTGACTCCCTTTGTGACATCGTACTTGTCGATCGCATCTATCAGCCCAAAAACTCCAAAACTAACCAGATCATCATATTCAACATTGGATCCGAAATATATATTCAACCTGCCTGCAATGTATTTGATAAGATGAGAATAATTCAGTATAAGAGATTCCCTTATTGCCGGATCTCTGGTCTTATGGTATTGCTTCCATAAATCCTTGTTGTTGCCGTCAATTTGCATCTATATCACCCATAATGTTTTGCTTACTCATTTACCTTTGTTTTTATCACCTTGCTTACGGTCAGAGGTTCAAACCCGCTCAGCCTATCAGCATCGGCTTCAGTTTTTATTTCGCCTGCTGCCGGCTTTACGCCGCTTTTTCTGGCCGCCAGCTCCTCTGACAGTTTTTCTTCCCTTTGCTGTTTTGATCTTCTCTCTTCCTCAATAGCCTTTTCCTTTTTCCTGATTTCAGATTCTTCATGTATTTTATGCAATGTATTTCTCACAAGCATGCCCAGAATATAAAACAGCAGCATCATCACTGCCATTCGGATATATATCGCTTGTTTGTCAACTCCGGCGGCAAAACTTATCATCCCTGTCAGGACAGCAGCCAGGCAGCCTGACAGGAACGGGAGTTTCCGGATGCTCTCCATACCTATATCTCCTTTATGCCGTGACCTATAGTCTTGATTACCAGCTTTCCATTATCGGAATGGATCTCAATGGTCCTTCCGTAGGTTCCTCCAGTATCTTCAGATATAACAGGTATATTCAACAGGTTCAGTATCTCTTTGGAGGCAGCAACATTCCTTGCTCCTATTCTGAGCATTTCCGACGCATCATTGAAAGAGAACATCTGAGCGCCGCCCGCCAGCTTTGCCACGATCCTCGTTTTTGATGCACCGATGGCAATCATATCATCTACCAGCTTTGTTACGGCTGTATCTGCAAATTTTGCAATATTTGAATTGTTGCGGGCCTGCTGGCTCGACGGAAGCATGATATGCGCCAGACCGGCAACCTTTGAAATCGGATCATAAAGCGCTATGCCTACACATGAACCTAATCCAAGTGTCGTTATTACGCAAGGATGCGCAGATGACTGCAAATCAGCCATTCCAACCTTAATAAGTGTGCACATTCAATAATTAACTCCTAAAGCCTTAAGTAAAACATCATAAGTATCATAATCAGGTACAAGGAAGAAATCTCCCACCACTCTGTCATCGCCGTCCGAGAACTCGGTTTCGATATACAGCACCGTATCTCCTACCTTCCCGAACTCTATGGCCGGTACGCTCAGTATCGCACCTGCCATATCTATGGCAAGATCCGGTACGGATGGTACTATTTTGAGATTAGTCAGAGCAGACAGTGATGAAAGATATGATCCGGCCAGTATATTTCCGATTTCCTTCAGAGCTGATATTTCCAATTCGGAAAACTCCTGCTGCTCCTGTCCCGGATCTCTGCCCATGAGCATATTTACAAGCAGAGCTGCCGCTTGCTGCTTCAGTATGAACATGATATTTCCGGTAAGATCGCCGTCTACCTTCAGCAGAATACCTACCACAGGCAGCTCAGCACCTCCGAGAGTTTCGCTCACATCACCAAAGCCCATTATTTTGACTCTGGGCACATCCATATCGATTTTTCTGTTAAGGAGCTTTGCAAGAGCCGTTGCCGCATTTCCGGCTCCGATATTCCCGATTTCCCTTAACACATCCAGATGCATATTGTTCAAATCAGTTATATTTGTAAACATATCGATTTCTCCTGTTTACACCTCCAAACCTATACCGGTGACTCCTCCAGTGTAACTATCTTTTCAAGATTCAGCAGAGTAATGATCCTGCCGTCCAGCTTTCCAACACCATTCAGATATTCAAGAGAATGCTCGCCTGTTACATTGGATATGCTCTCAGTCGTCTCTTCATTGAGCTCAACTACTTCCGCCACGGAATCTACAATGAGCCCGGCCGATATTTCATCAAGCTTTATAATGATTATCCTTGTCTCTTCATTGTAAACGTCATCGGCAAGTCCGAATCTGAGACGCAGGCTAAGCACCGGGATGATCTCTCCTCTGAGGTTGATCACGCCCTTCAGGAATACCGGCTGTTTTGGCACTCTGGTTATGTTCATGTTCTTTTCGATGATAGTCGTTATTTTGCTGATGTCTAAACCGTATTCTTCGTTATCAAGCTTGAAAACCAGATACTTTTTTGCTTCTGATACATTATTTTCAGCCATTTCCGAACCCCCTCAATGTATAGTTTCGCTCCTAATTTGCAAGTGCATTCACATCGAGTATAAGCGCAACATTTCCATCTCCCAGTATAGTAGCGCTTGTTATCAGCTTAATGCCTGCAAGGAACTTGCCAAGAGATTTCTGAACTATTTCCTGTTGTCCGAGTATCTGATCGACTATAAATCCTGTAAGTCTTTCACCCTTTTTGACTATGACGAGAGTTAGAGTCTTCTGATCCCCGTTTTTACTTTCGGATATCTCAAGCACCTTGTCGAGCCTGACGATCGGGATGACTGAATTTCTGTACATCACGACTTCCTGCTGTTGTACAGTTTTAATATCAGCAGGTGTTATATTCAGTATCTTATGTACTGAACTGATCTGTATTGCATATTTTTCGTCTCCGACCATGACCAGCAGTGCTTGTATGATCGCAAGAGTAAGCGGGAGTCTTATAAAGAACCTGCTGCCTTTTCCGAACTCTGTCTCGACTTCTACCGTACCGCCTAGCGCTTCTATCTTGGTTTTTACCACATCCAGCCCAACTCCCCTTCCAGAAAGGTCTGTTATCGCGTCTGCGGTACTGAAGCTCGGTTTGAACAGGAAATCGATGATATCCTTTTTTGTGAGGTTCGCAGCCATATCCTTCGTCACAAGACCGCGTTCCACTGCCTTTTTCTTTACTTTCTCGATATTGATGCCCTGCCCGTCGTCTCCGACCTCGATTACGACGTTATTGCCGTCCTGATAAGCCTTCAGTTCTATCTTTCCGCACTCCGGCTTGCCAAGCTTCCTTCTCTGCTCCCTGGATTCGATGCCATGGTCGCAGGAATTTCTGAGAAGGTGGATAAGCGGATCGCCTATTTCATCTATAACTGTCCTGTCAAGCTCTGTTTCTTCTCCTGACATTTCCAGCTCCACTTCCTTGTCAAGCTCCCTGGAAATATCCCTGATCATTCGCGGAAAGCGGTTGAAAACAGTTTCAACCGGCACCATCCTTACCTTCATCACAGCATCATGCAGATTTGTAGTGATACGTTCAAGGTATTCGATGGCTTCTGTATACTGCTGCGTCCTTTCTATGCCTTCGAGATCCTCCAGTCTTGTTTTCTGGATGATCAGCTCACTTACGAGATTGAGCAGGACATCGAGCCTGTCGATATCAACTCTTACTGTTTTTCCTGTTTTCGTCTTCTTCGATGCTGCTTCCGTCTTTTCCTGGAGCTGGGTCGATGCTGCTTTCTCGTCGGCATTACCGACCGAAACCTCGTCAGGCTCGACAGTTTCGGCAGCCAGCTGGACAGCAGCCGGGTTTTTCTCCTTTATCTTCTTTATCAATACTTCTTCAACTTCTGCGATCGAATTCAGATCTTTGTGGAATACTGCCTCGTCTTCCTTTGTAAGAACGATTACCGTAAATTCGAAATCAAATTTTTCGTCTTCTATATCCTGCACCTTTGGTTCGGACTTGATTATCTCGGAGTGCCTTTCGAGAGTCTTGAATATTATGAATGCCCTGGCCGATTTCAGAACGCACCCTTTATTGAGCTTTACTGTGATCTGTAGTGCATTGCTTCCCATATCGGCCGCTTTGTTGATTAGTGATGTCTCATACTGATCAAGTATCAGGTCTGCAGGTACTTCTCCGGTTTCAACGACCCGCACAGGTGATGCCGGCATCGGCTGAGGAGCTTGTCCGCCTGCAGATGTATCGCTCTCTTCCTTTTTTTTCAGTTGAGCCGAGAGTGCTTCGATCAAATCTTTGCTGTCATTGCTGCCTTCCTTGCCGGTTTCGATGATTTTTGCATTATAGCCCTCAAGTGCATCAAGGCATTTGAACAGAACGTCAACAAGGTCGGGATTAATCTTTATCTCATCATTTCTCAGAGCATGCAGTACGTTCTCCATATCATGCGTCAATGTGGACATCCTGCTGAAGCCCATCGTACCGGACATACCCTTCAGCGTGTGTGCCACTCTGAAGATCTCATTGAGCACCGAGCGGTCTCCTGGGTTTTTTTCAAGCTGAAGCAGGCTTTGATTCAAGCTTTGCAAGTGCTCCTTGGTCTCTTCGATAAAAATTTCCAGATATTGACTCGTGTCCATTATTGCTCCACCCCCACATATTTGACTATCATACCTGCAATCTCCTTAAGCGGGACCACCGCATCCGCTATACCGGAATTGATTACTGATCTGGGCATGCCATAAACCACGCATGACGCCTCATCCTGGCAAATAATTATCCCTTTGTTGGCTTCCTTGATGCTTAGCGCTCCTTCTTTTCCGTCATTCCCCATTCCTGTCATCACGACACCGACAACTTTGGGAAAGCCTGTCCTGGCAACGGATTTCATCATAACATTCACCGAAGGTCTGTGCCCCCCAACCGGGGCACTCTTTGAAAGCTTAATCATCAGATCCTTGTCCGGGCCTCTTATAACTTCCATCTGAAAGTCTCCTGGTGCAATATAGGCATATCCGGGCCGTATGGCCTCCCCATCCTCTCCTTCCTTGACTGTAAGTCCGCTCAGAGAGTTGAGCCTTTCTGCGAGAGATTTGGTGAAGCCGGGAGGCATGTGCTGTACGATCAATATTGCTGCCGGAATGTCTTCAGGTATATATGGTATTACCTCCTGCAGCGCTCTCGGTCCTCCTGTGGAGGTTCCGATCGCGATCAGTGTCTTCAGGTCACTGCTTCTGAACCGTTCCTTTTCTCTTTCGATATCCGGAACCGATGTCCTTTCAGTCGATATCCTTTTTTTTGTGATGCCGTATGCTATTCGTATCTTTTTTACTATTTCTTCTGTTTTTTGCTTGCCTGATATATCAAAAACACTCGTTGGCTTCGTCACAAAATCGATCGCCCCGGCTTCGAGCGCTTCAATGGTCGCCTTTCCGCCATCCGTTGTGAAGCTGCTCAGCATGATTACCGGCGCATCCGTCAGCTTCTGTATCTCCTTCAGGCATGTCAATCCATCCATAGAAGGCATATGTATATCCAATGTTATAACGTCGGGCTTTATCTCCCGTACTATCTCAAGTGCTTCAAGGCCGTTTCGTGCCGTAGCAGCCACCCTGATGTCGGATGTACTGCCCAGTATGTCCGTCATCATCTTACGCATGAAAGCTGAATCATCTATCACGAGAACATTTATGACCTTTGCCATCACCTAATCCAATCCTTTTTTGATTAATCTGCGCTGCTCGTTGAAAATATACCTTATAACCGCTTCTCTGTCATTTTCGTCAATATCAATGTATGCAACACCTGCCGTGTATTTATAGCGTCCTGTATTGCCTGTATCCTCAAATCTGACAACTACTCCCCGGAACCAGACTTCCCCGGTCTGAACGTTTTGCAGTTCACATTCGACAAGAGTCCCCGGTTCCAGTTTCTCATCCAGCAAAAGCCGTACACCGCCTCCGCTCAGGTCACTTGCCATGGTCGTCCTGAATTGGGAGTCCTCGCCCATTTCCTCATCTGTACTGACGATCCTGTACCGCACCTCTATAAAACAATTCAGCCGGAAATAGCTTCGTCTTTGAACTCTCATTATTTCTCCGGTCTGCTTTATCAGCAGCACATGCAGGTTGTCTATTATAAGCCTTTCCCTGACGGCTGCCTGGAATCTGTAAAGGTTTATCAGCTTTCCTTTCCTGTGTAAAAAATGTACATCAAAAACAGTACCGGGCTCTACCGGCACGATATGCCCCTTTTCAATGGGAGTATCGATAACTGCCGTATTTTCATCCTCAAGCCATTCAAGCCTGCTCACATAAGTCGTACTTTCCCTCCCGGCATCAGTGAGGGCAGGCACCAATTCCAATCTTGTACCGGTTTCCAGATCTCTTAGCTCCATATGTTTCCCTCACCGCAACTGTCACGTTCTCATCAATCCGACCAGTCTGTTCAGGAAGCCTCTGATCCCATGGTTTTGCTGTACATCCTCACTTCGTTCACTGTTGGTCAGCGCCAAGGACAGTTCTCTTATATTCCTTGCAGCCTGACTTTTCGGATACATCAGCAAAAATGGCTGCTGCTGCTTTACCGCTTTAATGACAGCATCGTCATGTAATATATACCCGGCAGGCTCAAGGGCTAATCCAAGGAATTTATCCGCAACCAGCACCAGTTTGCTGATGACATCATTTGCTTCGCTGCTGTTGTCGGATCTGTTTACCACTACCTTTATCTTTTTGGTTTTGTCCCTGTTGGACACCATTTTTATCAGTGCATATGCATCCGTGATCGAGGTCGGCTCGGGCGTCGTCACAAGAAGTACTTCATCTGCTGCCATTACAAAGCTCATCACATTCTCCGACAATCCCGCGCCTGTATCGACAATGATCACATCTGCCAGCTTGTCCAGCAAAGCCATATTCTCGACAAATCTGAATATGTGCTGCCTTTCAAGCTTTATCAACTCTTCGACGCCTGAACCTCCGGAGATGAATTTCGTATTTTTCGGCCCGTCTGTTAAAACCTCAAGTATATTTCTCTTATTGGTTATCACATCCAGCAGCGTATACTGAGGTACGATCCCAAACAGCACGTCTATATTTGCAAGTCCGAAATCAGCATCCAGTATTACTACTCTTCTCCCAAGCTCACTCAGGGCGATGGCAAGGTTGATAGTTATGTTTGTCTTTCCGACCCCTCCCTTACCGCTGGTAACTGTTATCACCCTTGCGTTTCTTTTAGGCGGCAAAGCAGGTGTAAGCACTTTATTGCCAATCTGCTTCTTTTTTAAGTTGTCGATTACCTGCCTGAGTTTCTCCGCCTGATCAATCATCTGGTGTTACTCCCTATGAGATTCTTGGTTATCTTCTCGATGTTTGCTGTTTCTATATCATCAGGCACGCTTTGTCCGGTAGTGATATATGACAGACACTTCCCGGGCAGATATCTTACATTGAGTATGATCCCATGTACCGGTGTCTCGTCTGTTTTCGTAAATATCAGCTTGTAATCCTTCAGGAAGCTGTAACTGTCCAGTATTTCCCTGCAGTTTCTAAAACTGGTCGTAGCGCTCAGTACCAGATAGACTTCATCTGCATCGGACGCCATGATCAGCGACTTCAGCTCTTCAAACTGTGCCTTGTTCCTGTGGCTTCTTCCTGCTGTGTCTATCAGTACGAGATCCTTGTCGGCATTCAGTGAGACAGCTTCCTTCATTTCAGCCGGTGTATACACAACTGACACAGGTATCCCGAGTATTTCCGCGTATGTCTTCAGTTGTTCCACAGCTGCGATCCTGTATGTGTCTGCCGTAATCAACCCAATGCTTTTTTTCTGATTCAGCAGATAGTTTGCCGCTATTTTGGCCAGCGTGGTAGTTTTTCCCACCCCTGTAGGCCCTACGAATATAACGACTGTCGGTTTGCCCTCAGTGCCTGTTTTTATGGTTTCAGGCTTTCCCAGGATGCCTGCGATGACGGCCGACAACTGTGCTGCCATGTCATTAACGCCTTTATCGGCTGCTGTTCTTGCAGCTGCGGCATCTGTCAGTTTCCGGGCTATGTCCGGGTCCACCTCGTTCCTCAGGAGGTTATTATAAAAAACATCCGTGACCCTGGAAACAGGATTCTGATACCCAGCTGCTGCCTGTTTCAGTACCGGCTTTTCTTCAGGCTTTGTCTGAGTATACAGCTTCCTGAGCATATCTTCGATATATGTAATTTTATTCTCCAGATTAGCTATTTTTTCCTCTTTTTCGTCGGAAAATGTCGTATTATTTTGTATAGTCTTACCATTATTCACGGTGTTTTGCACATCATTTTGCCCACCGTTTTGAATCGATCCCTTCAGCCCTCCATTCTCATTTTTTGGAGCGCTGTACTCATCAACAGCCGCAAGAACTTCCACCATCGGTTTTGAGAAAAGCCCAAGCAGTCCTTTTTTCTTTACTTTCCTTGTATTGAGGATCAGGGCTTCACTGCCCAGATCCATTTTTACCTTCA
>CAZQUQ010000082.1:0-4634 GCA_964596445.1 uncultured Oscillospiraceae bacterium
GATATTTATCATGATAAGGTTACATAAAGAAGTATTTAATTGCGTTATTTGGTGAAATTTTTCTTTTATATGCAAGGTGTTTGGCCCAAAACGTAAAAATTGACTAATTGAGAGGAATTTGCTGGCCCAAAACGGAAATTTTGACAAGCAGTGCACTAGTCAACAAAAAGTAGACACATTTCTCAAACTGTAGCCACCTGATTTCCGAGATGATACTCTTTGTATTGTTTCGGAGTCAGGTAATTCAAGGAGTTGGCAGGTCTCTCCTCATTGAAGAACTTAATGTAATCAGATATTTCTTCATTTATGTCCCTGCCACCGGTTATATGCATGTCCATGAACACCTCTGCCTTGATCCAGCCATTTATAGCCTCCATAGCGCTATTGTCAGTCGGTGTCCCTGCTCGTAACATCGAATGGGTGATATGGTACAAAGGAAGTAGATCATTAAAACTCTTGGAGGCATATACACTGCCTTGGTCGGTATGCAGGACCATCTCCAGGTCCGGATAGTTCTTCTTTATGTCAATAAGGCCGTTGAGCTCGCTGATATATGTCATCCTGTCTCCACGTCTGGAGGACAGGGAATAGGATAATATTTCATTGTTCCAGGTGTCCATGTATAGTGTGAGCTCGTAATAGTTCCCCTTAAGGTAAAAAGCTGTCATGTTTTGGTGCTTGTTTTAGCATTCAGTTCTTGCTCAGTTAGCTCTTAGCTCTTGTTCTGATTAATCCGGCTCGTTTTTTGCTCGGTTAAGGCCTCTATTATTGCCGCACTATAACAGTTGTCAAATGACTGAAAATGGACTATAATACTAAAGTCAGTATATATAAAGTTTCTTTGATACGTCCCGGTGGCCTAATGGATAAGGTAATGGATTCCGGTTCCATTGATGGGGGTTCGATTCCTCTCCGGGACGCCAGATGAGGCGGCGGGTCTTGGTTGTGCTTCCAAGATCCGCTTTTGATTTAACGCATATAGGTAAGTTGATTTGATGCAGGGGCAGGAGCGGGAACAGATGAAAATAGGAAATATTCAAACAGACAACAACATATTACTGGCGCCGATGGCAGGCGTCACCGATATACCCTTCAGGATCCTGTGCAAAGAGCAGGGCTGCGGTTTTACATATACTGAGATGATCAGTGCCAAGGGGATGTACTACAAGGACGAAAAAAGCTGGAAGCTGGCTGAGCTCAGTGAAGCCGAAGCGCCTGCCGCCATACAGATATTCGGGTCAGAGCCGGACATACTGGCTTATGCCGCTGAGAAGCTGAACGGATCGTCGGCAGCCGTCATCGATATAAACATGGGCTGCCCGACGCCCAAGATCACAAAGAACGGGGAGGGCAGCGCCCTGATGCTTAAGCCGGAGCTTGCAGAAGAGTTGATCAGGGCTGTCGTTTCAGTGTCGAAGAAGCCTGTTACGGTCAAAATCCGCAAGGGCTGGGATGATGAGCACATCAACGCCGTTGAGTTTGCCGTGATGGCTGAAAAATGCGGAGCCAGCGCTATAGCCGTGCATGGCAGGACCAGGGAGCAGTTCTACAGCGGCAAAGCCGACTGGGACATCATACTAAGTGTTAAGAAGGCAGTCTCAATACCCGTTATTGGCAACGGCGATATCCGGTCGCCTGAAGATGCCGTAAAAATGCTCGAGTATACGGGATGTGACGCCGTAATGGTCGGCCGTGGCGCTCAGGGAAACCCATGGCTGTTCAAAAGGATAAATCATTATACTAAAACGGGACAGATCCTTCCAGAACCTGATATAGAAGAGAAAAAGGCGATGATGCTGCGGCATCTTGATATGCTTGTTGACCTGAAGGGCGAGTACACCGGCGTGCGTGAGATGCGAAAGCATGTTTCGTGGTATATAAAGGGCTGCAGAGACTCAGGCAGGTTTAAGGACAGAATTTTCAGGGCTGTAACACGGGAAGAGATGGCCAGCCTTATCGCCATGTTCGGTACAGAAACCATGTAGGCATCCTTTCTTTACATTACTGTTGTTTTGATTTAAAATATTAACAGAATATATGTTCGGGAGGCGGCTATGAATCTTGAGCAAATACTGGCACAGTTCAAATCATCCGGGCAGATGATGAAAAATATCACATCATGGGTGGAGCTGCCTGCAAAAGAGGCGGTGTATGCGGATTTCCCGGAGTTTATCGATGCGAGGATCAGGACGGCGCTGGAGAGAAGAGGCGTCAAAAAGCTGTACTCTCACCAGGCCAGTGCGATACAGGCAGTACATGACGGCAGCAGCATAGTGGTCGTAACTCCTACTGCTTCCGGCAAGACCATGTGCTACAATGTTCCGGTGATGGACGCGATCCTGAAGGATGAGTCCTCCAGGGCTCTGTTCCTGTTTCCCACAAAGGCGCTGTCACAGGATCAGACTTCCGAACTCCACGAACTGATCACGGAAGCAGGAGTAGACGTCAAAACATACACATATGACGGCGACACTCCCCAGTCCGCCAGAAGAGCGATAAGGCAGGCGGGGCATATAGTAGTAACAAATCCGGACATGCTCCACAGCGGTATACTTCCTCATCACACAAAGTGGACGAAGCTGTTTGAAAACCTGAAATTTATCGTTATAGATGAAGTACATCATTACAGGGGAGTATTCGGAAGCCACCTGGCCAACGTGATAAGAAGGCTCAGGAGAATATGTGACTTCTACGGATCAAAACCACAGTTTATATGCTGCTCCGCCACTATAGCCAATCCTGCGGAACTTGCTTCGAGGATCATCGGCGAGGATGCCAGGCTGATTGACAATAACGGAGCACCGACGTCCGGCAAGCACATCATTTTTTACAATCCTCCGGTCATCAACAAAGAACTGGGCATCAGGAAGAGCAGCCTGCTGGAAGCGGAGCGCCTGGCTGAACTGCTTATACGAAACAACGTACAGACTATACTGTTCACCAGGAGCAGGCTCAATGTGGAAGTGCTGGTAACATATCTTAAGGAAATCTATCATGGCAAGGAAGGCGAAAAAAGGATCCGGGGATACAGAGGGGGATATTTGCCCAACCTTCGCCGGGAAATAGAAAGGGGCTTGCGGGACGGCAGCATAACCGGAGTTGTATCGACGAATGCACTGGAACTGGGCATCGACATAGGAGCATTGGAAGCATGCATAATATGCGGCTACCCCGGAACGATAGCAAGCACCTGGCAGCAGGCCGGACGCGCCGGACGAAGGAGCGGCGTATCGGCAGCCATCCTTGTTGCGAGCAGCAGTCCCCTTGACCAGTACATAATCAACAATCCCGACTACTTTTTCGGCAAAAGCCCTGAAAATGGCCTGATAAATCCTGATAACCTGGTCATACTTTATAACCATATGAAGTGTGCCGCATTCGAGCTGCCTTTCGACGACGGCGAAAAATTCGGTGTCGAGACTACTTCCGACGTGCTTAAGTTCATGGAGGAGGCCAGGCTCGTAAGACATGTCGGGAACCGGTGGCACTGGATGTCCGACGTGTTCCCGGCTGACGAGATAAGTCTGCGAAGCGCTTCAAACGAGAATTTCATAATTATCGATATAACTGACCCCAAGCCGGTCGTAATAGGGGAGACGGACAGATTCAGCGCACCCATGCTGCTCCATGAAGAAGCGATATACATACACGAAGGCGTGCAGTATCAGGTGGAGAAGCTGGACTTTGACGATAAAAAGGCTTATGTGCGCAAGGTCAATGTCGATTATTATACGGATGCGAATCTGGCCGTCGATCTAAAGGTCATCGACGTTTTCCGGGAGGACCGGGGAAGCAATGTACACAGAAGCTGCGGAGAGGTCTCGGTAAGCTCGCTGGTCACGATGTTCAAGAAAATAAAGCTTCATACGCATGAAAACATAGGCTCAGGGCCGGTGGACCTGCCTGAACTGGAGATGCATACCACGTCATATTGGGTCAGCCTGCCCGAAACAATGGCGGATATGTCCCAAACGGATCTGCAGAACGGCCTGCTCGGGCTTTCCAATGTTCTTGCCAATGCAGCGCCTATTTATCTTATGTGCGATCCCGCAGATATCCATGTCGTCCATCAGGTACGGGCCACATTTACCCAGAGACCCACAGTCTACATCTACGACAGCTACCCGGGAGGAGTCGGCTTCAGCGACAAGCTGTACGAACTGCATAAGGAGCTCTTCGAGACCGCTGCGATGATGGTTGAGAAATGCGGCTGTGAATCGGGGTGCCCGTCCTGTGTCGGACCTCTCAACGAATTCACCGGAACAGGCGATCCAAAGGAGCTGACATTGAAGCTTATAAGACTGATCATGCAGGATGCATGATATGCCATTGATGCATTGCCGCAAAAGGGTTTTCTGACAGTATGAAATATCGAACTTTGCCATGCCCGGAAAAGATAATAATTTCGGTATCCGGTATGGATAACGTTGTAGTGTAATAGCCGGATGATTCATTGTATAATTGATTTATGAACTATACAGGAGCGCCAGCCATATGGATATCCGAAGCAAACTGGCTTTATACCGTGAATCTTGTGAAAAACTGACAAAGTCTGCGATTTCAGGCACAGGGAATGATGCTTGTAACGATATCGGGAACGAGACTAGGATAGGTATCGGGAACGATACTGGGAA
>CAZQUQ010000082.1:4734-6140 GCA_964596445.1 uncultured Oscillospiraceae bacterium
GGGAACGAGACTAGGATAGGTATCGGGAACGATACTGGGAAAGATACTAGGATAGGTATCGGGAATGATATTGGGAAAGATGCCTGGAACAGCAGCTTGAATGGGACGGGCAGACATTTTGATAATAACGCCCATGGAAATGATGCCTGCAAAAAAACCGGAACAACTATCGAAGTATTGCTTCCCGGGACTGTGCTGACGAATGATTATGGCAGTTGTTATGTCATCGAAAACAGATATTCTCTGGGGCATATACATGGCAGATGTGAAATCGGCTCTGCATCGGCAATAAGCAGTGAGATGCTTGCTGCTATTGGAGGAGTTGACTGCTGTGGGCTGCAGGCCGATAAGCTGATATATCTGGATACCGAGACGACAGGTTTGTCTGGCGGGACCGGAACAGTAGCATTTCTGATCGGTACAGGCTTTTTTGAGGACGAAAGCTTTGTTATCAGACAATACTTCATGCGGGACTATGACGAAGAGGCCGCCATGCTGGCGGAGCTGAAGGAACTGATCTCCAGCCGGCAGGGCTTTGTAACGTTCAATGGCAAATCCTTCGATATCAATCTGCTTCAAAGCCGATTTATATCAAACAGACTTAGGATGTCCATTTCCGATATGCCCAACATAGATCTGCTTTACCCTGCCAGAAGAGTCTGGAGCATGAAGCTTGAGAGCTGCAGGCTGTCGTCTCTTGAGGAGAATATACTGGGGCAGTCGAGGATAGACGATATACCGGGGTCAATGATACCGCCCGTTTATTTCAAATACCTGGATGACGGGGATGCGACAGAAATAAAAAGAGTGATACGCCATAATGAGCTTGATATATTATCGATGGTATTGCTGCTGTACAGGCTTTCCTCGATGCTGCAGGATCCGCTGGCCGAATCCGACGGAGGTCTTGAGCTGCTTGGACTCGGTAAGATATTTGAAATCAGCGGCAAAATGGAGGATATGGTCGAGTGCCTGGAGGCATGTGCCGGTTCAAGCCGTTTCGATATAAAGCTGCAGGCTGTCAAGCGGCTCACCGGGGTCTACAAAAGAACCGGCAGATATGATCGTGCATTGGAGCATTGGCAGTCGGTGGAAGCGGACGGTTCCTGCATTGATTTATTCCATCTTGTGGAGATGTCCAAGTATTACGAGCATAAGGCAAAGGATCCTGAAAAAGCGCTGCAGGCTGTGGATAAGGCGTTCGCCGTTTGCCGCCGTGTTGGCATCACCGCGGGCAGACAAATCGAAGAACTGGTCAAGCGCAGAGATAGGCTGAGAGGAAAAATCAGCAAGAGCTAAATCAGCAGGAGTTAAATCAGAAGGGCTAAATCAGCAGGAGTAAATCAGCAAAGGTTAAATCAGAAGGGCTAAATCAGCAGGAGCTAAATCAGCAAGAGCTAAATCAG
>CAZQUQ010000082.1:6240-11393 GCA_964596445.1 uncultured Oscillospiraceae bacterium
GAGCTAAATCAGCAAGAGCTAAATCAGAAAGAGCTGAATCAGGAAGAACTAAATCAGAAATAAATCAGCCTGATACTATCTCTATGAATTTTTCGGCCAGAACAGGATCGAACTGCTCACCAGAGCATCTTCTGATTTCTTCAATTGCTTCTTCAACACTTATGCCTTTGTGGTATGGCCTGTCATTGGTCATTGCATCGAATGCGTCGATGATCCCGAGTATCCTGCATTCCAGCGGTATTTCATCACCCTTTAGTCCGCTCGGGTAGCCTTTGCCGTTCCAATACTCATGGTGATGCAGTATGAACGGTGCGATGGAAACGAGCTCCTTCGAACGGCTTGCAATGTTGTAACCTACCTTTACATGGGTCTTCATCTTTTCATATTCCTTATTCGTAAGCTTGCCCGACTTGTTGAGTATTTCGTCCGGCATACCCAGCTTGCCTATATCGTGTACCTTTGAAAGCAGTATGAGGTTGCGTTTTTCGCTCTCATGAAGGCCAAGTGCATCCGCCATCTGCTGACAAAGCTGCGATATCCTTTCAACATGGCCCTGCAGCACAAAATCCTTCTCCGAAAGCGCAGTCAGCAGCATGTCGATGACACGGCTCTTTTCGCTGCTTGACTGGTTTATCTTGTATCTGTACATATCGTCGTCGGCTTTCCGGTAGATGCTGTAAATATCTTCCTCCAGCTCGTCTTCGGACGTAGCCGTCCCGACGGACATACTGATAGGGATAGCCGGGTTGCTGCTGTTGACGGAGTCGATTATTTTGATTATCTGCTCCGATTTTTCCTGTGCGGCTATATGATCTGTATTCGGCAGTATTATGCAGAACTCATCTCCTCCGACTCTTGAGATGATACCATGTGACCAGAAGACAGACCTGATAATGTCGGCAGCTCTCTTAAGAAGTTCATCTCCTGCATTATGGCCGAAGGTGTCGTTGGTTATCTTCAGACCATCGATATCAATTGCTATGATGCTCAAAGGACTCAGGTTTTCCAGATCGACGTTCATCCGAGACATTACTTCTTCAAAATATGTCCTGTTGTAGAAGCCTGTCATGCTATCCGTGTAAGCCTGGCGCCTGATAGTCTTCTCAGCTTCTTTCATAGCCGTTACATCCGAGAAAATTATGCTTATATGGTCTTTCTGGGGGTAGAACACCGAAAGACGGTACCATCTCCCTGCCAGCTCCACAGCATTGTCCGTTGTCGTATTATCCCGTGTGGCAGCTATTTCTTCAAATATGCCCGAGTAAAACTGATCCGTTCTGCCCATTTCAGGGAACAGGTGCAGCAGGTCGGTTCCGATGAGTTCCTGCCGCCCTTTGCCGACCTTTTTGGCGAATGCATCGTTGACCTCTACGATGGTGCAGTTTTTCATGTGTCCCTCTTCATCGTATTCCAGCCGGTTGAGGGTAAAGCCGTCGGTCATGTTGGAAAAAAGCGATTTGTAGTTTGCTTCATATTCTTTTGAATGCTGTTCGACTTTTTTATACATATGCCGCAAATCGATCCCTGCGTTTATCATAAGGGAACCGAGGAAGATCAGCATACCGATATCGGAATAGCTGGCCGCCCTGAAGGTACTGGCATAGAACAGTCTGAACACATCGAGCAGTCCGGTTATTCCGAGCATCATTACTCCAAAGCAGAAAACGAATATTCCTCTTTTCCTTTCGATAGCAGATCTGACTATAGCAACCGCTGTAGCAACAAATGATGCAGCCAGAAGTACATGGAATGGTCTGACAAAGTATAGTATCGTGATCAGACCGGACCTGTCGGCAGCAAACGCCACGACGGTAAAGACCGTATGCAGCAAAGCTTGTATCCTCAAAAGCCTGCTGTGGAACGTTGTTCTTGTCATAAAGGTGTTATCGGTATATATGAGTAGCCATACAGGCGTAAGGAAAATAAAGAAATTCGCCGAATATGTCATGGAAACCGTAGCATGTGTAAATATTTGAAAAATATTGCTTTCTGACAGGAACCAGCCTCCGAGGAAAACCGAGCCGAGCCCCAGATATTTATCACTGCTCTTTTTATATGCAGATATCATCTGAAAGATCAGAATGGTGAGCCCTATGAATATGAACAGACTGCCGGAAATCAGACCGGATACGTTCAAAAGCATTATATCCAGATAGTGAGCGCTCATCCGTCCCACTGCGGCCTGTGTCAGATAACCTGCCAAATGTGGAACGGGGGTGCTCAGCCTCAGGTACAGCGTCTTCCCTTCATATCCTTCAGGCAGCTCCACAAAATGCCATCCGCTTCCCGGAGTCACTGCTCCTGCGGTAGGATCATGCGTGCCATACCTGTATATGAGACTGCCCTCATAATACATCTCCACTGTATTCTGCGGCGTCCTCAGCCGCATCACAGCCTTGTCGATTTCTTCCATAGGAAGCTTAAATCTGAACCAGATGGAACGGTATCCTCCACTGTTGGCCGGTCTTCCGGGAAAGTGAAAATCTGTCCAGCTTTCATTTCCATTTTCGTTGAGCCAGCTAAAGCGGCCTTCGCTGTCAAGCGGCGAATCTCCCCATAAATACTGCCACTCATAAGGGATCAAAGTTCTTTCTGACCTGTAGGCAGGTATGTAATATGTATGTTTGGAATCCAGACCGGAAACATATATCCATCCTGTATAAAGAACAGTCAATGCTGCGGCGGATAATACTGCATACAGGAGTATTCTTCTGAAGCGTTGCATTTTACCTCCGGGTATACGTTTGTCTCTTGTTTTACTTAATCATACCAATAATTAGTGTATAAATAAAGCATATAAAAAAAATTCATTAATAAAAATTTAGATAAGTGGGGTGAAACAGTGAGGAAATCTTTTGCAAGCGGGGCTATTATCCTGATGGCGGCAGGTCTGGCAGCAAGGCTCCTCGGATTCGCATACAGGATTTATCTGTCGAACCTGGTAGGCGCTGAAGGGATGGGGCTATATGAGCTTGTTGTACCGGTATATACCGCAGTAGTGCTGACTATAACATCAGGCATCACTATAGCTGTCTCCAGAATGGTTGCAGAGCAGAACGCGCGGCTGGACCGCATCAATCCTGGAAGGGTAACAGTATGTGCACTGTGGCTTGCTGCAGCAGCCGGCATGCCGGTATCTGCCGTTATATCATTCAATGCCGAAATTTTGAGCCTGAAGGTGCTGGGGGATGAAAGGACATACAGCGCACTGCTTGTGTTGGTGCCCTGTCTTCCTGCAGTTGTTGCTGCTGCGGCGCTGAAAGGGTATTTTTACGGGATGCAGAATGTTGTGCCGACGGCTTTTTCCCAGACTGCCGAGCAGGCCGCAAAATTTCTGATCCTGTTGATCGCAGCCGATGCCATATTGGAGAAAGGACCTGGGTTTGCCAGTGCCATCGCGGTTTTTGCCGCCGCTGCCGGTGAAATCTTCAACATGCTTATCCTGCTTGCCGTTTTTTCTATGAGAAAAAAAGGGAGACTGCATAATGGCCATGCTTCAAAAGTCATCCGCAGGGCCAGGATTATCAGGGAACTGATGAAAGCCGCCGTGCCTGTATCAGCCAACAGACTTGTTATATCTGCACTTTCGGCGGCGGAGTACATTTTGATCCCGGCTATGCTTTCTTACGGCGGTCTCGATGAAAAAAGCAGCATGGAAGTTTTTGGCCGTCTGACCGGTATGGCGCTTCCGCTGATAATGTTCCCGTCGGTCGTAACGAATTCTATCGCAACGACACTGGTGCCGGCCCTGTCTGAGTCCGCAGCGCTGAAAAGGTATAAAGCTCTGAATTACCAGATATCCAGATCGATACAGATAACATTTATTCTTGGAATAATTTTTTCATCGCTGTTTATTTGCTTTTCACATGAGATAGGATCTTTATTGTACCGGCGCGAGAAAATAGGCGACCTGCTGTACATGCTCTCGTTCAGCGGAGTTTTCATATATCTGCAGCAGACACTTACCGGAGTCCTCAACGGGCTGGGCAGACAGGGCATCCTGCTGAGGAACACAGTAGTCGGATCTGTTCTGAGGATAGCGGTTATCTGTTTGCTAATGCCTGTATCAGGAATAAAAATATATATCGTCGGAATGACTGCAAGCCTGATACTTACGGAAAGTTTGAACCTTATAACGATAAACAGGATCACGGGACTGGTTTTCGATCTGAGGGGATGGATAGTCAAACCGGGATTGGCCGGCATCGCTATCATTTTCGTCGGGAGGTATGTATATTACTTTATTGAAATATTCCGCCTGAGTCCTCTGCTCACAATATTGCTCTCTCTGTCTGTAAATGTGGTGATCGCCGGTATCCTTCTTATATTCATGGGTGTATTGAAAGCCGAAGAAATACTGAGCATGGTCGGTCTCAGAAACACTGTGAAAATTTTTGAGAAATGAAGGAATGGTAAGAAAGGCCGAGACAATTTGGAATAATGGCGTAAGTTTGCTACAAAAGGTCAAAGAAAGTCAAAATCAAGTTTTGTCTATCTAATGTGAATGATATACAATTAAAACAAGGTCAAAGATAGTCAAAGACAAAATAAACTTGTAAAAATGGTGAACTGTTGTATATTATGATTCGAATGGACTATCTGCGACATCAACATAAACCATAATCTATTCGGAGGTGTTTTATATGTTTAGCTTGGTACCATTCGGCAGGAGAAACGGATTATCTTCCAGAAATGACTTTTTCAATCTGGACAGTGTTTTTGACAACTTCTTCAATGATTCGTTTGCCGGGTTCTTCACGGCAGTGAACCCGATCAGGGCCGATATCCGGGAGACAGACAAGGAATATATTATCGAAGCTGATATGCCCGGTGTGAAAAAGGAGGATATCAGGCTCGAGATGAGGGACGGCATCCTTACCATCGGTGTTGAACACAAGGAGCAGATCGATGAGAAGAGAGATAACTACATCAAGAAAGAAAGAAGGTACGGATCTTACTGCAGAAGCTTCCAGGTGGACGGAGTCAGACAGGAAAACATCACTGCAAAATACTCCGACGGCGTCCTTACAGTGAATCTGCCGAAGTCTGAGGAGGCAAAACCGAAGACTCACAGGATCGATATCAATTAATGAATCGCACACCGGTTTTTTAACCCAGACCGCTTTATTCTACTGAAGACTTATCATGTTTAC
>CAZQUQ010000083.1:0-10135 GCA_964596445.1 uncultured Oscillospiraceae bacterium
CATGAAGCTTCTCAACAGCGGAAAAGAAATTTCATTCAACTACAGTGATGATTATGAAAATCCATACCTGAAATATGTCGATCCTGGATCCGGTGTTGAAAGCACTGTCTGGTATGAGAACTCCAGAAGCGTGTTGGCTAAAATCAAGCTTGCCAGGTATTTTGACATACAGGGTATATCGATTTGGAGACTCGGTTCGATACCTGATGCTGAGGATACTGGCAGTGCAGAATATGATATGGACGTCTGGCAGAGCATTCTGAAAGAAGTAAGGCAGGATAAAGCCGTACAGGACGGTAATGAATGACTTGATTGATTTGATTATAAGTCTATGAAATTTATCACTTCAAGATAGCTTGTATTAAATTCCTTTTATCTTGATAGTATTCCTTGCTTTTTTGCGACATCTTATTATAGCTTCGCTCAAGCTTGTTCTTGATGAACATTACCCCATCATCGACCGTGAGCTTCTTTTGGACAAATGCCAGGTAAAATAATGATGGCAATGAATCATAATGTGAAATAGCGTCAGCATCAGCGACACATACTTCTTCCCTGGTCGATTTTTCCCTTATTACACTCCCTCGATGATTCAATATGCACAGCTTTACAGCTTCGATCTTATCTTCCGGGTAGCCAAACGACTTTAAGATTTCTTCGGCCATAGCTGCACCATGTATATGGTGATTTTCATACAGCTGATAATCTGTGATCGAAGCTATATCATGCAGCCATCCCGCCACTTCGCATACTTCAGCATCAGCCTGATATAGTCTGGCAAGTTCAACGGCATTCTTTGCTACACTTTCAATATGCTTATAAATTCCAAAACCAAATAAATTATTTGGGCTTTCGCATCTTTGCTTGACATCATCCTTGATCTTTTCAATCATATCTATATACATATTCATTTCATTCTCTTTCCCGGATTATATGACGTATATGAAGCTGATGATTAAATGGGCATCCTGAGAACATCACCTTCATATATTGTGTTATCGGTCAAACCGTTGGCAGACTTAATGATTTCAATATATCTTCTTATATCGGTACCATTGCAGTATTTTTCTGCCAGATCCCACAATGTATCTCCCCTTTTTACTATCACTGTCTCATACTCATCAAAATCAGCTCCATTTACTGCTGCGGCAAAAGCTATGAAGGAGAATATCACGGTAAGAGTCATTATAAATATGTAAAACCTTTTGCGATTCTTTAAAACATATCTTCTGTTCATGTCAACCTCCTGCAGAACACTTGTTCTGTATACGATTATATACGAACGAATGTTCTGTTGTCAATATATTTTCGAACATTTGTTTGACATTTTCATATTTTTCTAATATAATTGTCTCAGTGGTTGTATTTCAGGATAAACAGTTGTTTGAGGGGTGTGTTGAATGAAAAAGAAACTAAGTGATAAACAGCAGCAGATCCTTGATTTTGTCAACAAGCAGGTCGAGGAAACGGGATATCCGCCGTCTGTACGCGAGATCTGCAGCGCTGTTGGCTTCAAGTCCACATCTACGGTACACGGCTACCTTGAGAAGCTGAAAAAAAATGGACTTATCATGAAGGATCCGACTAAGCCCCGAGCTTTAAAAGTTATCGGCGGAGGCAGCAAGACATCCCGGAAGGACAACGATACACTCAAGGATTACTATTCGAGGAGGGAACTCGTCGATGTACCGATCGTGGGCAAGGTCACAGCTGGTCTTCCGATACTTGCAGTTGAAAACATCGAGGACACATTCCCCCTTCCTGCAGATTTTGTGCAGAATTCTACAGCTTTCATGCTCAGAGTCCAGGGAGACAGTATGATCGAGGCCGGAATACTCGACAAGGATCTGGTCCTGGTCAAACAACAGTCTACAGCCATCAACGGCGATATAGTCGTTGCATTGATCGGTGATGAGGCTACGGTCAAAACCTTCTACAAGGAGAAGGATCATGTAAGGCTGCAGCCGCAGAACAGTTACATGGATCCCATCATTGTACGGGAGGATCTTTCAATACTGGGAAAAGTAATAGGTGTTTTCAGACGTCTTTGATTTAACCTTTGCATAGACTTAAAAATACAATGACATAAAAAAGAGGTCCGCAGAACTGTATGTTATGCGTGAGCCTCTTTCTTTTTTCGAATATATGTGTCAATCAGCAGCATATATTTCACAGGTTCGATCGATCAGCAGCCATTGCTGACAGACAGACTATGTATCCAACCTTACTCCCTGCTATCATTGAAAATGAAGTTCATTATCTTCATTGGGCTTATTGTGGAGATCGCATGCTTGTATACCAACTGCTGCCTTCCGTCCGTATCAAGAACGACCGTAAAATTATCGAAGCCCTTTACCAGGCCTTTAAGCTGAAAACCATTGGTCAGATAAATCGTTACGGCAATATGCTCTTTTCTGACCTGATTCAAAAATACATCCTGTAAGTTAATGTTAGACTTGTTCACCTGATAATCCTCCTTAATGATATATCCTTACTTGTGCTGAAAGTCAGATATAGTAAGAATCATTTTAATTTTACAAGATTATTCCAAGTGTTGCAATACACTCATGAATTATTTTTTCCGCAGTTTCCGTCAAATCAGTATTCTCGTCCATATCGAGCCATATTATTTCCTGCATTCGCCTGAACCAGGTCAACTGTCTCTTGGCATACCGCCTGGTGTCCCTTTTCAGGATATAGACAGCATCCTCCAGCGAATATTCGCCGTTCAGATAACCCAGTATCTCCTTATAGCCTATCGCCTGCATTGCAGTCGAAGCTTTGCCATATCCCATTTCCATCAGCTTTTTTACTTCATCAACCAACCCAGCTTCGATCATCCTGTCCACCCGTTCTTCTATACGCCTATACAGCTTGTCTCTATCCCAGTTGAGTCCGAATACTATGTACCTGTATGGAGCAGGTTCCATTCGGGATAACCTGACATGCTCCGAGATGGTTTTATTTGTGTGGGTATACACTTCAATTGCACGTATCACTCTTTTTACATCATTTTCATGTATCTTTGCAGCAGCCTCGGGATCTAGTCTTAGGAGCTTCTCATACAGATGTCTGTTTCCCTTTTCCTGTGCCTCCTGTCTGAACTCTTCCCTCAGCTTCTCATCACAGATCGTTTCCGAAAAATTGATGTTGTACAATAAAGAATTAATGTAAAGTCCGGTGCCGCCTGTGATAATCGGCCTCTTGCCTTCATTTATTATTTCTTTGATGTATTCCAGTGCCTTTTGGCGGTATCTCGCCACACTGTAATTCTCATCAGGATCAACTTCGTCGATCATGTAATGTCTGATTCCTGCCTGCTCTGATTTATCCGGTTTTGCAGTGCCGATATCCATATGCCTGTAAATCTGCATGGAATCTGCGGATACAATGCTGCCATTGATAAGCCTGGCAAGCTCTATGGACAATCCGGTCTTTCCGGATGCGGTCGGGCCTGCTATTACAATGACAGGCTCCATTGAAAGTCATACCCCCTTTCTACCTACCAATTATACCCAGAGGGATAATGTTTATACTATACGCTTGAACAATTTTTCGATGTCATAACGCCTCAGCCTGAAAACTGCAGGCCGTCCGTGCGGACATGTATATGGGTTCTCCAGTGACGAAAGCTCAGAAAGGAGTGCTCTGATCTCCCGTTCATCGAGCTTTTTATTTGCCTTCACTGCAGAACGGCATGCCATCCTGTATAGCGCTTCATCAGCAATCAAGCTTTTTTCTGAGCTGCTTCCGTTCATAACGAAGTCCAGTATCTCAAGAAAACAGCCTTTTATATCCAGTCCATCATCAACAAATGGTGCAGATCTGAGGATTAATGAGTTGGTACCGAAACTCTCGAAGCTGAAGCCAAGTTTTTCAAAGAAATTTGCTTCACTGACGGCAAATTGATACTCTGAACTTGTAAGGTCAACATGAATTACTGACATCAGCATCTGTGAGAATGATTCATTTTTGCTGAATGATTTTTTCAACTTCTCATATCTTATTCTCTCATGAGCCGCATGCTGATCCAAAAGGAATATTTCATCCTCTCCTTCAAGAAGGACGTATGTGGAGAATACCTGACCGATGATCCTTGTTCCATCGAATAATCCGGTCTTTACGGTATCATTTATCTCATCAGGAACTGTGAGCTGTTTTTCGGCAACCTTATCGCTGCTGTTTTCCTGCTCCAAGTCTGTGTAAATGGTGCTGCCGGATATTGCAGCCTCTCTTTTCTCCTCCAATCCTTTTTTTACCCATTCGAATTCCTGCTGCGTATACGAAGGACTTCGGAGTGATTTGCCGCCTGGTCTGAATGAGGTATCCGAAAACCTATCGACGTCAGAGTTTTTGTTGGTTGCTGTGCCTTTAGGACTATATCTGCTGACTATGTCGTCAGGATTACGTACGTTGACTGTATTTTTTTGAACATTATCACTGACCATATCATCGAATTTTTCACTTTTTTCTGCATCTATCGCGCTGGTGCTGCCAACTGATATGTATGAACTGCCTGAATTATATGAACCTGGCAGTGTCCTGATCGTCGAACCGGACAGCAGTGCATTATTGACGGCATGATAAACAGCCCTGAATATTGCCTGTTCGTTCGAAAACTTTACTTCCATTTTGGACGGATGGACATTTACATCCACATTTGACGGATCGACTGTAATAATCAGCAGGACGAACGGATAGCGATTTTTCATCAGGAAGGTCGAATATGCGCTGTCGATCGCCGAAGTAACCGTTTTGCTCCTGATATATCTTTTGTTGATATAGATAGATTGGTTGGTCCTGCTGGTGCGGGCGATCTCTGCTTTACCTGCAAAGCCCTCGATCCTTATGCCTCCATCGGAATAATCAACTTCCAGCAGTTGTTTTGCGGTGTCTGCACCATAAATACTGAATACAGTACTTCTGAGATCACCATTTCCCGGCGTGTGAATAATTTTCTTGCCGTTGCTGGTCAGGGTTAAAGATATTTCCGGGTGCGCCAATGCTATGCGGCTGAGTATATCTGTTACATATCCGGCCTCAGTCGTATCTTTTTTCAAAAACTTATACCTTGCAGGAGTGTTGAAAAACAACTCCTTTACAGTGATGCTTGTACCAACGGGACAGCCTGCAGGTCCGATATCCGTCACAACCCCGCCCCTGACCGATATCCTGACGCCTTGAACTGAATCACGGGTCCTTGTAAGCATCTGTACATCTGAAACAGCAGCTGTGCTGGACAGCGCTTCACCGCGAAATCCCATGCTGGTTATCGATCCGAGATCATCCGCTCTTCTGATCTTGCTGGTGGCATGCCGTTCAAAGGCCATCTCTACATCGTCTGAGGCCAGTCCGCTGCCGTTGTCGAGCACCCGGATGAATGAAATCCCCCCGTTGCGGATCTCGGTATTGATGACGGTCGAACCGGCATCTATGGAGTTTTCCACCAGCTCCTTAACGACAGAGGCAGGCCTTTCAACCACTTCACCTGCTGCTATCCTGTTTACCGTATTTTCGTCAAGTACGATGATCTTCCCCATTTTCAGCCCTTTCTTGCTTTCTTCTGAAGATTGTACAGAATATTCAGTGCATCAAGAGGAGTTATCCTAGATATGTCGATCGATTTTATCTCATCCAGGACTTCCCTTTCAGCTTTGTCCTCATTATTGCCGGGAATGAAAAATTCGACTTGTCCTTCCAGTGCTGCTTTTTTGCGTCTCGCACGCTGCTTGCTGATATCGGCGGCTTCCAGTTCTTTCAGGAGTTCTTTCGCCCTGTCGGTTACAAACTGTGGAAGTCCTGCAAGCTTGGCTACCTGAATGCCGTAGCTGCCATCAGCGCCTCCGCGGATTATCTTCCTGAGGAATATTATATCATCTCCCCGTTCCTTTACGGCAATGCAATAGTTTTTAATACCTGGAAGCTTTCCTTCAAGCTCGGTCAGTTCATGGTAATGGGTCGCGAACAGCGTCCTGCTTCCCACTTTTTCATCATCCGATATGTACTCCATGACCGACCAGGCTATACTAAGGCCATCAAAGGTGCTTGTCCCTCTTCCTATCTCATCTAGTATCAATAAGCTTTTGGAAGTCGCATTTTCAAGTATTGAAGCAACTTCCGACATTTCGACCATAAATGTACTCTGACCTGCTGCCAGGTCGTCGGAAGCACCGACCCTTGTAAAGATCCTGTCGGCAATACCGATCTCAGCGCTGTCGGCAGGCACAAAGCTGCCTATCTGCGCCATGAGTACTATCAGTGCAACCTGTCTCATATATGTAGATTTGCCTGCCATATTAGGTCCGGTTATGACCGCAAGCCTGTTCTCGTCCATGTCGAGCAGCGTATCATTCGGGACAAAAGTGCCGGCGTCGAGCATCTTTTCAACAACAGGATGTCTGCCGCCTGTAATATTGATAACTCCGCCATCGTTTACGACCGGCCTGCAGTAATTTTCCCTTTCTGCTGCCTCGGCAAGAGAGCAGAGCGCGTCCAGATCGGCTATACTTGATGCGGTTTTCTTGATCCTTCCTGCATGTGATGATATTTCCTCCCGTATTTTTGTAAACAAATGATATTCAAGCTCGATAACCTTGCTCTCCGCACCGAGGATGGTCTCCTCCATTTCTTTCAGTTCCTGCGTAACATACCGTTCGCAGTTTGCCAGCGTCTGCTTTCTTATATACTCCTGAGGCACAAGGTGGAAATACGATTTTGTTACCTCGAGGTAATATCCGAACACTTTTGTATAGCCTATCTTTAAATTTTTGATCCCTGTCTTCTCGCGTTCCTGTGATTCCAGAGATGCGATCCACTGTTTGCCGTTGGCAGCAGCATCCCTCAGCCTGTCTACCTCATCGTCATACCCAGTTTTTATGATCCCGCCTTCCTTGACTGATACCGGCGGATCATCGCATATGGATCTTTCGATCAGCTCTGTGATATCACCCAGTTCGTCGATCATACTGTTGCATTTGACAACCATGGACGAATTGCATGAGGCAAGTATTTGCTTAATGAACGGTATCTGGCCAAGAGAGTTCTTAAGTGCAATAAGGTCTCTGCAATTTGCGTTGCCTAAAACGATCCTGCTGATCAGCCTTTCGATGTCATACACTCTTTTAAAGAGCTCCCGGAGCTCCATACGGACCATATATCTGTCCTTCAGCTCCGCTGTCGCATCAAGCCGTTCGTTTATGTCGTCTGTGTTGATTAACGGCTGTTCGATCCACCTTCTCAGCGTCCTTGCTCCCATCGATGTCATTGTTCTGTCCAGCACCCACAAAAGCGTCCCCTTGCGCGCTTTTTCGCGCATCGTTTCAGTGAGCTCCAGATTTCGTCTGGCAGCCATGTCAAGGATCATATATTCCTCTATCCTATATGGTGCAATTTGCTGTATATGTGAAAGACTTGCTTTCTGGGTTTGCTCGAGGTAATACAGCAGCGCGCCGCAGGCGTTGATGCTTAGCTCTGAGCTTTCCTGCGGCAACTGTCCCTGCCCCGGTAACTGCCTTAATAGGTCCAAACAAATATCTTCCTCAAAATACTTGTCGTCCAATGGTGATATGTATACGCTGAACCTGTTTTTCAATTGCTCGGAAGCATTCGGATACCTGAAGAAAGCCTGGTTCACTATTATTTCCGCAGGTGAATACTTGGCGATCTCATCGAGCAGCTTGCCCAGCGTGTTTCCCCATGTGATCCTTGTTGTAGAAAAAAAGCCTGTCGATACATCCACTGCAGCAAATCCGTACATTTGCCCCTTTGCATAAATCGAGACAAGATAGTTATTCTTTCTCTCATCCAGCATTGCAGTATCTGTAACGGTTCCGGGAGTTACGACCTTTATTACTTCACGTTTTACGATCCCTTTAGCCAGCGCCGGATCCTCCATCTGCTCACAGATGGCTACTTTGTAGCCTTTCTGAATAAGGCGTGAAATATACCCGTCCACCGCATGGAATGGCACTCCGCACATCGGCGCTCTCTCTTCGAGGCCACAGTCGCGTCCGGTCAATGTTATCTCAAGCTCCCGAGATGCCAGAACTGCATCATCGAAAAACATTTCATAGAAATCTCCGAGCCTGAACATGAGTATACAGTCTTTATATTGTTCCTTTGTGTCCAGGTACTGCTGCATCATTGGTGTGACAGGCACAAATACCGACCTCACTTTATATCTTTACTGATGTGAACCGCAGCCACCGCCACAGGAGGAGCATTTTGACGGTGAACATGCTTCGCCGGTGACTGCGTGAGCAAGAATGTCGTTTATGTTCTTCATCAAACCGTCAAATTCAGCCTTTGCTTCAAGATATTCGCGTGTTAACGGATACTCGTCTATCTGCTTCTGCTTTTCGATCAGCAGATCCTTTATATTATTGAGTCCGACTTCAGGGCTCTTTTCTCTTGAAGCCTTAATCAGTTCTATCTGAAGAAGTCTCTGATCCTCCATCAGTGTCATTCCGTAATCATCATTCTCCAATTCGGTCTCTGCGTTCTTGAGCCTTTTTATTATCGGCGATTCCGCCAGCAATTCTCCAAGTTCCTTTGCCTTGATCAAAACTTCCATGTTTATGTCCTCCATTCAATGTATCATACAAGTCTGCCTTCGAGTGACCATGTACCGGTGTTTTCGATCATAATCTGAACAAGTCTGCCTGTAAGATCGGTGCTTCCGGTGAAATTAACGATCTTGTTCGTCCGTGTCCGGCCGCTCATGGTATTTATATTATTCTTGCTTGGACCCTCTACCAGTATCTCAGTCTTTACTCCCTTAAGTTTTTCATTGATTTCCCTGCCAATGCTGTTCTGGAGCTCCAACAGCCTGTCGAATCTCCTTTTCATCACTTCTTCACTTACCTGCTCCTCCTTCTTCGCAGCAGGTGTTCCCGTACGTTTCGAATACAGGAAGGTGTACACATAATCAAATCTAACTCTTTCGATCAGGTCCAGCGTCTGTTCAAAATCCTCTTCCGTCTCACCGGGAAATCCTACTATGATATCGGTTGTGAGCGATATGTCAGGAATCCTGGCCCTGAGCTTTTCAACCAGTTCAAAATAATGTTCCCGTGTATATTTCCGGTTCATACCGGCAAGTATCCTGTTGCTTCCCGCCTGAACCGGAAGATGAAGATGCTCGCAAACCTTACGGCATTCACTAATAGCTGATATCAGCTCATCTGAGAGATCCTTGGGATGCGAGGTCATAAAACGGACCCTTTCTATGCCTTCAACACTTTCAAGACTGTACAGCAGCTTTGCAAAGCTGGTTCCGTCTTTCAGATCAAGTCCGTATGAGTTGACATTCTGTCCAAGAAGCGTTACTTCCTTGTATCCCTGATGTCCGAGCAGCCTTACCTCATCCAGTATGTCTGAAGGTCTGCGGCTTCTTTCACGGCCTCTCACATATGGTACGATGCAGTAGGAGCAAAAGTTGTTGCAT
Source organism: uncultured Oscillospiraceae bacterium (assembly GCA_964596445.1). GTDB lineage: Bacteria > Bacillota > Clostridia > Acetivibrionales > DTU013 > DTU013. Next base: position 9,446 of record CAZQUQ010000083.1, read on the forward strand.
CCATACATGATAGTTACCCATGCCTTTACGCCATGTTCGCGCCTTATGGGTACACCCTCAGCTATATAGCCGTCTGCTGTGCTTACGTCAGCAATGGCTGTGTTGCTGTTGACAGCCTTGTACAGAAGCTCCGGGAACTTATGGAGATTATGTGTTCCGAAAATCAGATCCACATGTCTGTATTTTGCCAATATATGATCTACAACTTCCTGCTGCTGCATCATACAGCCGCATACTGCTAAGATCAGATCAGGCTTGCGCGACTTCAGCGCTTTTAATGCGCCAAGATGGCCGTAAACCTTAAGTTCTGCGTTTTCCCTGACACAGCATGTATTGAAAAGTATAAGATCGCTCTCTTCCTGTTGATCTGTATGCCTGTATCCCATCGACTCCAGCATCCCGGCCAGCTTTTCCGAATCGTTCTCGTTCATCTGGCAGCCAAAGGTGCTGATTGTATATTTCTTATCGGCTTTGGGGTTCAACTCTCTCATGGAGTGCATGAACGCTTCCTGCCTGATCATTTCTTCATCAGGGACCAATATGCTTTCCCTAGTGCTCAACTTTTGTAATTCCTCCAGTCATTATAATGGTGCATTTCTTATATAGTGCTGCAAGGTGTCCCTTACCCTTCATTAGGGGACATACCTTTCCTACAAAGGAATACCGCCTGCAAAGGTGTGTCCCCTTACC
>CAZQUQ010000083.1:10235-11360 GCA_964596445.1 uncultured Oscillospiraceae bacterium
AGGAATACCGCCTGCAAAGGTGTGTCCCCTTACCTATTATACATCAAGTTGATTATTTTTTCATTGATCGAATTTACATTAATATCATCTATAGTCTTGTCCGACAATCCATATCTATCTTTCAGCTTTAATATCCTTTCAACGCTTTCATCTATCCTTCCCTCATCAATGTACCCGGTTTCGACAGAAGTCCGGATTGCTTCAAAAGCTTCGCTTTGCCTGTCGTAGTCGTGGCATATGAGGATAATATCGCAGCCTGCGATGACTGCCCTGACAGAAGCATCACCTATATCATAATTTTGGGTTATAGCACCCATTGTCATATCATCCGTGATTACAACACCATCAAATCCCATCTCTTCTCTGAGGATACCGTTTATTACTGTTTCTGAAAGAGATGCGGGATACACCGGGTCAATATTCTTCATCAGAATATGTGCAGCCATTACAGCATCTGCATTTTCATCAACGGCCTTTCTAAATGGAGCGAATTCAAATCTGTTAAGTCTGTCCAAGTCATGACTGACGGATGGAAGATTTGTGTGCGAATCGACATCTGTGTCTCCGTGTCCCGGAAAGTGCTTCACAACAGGGATCACACCATTATCACGGATCCCTTTCATCATATGAATGCCATGACTGATCACGGTTTCTCTGGTCGTGCCGAATGCTCTTTCACCTATCACGGTGTTTTCAGGATTGCTCAATATATCAAGCACCGGTGCGAAATCCATATTAAAACCGAACGATTTTATCTTATGGGCTGTTAGTCTGCCTGTCTCATAAGTAAATGAAATATCGTCCATCTGTCCGATCGACCAAGCAGACGGCATTTCATGCAATTGCGGCGGCATCCTGCTTATACTGCCGCCTTCTTCATCTACAGAAATCAGCAATGGTATCCTGCCAGCGTTAGACTTTTTCAGCGAATTGATCAATTCCAAAAGCTGTGAAGGATTGTCAGAATTACACCCGAATAATATGACTCCGCCAGGTGCTGTCTTTTTCAGATGGGTCTGCGTCTGATCATCCATAACAGTTCCTTCGATGCCAATCATAAGCATTTGTCCTATTTTTTCATCCAGGCTCATCTCCTTCAGCCTGTCATTTATCGGATCAGATTGC
>CAZQUQ010000084.1:0-9526 GCA_964596445.1 uncultured Oscillospiraceae bacterium
GATGAGTTTTCCGGCAAAATCATGCTGGACGGCAAGATCGTCAAGGTCAGCTCGGAAAAAATCAGCCAGCTTTACAACAAGGATGAGTTTTCACCGGTCGACGGCAGCATAATTGAGTTTTGCGACAAGTTTGCCGCATATATGGAGGCGTATCTCTCGATAAAGCACGGGGTCTCATCGCAGAACCTTGTGGAAGGCCACAGAGATCTGTACGGCAGGTTTTCCGGGACGAAGATATGCGGTATGGATGCAGGAGTTCTTTTCGATTATTTCAAGCTGAACTGAAGAAAGAGCCAACGAAATCGTATAAGCGATCATCAGACAGGTTTATGAAGAAGCTTGCGAACATCAGCTAATCTAATGAAGAAGGTAATCATATGAATAAATACATGGGATTTTATGAACTTAAAGCTCTCAGCATTCCTACCGTTCCATGGAAGCTTTTCAGCCGTGAGACCACGCTGGATGAGGACAAGCTGTGGACCGTCAGGGTGGCGACTGCTGCCGGCGACGACTTCAATCTGCCCAGGGCGGTCGGGGTGGACCACGCAGAAGCAAGACGAAGCGGCATGGCCTTTCTTAAAGAATACGGCGATAACGGTATTGTGATATACTACCCGTATTTTATTGCGCAAAAAAGCGGAGTGCTTGATATAAACAGTCAAAGGACCGTTGTGGAAGCAGTCGACAGGGATCTTTGGAATCTTGTGACTCACGGAAGGAAAAACGTTACCGTGATCATCCCGTCAGACGGAGTTTGCGGCGTACATAAAAACGGAACGGATGCATGCTGTGGAGATAATGCCAATGGGGACAGCAGGCTGCTTCACAGCATGACCATATCGGGAGACAGCAGCTTCCTCTCCCTGGAGGAACTGAGGGAGCTTATGAAATTTGGAGCCGTGATCCGCGGCAGATTCAGGGATGATATCAGTGAAGGACGTTCGATACTGGCTGAATGGAGCTATGCATACGATACTGATCCGAACAGGGAGCCGAAAGGCGACAGATACCTGGTATTCTATGAACTGAGGGGGATACGGAGTTACTAGACGGCCTCCGATCCAGGAGTCCTATCTGAGAAGTGCTGCTTATGAATGAATATTACATATAAACATGCAAATAAGTATCACAGTCAGGTTTCCGCAAATCGCCCGAATGAATATATTGATATTGGCTAAAGCTGCAGAACATGTACACGGATCAGTTATGTTCCGGCCGGAGCAATTGTGTTCCGGCCGGATTGATGAGGATTGGTATGGATAATAAAAATGCTGACGGCGGTAACAAGCCGAAGCATATGAGAAAAAAGCGAACGGGCAAAGCGCCGAAACTGTCGGAATATGCGGCATCTCAGCTGCCAAAGGGTGCAGTGCTCGATTTCATTTTTTATGAGGATTTTGATAACGACAGCCAAAAAGAAGCTGTAATAGGTGTGACAAGATTTACGCCCTTCCCGCCGGACTCCGCCGTGTTGATAGTGAGGAGATCGAAACACGGTGAATTTGAGCATAAATGGTTCACGCTCCAGAATGGACTGCGGGAGCCGGAAGAGGCAGGAATTATCGACAGCGCAGCTGCCGCGGATACCGATGGGGACGGATCGCCCGAGCTTATCATCTCGCGCGTGCTGAGCCATGAGCATGATATCGATATCTCAGTGATAGACTGGAAGGACGGCAATGCATTTCATGCATGGCACAGCGGCAGGTCTTTCTTCCATGGGAGCATGGAGGTTGCTGATGCGGATGGCGACGGCATTGCAGAGATTATAGCTGAGTACGGCACCCGGGCCGGACATGAGATCATATCCATGGATGAAGCTTGCTATCATGTAAGGGAGAGCCTCATGTTCAAATGGGACGGCAGGAGTTACTGTGCGAAGCCGTATAGTGTCAAAATGCCGTATATCAGCTACAATGCTGCTGTGGATTTTATGAGATCGATTTTGCTGCATAAATATGAGGATGCCTATTCGATGGTGATGATACCGCCTTTCTTGGGGTTGAGCGGGTTGGATGACAGCAGTTTGCCCGCTTTTAGATCATATATCGAAAAAAAGGTGCTGCCTGTGCTGTGCCGCAACCTTGTGAAGGGAAAGCTGGTGCCTGTCGAGCCATATGATACATGCTGCCATTTTGCAGGCCCCGAGGATGATTTTACTTTTGAACTCATGAGGACATGCGGCGGGGTGAAGATATCAGGACTTGTGATATCCAAAAGGCATCGGCACTGATCGTGGTCCTGAAAGGAAAAATATTATATTATTGGAACAAAATCTTTTTGGATAGCGTCAATATGTATGAATGACTTTTATTGAATACATATGCTTATTATGGTATTATGTATTTGAAATCATTCATTTCTTTTGTTAGTATTCTTACGGAAGACAAGGAGGTATGCATATGGGAAATACCGTAAAGATATCATTCTCGGCAGTTACACATACAGGCGCGTCTTATACGGTTAACAGCGACAGGATATATGCAGACGGCAGATTCGTTCATCCAAGTGCGGCTAATTATGCTCAGATATCACTTGAGAAAGTCGATACCAAATTCTTTTTTGCTTTGTCCGGGAATATGGAAGACAGTGATTCCGGTGTTTCCCTTATGAACGATCTGAAAAAGTTCCATCAAAAATCCATATCAAGTTCAAAAGGTATCAATGTCAAGCTGGACGAGCTGGTGCAATGCGTTGAGCAGTCAAGTAACCTTATTCACAGCCTTTCGCTGGGCGATAGTGAATTTGGTGACAAAAAGCCGAACTTTGCCGGAATTTTGATCGATGAAGGAAATGTTGCCGCTGTAAATCTGGGAAGCTACAGGATATATAAGCTGGAGGGGGATACCTTCAAGCTGTTCGTGAATGATTACAAGAGAGCGGAAAGACTGCTGAAAATGGGGATAATAAGCAATGAGCAGGCAGAGTTGCTGACGACCCAGCAGAAGGCGTCGATGGAGGAAGGCAGTACGACTGTCAAGAAGTCTGATATTTACCCTCTCAGGGCAGGCATTACATATCTGGTGTGCAGCACCGGACTTTCGGACGCTGTGGATGAGGATACGCTGTACGATATACTGGCATCGGACACCGAACCGGATCAGGCTGCAGCAGAGCTTGTCATGGAGGCTGTCAATAATGAATCGGAAGAGAATATTTCCGCTCTGGTTATCAAGATCACAGAGGCGGAAGAGGATTCCGATTATTTGGCTGGAAGCGGGCCGATACAGCCCAGGATGGCTTCCGGCAGGGTGCAGCCGAGGTATTCCGGCCATGCGGCCGCATCGGCGAGGAGGATACCTGTCGACGCAGGAAAAATAGCAGCCATCGTGGTGCTTGTGCTGTTGTCGGCAGCAGTGTTGTTCGGAGGGTATAAAATATGGAAGATGCTGAGTCCTGAAGCCAAGGAAACAACAACGGACCAGGGCGATGCAGAACCGACAGGCGGAGATGCCACAGATTCTCAGGGAGATCAGTCCTCGGTGACCGATGAGCCGACAGATGAGCTAACCGACGAACCCACAGATGAGACCCCGGATGACGAGACAGTCGAGGACGAGCCAGGGGCGGGAACGGTTCCGGATGGATCCGGTACGGGAACGATAGGGCCTGAAGGGACTACATATACGGTTAAATCGGGCGATATGCTTATGCTGATAGCGAAGAAATTCTATGGAGATGAGAACAAGTACAAGCTTATCATGGAAGCAAACAATATAAAGGATGCCAACATGATATATGTAGGCCAGAAGCTGATCATCCCGCCGGATCAATGAGACGGGACCGGAATGAATGTTAATAATAACCGAAATAAGTGATTCGATATGGATCACTTATTTTTTTGTGTCCGACATTAGCACGATCCGGTGGAGGCGGAAGCAGAAGCCGCAGGTGAAAGGCTGATGGCTCTGCCGGTACAGAAGCACTGCCTCTAATAATTCAGAATTTGCTTGCATTTTTCTTACAAGGGAGTATAATTATAGGTAGGTCAAAGATAGTCAAAGTCAGCGCTGATAATCGTAGTTCTGACTATTACGATGTTTTCGATACATAATATAATTTAGCTTGCGTTTATCAATGAGCTTGTGTTTTTAAGCATTTGTGGTGTCATTCGGAAGGTGATCGGATGAAGTACAGAGACTATTACGAAATTCTCGGAGTTGACAAGAAGGCATCGGCGGATGAAATCAAGAAAGCGTACAGGAAACTGGCCAAAAAATATCATCCTGATGCGCATCCCGGGGATAAGGCGGCAGAAGAAAAGTTCAAGGAGATAAATGAGGCCTACGAGGTACTTGGTGATGCCAAAAAAAGGGAGAAGTACGACCGGTTCGGAAGAGAGGGACAGTTCTATAACGGCGCTGACTTCGACCCGTCGAAGTACGGCTTCGGCAACGGTGTCAGGTATGAATACAGGACTGATGCAGGCGGCTTCAGTGACTTTTTCAATATGTTCTTCGGCGGCGGGGATGATATCTTCGGGTCGTTCGGGGCTGACAGCATTTTTGGCAGGAGGAAGAAAAGCAGCAGATTTGACCAGCGAATGCAGATGAAAGGCGAAGATACTGAATCGGTTTTGGAGATATCGATACCAGAAGGGTTTACGGGAGGCGAAAGGCTGATAAATCTGAGGACAGCATCAGGCGGCAGGACGATTTCGCTGAAGATCCCTGCAGGAATAAAACCCGGTGAGAAAATAAAGCTTTCCGGACAGGGAGGTCCGGGGATCAATGGAGGAAGGAACGGGGATCTTTACCTGAGGGTGGAGTTCAGAAAGGACCCCGTTTACGAGCTCAAGGGTATGGATCTGGAGGCGCAGCTGCAGCTTTTTCCGTGGGAAGCTGCGCTTGGCGCTGAGAAATCCTTTGATACGCTGGACGGCAGGATATCGGTCAGGATCCCTGCCGGTGTTCAGACCGGCAGCAAAATCAGGGTCGCAGGAAAAGGATACAGGGACAGAGCAGGAGTTCGGGGCGATCTGTACCTGAAAGCAGCGATAATGAACCCCTCAAGGCTGAGCAAAGCACAACTGGAGTTGTATGAGAAGCTCAGGGCGATGCAGGAGCAGTAGATAATACTGTGATAGGGAATATGGGTTAGAGAGATATTGAGGGACGGAGAAATAGAAAATAAAGGTTAGAGCAATATTTGCAGGATAGAGATAGGGAATGATTATTGAATGACATATATACTCAAATAGAGGAGTATGGAGGATTTGCAATATGGATATGGACAAGTTTACGGATAAAGCACAGGAAGCGATAGGTACGGCGCAGGAAACGGCATTAAGACTAAATCATCAGCAGGTGGACGGCGAGCACCTTCATATGGCTCTGCTGACGCAGGAAGACGGGCTTATCCCAAGGCTCATCAGTTTTTTGGGGATCAGCAGCGAGCTGATGGTAAAAGATGTGCAAAAAGAATTGGAGAAGCAGCCTGCGGTATACGGAAGTGCTGTGCAGAACCTGTATGCATCAAGAAGGTTAAATGAAATACTGCTCCATGCAGCCGATGAAGCGGCCAGATTCAAAGACGAGTATGTCGGCGTTGAGCACATATACCTGTCACTTCTGCGGGAGAGGAACACTCCTTCTGCCGAGATTTTCAGAAGACACGGCATAAACCGGGAGAACTTCCTTTCTGCGCTCGGGAAGGTCAGAAGCAACCAGCGGATCACATCAAAAAATCCGGAGGAGACATATGAAGCGCTGAAAAGATTCGGAAGAGATCTGGTCGATATGGCCAGAAGGGGCAGGCTGGACCCTGTGATAGGCAGAGATGCCGAGATCAGACGTGTTATAAGGATATTATCCAGGAGGACGAAGAACAACCCTGTTCTGATCGGCGAGCCCGGTGTGGGCAAAACAGCCGTAGTGGAAGGGCTTGCACAGCGTATACTAAAGGGTGATGTCCCGGAAGGTCTGAAGGACAAGACCATATTTGCCCTGGACATGGGAGCGCTGATAGCTGGAGCGAAATACCGCGGCGAATTCGAAGAGAGACTGAAGGCTGTTTTGAAAGAGGTAGAAAAATCTGACGGTAAAATCATCATGTTTATCGATGAACTGCATAATATTGTGGGAGCGGGCAAAGCCGAAGGTTCAATGGATGCCGGGAACATACTCAAGCCAATGCTGGCAAGGGGAGAGATCCACTGTATCGGCGCTACCACTCTTGATGAGTACAGAAAGTATATCGAAAAGGATGCGGCGCTCGAAAGGAGGTTCCAGCCTGTTCTGGTCGAACAGCCGGATGTTGAGGACACTGTGTCGATTTTGAGAGGGTTAAAGGAAAAGTTTGAGATACATCATGGGGTGAGGATAACGGACAATGCGCTTATTGCATGTGCAGTGTTATCGAACAGGTATATAAGCGACCGGTTCCTGCCTGATAAAGCCATAGACCTTATGGACGAGGCCGCGGCGATGATCCGTACGGAGATCGACAGTATGCCGTCGGAGTTGGATGAGATAAGCAGAAGGATAATGCAGATGGAGATAGAGAAGCAGGCGCTGATAAGGGAAACGGACAGGAATTCGCTGGAGCGGCTGGCTGTACTGGAAAAGGAGATAGCTTCTCTCAAGGAGCAGTCAGACCTGATGAATGCTCAGTGGGAGAGTGAAAAAGGCACGCTGGCAAGGGAAAAGGAACTGAAGCAGCAAATAGAAGAAACGAAACGCAGGATAGAGGAAGCCGAGCGCAGATATGACCTGAATGAACTGGCGGCACTGAAGCATGGACAGCTGCCGGAACTTGAAAAGCAGCTGCAGGATGAAAAAGGCAGACTTAAGTCTCAGGGAAGCAAGCGACTGCTCAAAGAGGAGGTAACAGAGGAAGAGATCGCCGAGATCGTGTCGAAGTGGACCGGCATACCGGTGACAAGGCTTGTTGAGAATGAACGGGACAAACTGCTGCATCTCGAAGAGATCCTGCACAGACGGGTGATCGGACAGGATGAAGCGGTTGAATCAGTAGCAGGTGCAGTGCTGCGTGCACGGTCGGGATTGAAGGATCCCCGCAAGCCAATAGGCTCGTTTATTTTCCTCGGCCCTACCGGGGTTGGCAAGACCGAACTGGCAAAAGCGCTTTCTGAAGCCTTGTTCGACAGCGAGGATAATATGGTCCGGATCGATATGTCCGAATATCAGGAGAAGCATACCGTATCCAGGCTGATAGGAGCGCCTCCCGGATACGTAGGATATGAGGAAGGCGGGCAGTTGACAGAAGCAGTAAGGAGGAAACCGTATTGCGTGATACTGTTTGATGAGATCGAAAAGGCGCATCCCGAGGTTTTCAATATATTGCTCCAGCTTCTCGATGACGGACGTTTGACTGACAGTCAGGGCAGAACCGTCAACTTCAAGGATACGGTCATCATAATGACATCCAACCTGGGAAGCCTGTATTTGCTTGAAAGCATACGCTCAGGAGAAGGAGATGACCAGGAGCTTAGAGATACTGTGCTCGGCGAGCTGCGGCGCAGCTTCAAGCCGGAGTTCCTGAACCGCATCGATGAAATAGTCATGTTCCGGCCGCTTGGCAGGGACGACCTTGTTAAAATAATAGACCTGCAGCTGGAGGATATAAAGAAGAGGCTTGACGACAGACATGTGGTCCTCAATGTCACCGATGCTGCAAAGGAGTACATCGCTGAATCTTCGTATTCACCGGAATACGGAGCAAGACCGGTTAAGAGATTCCTTCAGAAAGAGCTTGAAACGGAACTTGGCAAGCTTATTATAAAGGATATCATCCATGAAGGGTCGACTGTCGTGGTCGACGCTGAAAATGGCTCGCTGTCCATTAGAGTGGAAAGCGAGACTGCTTTGTGATAAAGTTAAAACGGCTTGTTATCCATCGGAATGGAGAACGAGTCTGCTGAATGACGTAGTGAAAAGGCTCGCAATCCATCAGAGTGGAGAACGAGCCTTTTGTATGACATATTGAAAAACGGCTCACTGTCCATCAGAGTGGAAAGCGAGACCGCTTTGTGACATAATGAAAAGGCTCGCAATCCATCAGAGCGAAGAACGAGCCTTTTGTATGACAAAGCAAAGTATGATCCAGCAGTATGTCACATGTCTCCGTTTTGCATTGTACTAGGTCTGAACGCCGCCTTCTTCCATCTCCCCATAAAATAGTAGATGAGGCTGATCGATAAGCCTATCGCAAAACCAATTACCACTGCGATCCATATGCCTCTTAAACCTAATTCCGTTTTTGAAAGTATAGCTGCCAGCGGGACTCTGACCAGCCAAACCGATGTTATTGTGATCGCCATCGTAACCAGCGTCCTGCCGGCTCCATTGATAACACCGTTGGATATGAACATTATGGCAAACAGTATATAGGCGAATCCCAGAGTTCTCAGATAGGTTGTCCCTATTTCAAGTATTTCAGGCTGACGGACAAACATCGATAACAAAACCTTTGGAAAAGCTACTATAAAGGCCGATAGTGTGAGTGTTATACCGGCAGTCATTATCACGCCCCACTTGAAAACCTCATTGACACGCTTTACATTGCCTGCGCCAAGATTTTGGCCGGTCAGCGCCGATGATGCCAGCCCCAGCGACATGGCAGGCATGAAAACGAGCCCTTCTATCCTCCCGGACGCTCCGAATGCTGTTGTGGCGGATGCTCCGAACTGGTTGACCATGCTTGTTATGAATACCGAACTTAAGGAAATTAGCGATTGCTGGATCATTGACGGGAAACCTATCTTCAACAGTCTTATGACGTGAGAGCCTTCCAGTCTGAGAGCTTTGAAATCGATGCTGACGAAATGCTTTTTCCTGTTCAGATATATTAGTGCCAACACGAGTCCGATGATCTGTGACGTCACTGTAGCATATGCAGAACCGTCAAAGCCCAGCTTTGGGAAGGGACCTATACCTATTATAAGCAGCGGGTCCAGAATAATGTTGATGACCATGCCTACTGCCATAAAGATAAGAGGTGTGACTGTATCACCTATCCCTCTCAGTATGGATGTTATGAGATTAACAAGGAAGGTCACGATAAAGCCTGAAAGAATTATTTTAAGATAGCTCGATGCCATCGCAAATATTTCCGGCGGCGTATTCATCAGCTTAAGGATGGTGTCGCACATAAGCAGTCCGGCTATTGTAAGGAATGCACCGAATATCAGTGCCACACTGAATGAATTATTTATCGTTTTCTTGACTTTTTCATGATCTCCGGCTCCGTAATACTGCGAAACAAGTATCGTAGTCGCAAGAGTAGCGCCGTTTGAAAGCGCGATCAGCAGGAACTGGATAGGGAAGCTGACCTGTATGGCTCCCACAGCGTCAGGGCCTACCATATTTCCGACCCAAATACTGTCGGTCATACCAAGTGCAGTTTGCAGCAGGTTTCCTATAAACATTGGTATGGAGAACTTTATCAGGTGTTTTGGTATGCTGCCTTTTGTCAAATCTGTACCATATTTGCCGTTCATTATGCCTCCGTATATGCGGTTTATTTTGTATATACAATATCATTTTTTGCTGCTTGCTTCAAC
>CAZQUQ010000084.1:9626-11231 GCA_964596445.1 uncultured Oscillospiraceae bacterium
TTCGAGTAATACTTCGAGTAATACTTCGAGGGATTAAGATAATCTGGTGTTGAGTTTTTATGTAACCTTTGAGTTGAATTTTGCATAGGCTATATCAGATATGCAAGGGAGTGAGCACAATGCAGAATTACTATATCGTTCGACAGCCTCAGGCTTTTCCCGGCGGTATATTCGGGCCGTTCCAGGGGGGACAGTTCTTCCCGCCAGGCCAGGGCCCGGGGTTCTTCCCACCGGGTCAAGGCCCAGGCTTCTTTCCTCCGGGACAGGGTCCAGGTTTCTTCCCTCCGGGACAGGGTCCAGGTTTCCCGCCTGGTCAAGGACCGGGTCTCCCTCCGGGACAGGGTCCAGGTTTCCCGCCTGGTCAAGGACCGGGTCTCCCTCCGGGACAGGGCCCAGGTACTCCTCCTGTCGGCGGACCAGGCACAGGGCCGCCTTCGGGTCGCCCGCCATCATTTGTTCCACAACAGGCCGCAGGCGTATTTGCAGTTGATCCGGGCGCAATAAGGCGGTGCATGTTCAGATTTGTATATATTTGGCTCGATAACAGACAGCAGTTCTGGGCATGGCTTGTGTTTGTCGGAAGACGTTCGGTGGCCGGATGGAGATGGACCGGTTTCAGATGGGTATATTTTGGTGTGGATATAAACAGGATATCATCATTTGTTTGCTACTAGACCATATGCCCCCTTCCATCAGTTACATCAGGCGAGGCGCTGCTTCGCCTGATGCTTTCATACCCGTGATTTATCCGCCTTCATTTATTTGCCGTGGTCTGATCGATGAGATATAACAGGCCATGACCTAATAGACTGAGATATAACAGGCCATGACCTAATAGACTGAGATATAACAGACCATGACCTATTAGACTGAGATATGGCAGACCGTGATCCAATAGACAGGAACCAGCGTACGGAGGTTAATCGGCACGTATTCCGGCGGCCTATATCTTATAATGTCTTACCCGCAGAGTATTTAGCACTGCCAGTACTGTAACGCCAACATCCGAGAATACTGCTTCCCACATTGTCGAAAGTCCAAGTGTACCAAGCAGCAAAAACAATGTTTTTACCAATATTGCAAAAGCAATATTCTGGAGGGCTACTTTTCTTGTGAACGCCGCTATTTTGAATGCATCTGCAAGGCTGGACGGCTCGTCCTTCATAAGAACAATATCAGACGCCTCAACAGCGGCATCCGATCCTATACCGCCCATGGAAATTCCGATATCGGCCATAGCGAGAACAGGGGCATCATTGATGCCGTCGCCTACAAAGATCGTTTTTCTCCTTGATGATTCTTTTATTTTTTTCAGCCATTCTGCTTTTTCGTGAGGCAGCAGGCCGTATTTCACATCATCAAGTACAAGCTTTCCGGCAATGGCTTCAGCCGGCTGACGTGAATCGCCGGTCAGCATGATGATTTTCTTTACACCTTTTTTTCTGAGCTCTGTGACAGCTTTTTCAGCATCATCTTTCAATGTATCCGATACAGTTATCGATCCCATATATACACCATCCGATACGATGTGAACCTCTGTTCCGTTGCTATTACTGTTATTCGGTATAAAATCCGTGCCATCCAGGCTTCTGATGCCATCCAGGC
>CAZQUQ010000085.1:0-11200 GCA_964596445.1 uncultured Oscillospiraceae bacterium
TTTCTTTCCATGCCTTTTCCTATATCCTGAAACCAGTTGCCAAAAAAACGCTGGAAGAAGTTATATACCGTGTATTGAATGTCCTTGAACAGGAAGAAGTCAGAAGGAGGGAAATGGAAACTCTCGCCAGCAGATGGACCAATATTGTCAGCAGTAACAAAGATGATCTTCTCCTGGGCTTGCTTGAAGGCAGGATAAAAATCATGAATCCTCATGGACCGGGTCCGTTTAGTCTGCTGGGAACATATGACAGGATAGCTGCAGCCATACTGTTTTTAGATTTTGACTCTCTGGATCCAAATGGCGACTTTGACTCTCTGGATCCAAATGGCCGCAGGTTTGCCGATGTTATCGGACAGCTCAGTGAAATATTCAGCACAAGGGGCGTAGCGTTTTCGTTTGTCAAATCATATGACAAATCATATGACAAATCATATGACAAATCATATGGCAAATCATATGACAAATCATATGGCAAATCATATAGAGAAGCGGTTCTCTGCATGAATGCTTCCGCTTCACTTCCGGAACCGGAATCAGAATTGATTTGTCTGATGGATGAGATCAGGAGCAAGCTCGATCTCAATATTATAATTAGCGTTGGCAAAACAGTTGATAATCCAAAGGAAGCACCTGTATCCTATATCCAGGCGAGAGAGGCCGGAAGCTATCGATTCCTGGCTGAGTACGGAGAGCTGCTTTCCTACAGCAAAATTGCCGAAGAAGGAAGGCACAGCAGTTATGATGTTTCTCAGCTGACTCTGGAAACTCATCGTATAACAGCAGAGATAATACACAGTATTCAAAAAAGTGACATGGCGTCGATCACATTATTGGCGGATGATTTTCTGCATATTCTCAGGCAGAATCCTTCACTTAGCAAAATATTGATCAGCAGCTTTTTTACGGCAATCATGAGTGAAGCGAATGTCTCTGCGGCAGATGATACCGATATCACAACATTTGGATGCATATCGCAGACAAGACAATATCTGCTGGACTTTTTAGGAAGGATAATGCCGTGTGGATCAGAGGGAAGAAACAATAATGAGATCGAAGTAGTTAGAAAAGCGATCGAAATCATTGAGGAAAGATATGCAGATGAACTGGACCTGACTCTTTTATCCAAAGAGATCCATCTGACGCCCTATTACATCGGGAGCATATTCAAGAAACACACTGGAAAGCAGTTCAGTCAATTTCTGAATGATTACAGGATTCAAAAGGCAAAAGAGCTGCTCCACACAAAAAAGATAAAGGTAGGCCGCCTGGCACAGGCTGTGGGCATATCCAACTCATCTTATTTCAGCCTGCTTTTCAGGAAAAGGTTCGGCATAAGCCCTGATAATTACAGAGAGATCGTGAAAGGAGGGCAGGAGTATGTATAAGCTGTTGATTGTCGAGGACGAAAAATGGGAAAGAGAAGGACTTGTGGAATTCATTGACTGGATCGAATTGGGGATCAGCATTGTCGGCACTGCGTCCAACGGATCAACTGGTCTTAGGCTTGCAAAGGAAACTCGTCCCGATATGATCCTTACCGATATCAGGATGCCGATAATGGACGGGATGGAGCTCGCAAGGAACATCAGGCAATTCCTGCCTGACTGCAGGATCATTATCATAACAGGATATGATGATTTTGAATATGCAAAAGAAGCGATCGATCTCGGAGTCTACGACTTCATCCTCAAGCCTGTACAAAAGCAGCAGCTGACAGATGTAATAAAAAGAACTGTAAAAAGCATATCCGATGAAATTTATTCCAATGAGCATGTAAATATCCTGAAGCAGCAGATCACTGAGTATCTTTATGACGACAGGGAAAAATTCCTGCTGAAGCTTGTTCAGGGTGAACTGCCTGCAGATGATCTCGAGACGTGTTTTGCTGAAAAAGGGTTTGCTGCTGTTATTATAAAGTTTGATACCACAGCATTTTTCCAGGATATGAACTGCTGTGATAAGAAGATGATCCTCAGAGAGCTGTATGTGAAAATTCGGAATATTGTCGGTGAAAACGGGATCACTGCGCAAAATGCCGATGAAGACGGTGAGATGATCCTATGCCTTCCATCCGGAACAGATGGAAGAAGCAATATAATGAAAGTTTTGCGTCAGATCGTACAGACACTTGACCGGAGCGATGTTCCCAAAGCAGTTGCAGGGATAGGATCTGTCGTAAAGGTGAGCAGAGGATTCCCGGAATCTTACCGGCAGGCAAAAACTGCGCTGGAACACATTTTCTTTATGGAGCGGGCAGAGCTCCTGTTTTATGACGATATACCAGAGATCAGGGAAATTGAAGAGGCTGAGATATACGATTTTTATACCCGCGCTGCGAGGCATGCAAAGGAGATCCTCAGCGGCATCGTTTCGCTGGATGCAAAACAACTGACACGCCTTGCGGATGATCTGTTCAGATCCATTGCTGACTGTTCTGTTGACTGGAATCATCTCTGCAGCTATTTCGCCGGATTGACCAGCGAAATATCGGCAATGATGATAAGCTATGACGGTACTTTTGCATCCAAACTCGCCGACATGGATCAGGTACGGATCGCGCGCGGATTCATAAAGCTTGCGGATATGAAAGGATGGCTTGAGAAGCTGTTGATCGATGCCGGCAATTGCATTATGAAAAAAAAGGCCAATAAGGAGGAACACATTGTTGAGAAGGTGATGGACATTATCAGGAATGAATACGCCGATAGCATCGGCATCGATTCTATTGCCGGCAGGCTTGGACTGTCACCCAATTATCTCGGCAGCCTGTTCAGACAACATACCGGAAAACGATTTACAGAAGCACTGACAGACCAAAGGATGAAAGCAGCTGAAGAACTGTTGCTTTCAGGAACTGTAAGCGTCGTGGACTCGGCCAGACTGGCCGGATATGAGAATGCAGGGTATTTTTGCACGGTGTTCAAAAGAAAACATGGTGTAAGCCCGACAGACTTTCAGAAAAGAGCATCGAGTAAACAAGAATCAAGCAATCAGGCAGCAAAAGAGCATCGAGTAAACAAGAATCAGGCAATCAGGCAGCAAAAGAGCATCGAGTAAACAATAAGCAGGCAGCAAAAGAACAGAGTTAGCAATTTAAACAGCATAAGCACTGCAGGATCAATAATGATAAATAAGAGAACGCATATGAAAGCAATGATATCGCAAATATTCAAAAAGATTCGGTCCGGCCTGTATGACATGACGGTTGCATGGAAGTTTACGCTGGCCTATTTTATCATTATTGCACTGCCTATCATCCTTATAGGAATTTATATAAGCGAGAGCACGACACAAACCGTGATACACCAGTCAGGCCTTCTGATGAAGCAGAGTCTTCTGCAGAAAAGAGAGATCATCAATCAGAAGATCGAAAGCATCAACAGAACATCCATATCCATTGCATACAACCCACAAATACTCGAGTATCTGGAAGGCGGCTTTGAAAACAACATAATGGGATATGAAAAATATCTGTCGTTTGCGCCTCTCTTTGAAAACCATACGATACAAAACAAGAACGTTTTCAATACCTTGATACATCTTAAAGACAAGTCCTTCCCGGATTCATGGAACGGGTTATATCATCTGGATAAGATCGAAGGACTTGACTGGTTTAATAGAATGCTGGAAGATGAAGACATTTTGGTGCAATGGAGTTCGCTGCATGAAACCAAGCATGTCAAGCAAAGAGACTTCAACGTAAAGGAAAAGGTTTTTTCGCTGTACAGGAAACTGATATCATTCAAGGACAAGAGCCTTATCGGACTTCTTGAGATCGAGATATCTGAAAAGGTACTGTTTGAACACCTCGGGAAAGATAATGATACGATGGAATACTATATCGTATATGACGACCAGTGGAATATCGTATCGGAAAACACATCGAAGGACCTGCCTTACCAATTGCAGGCAGATATCATATCCGGTTTGGATGACAGTGAACCAAACGGTATCTATACCGTTGACAAGGAACAGCTGGCCATATACTCAATACCTCTCGAAAGCATCAATTGCAGGCTCGTGAGCATCACGCCCCTCAAGTACTATATGAAAGACAGCCCCAACTACAGGGTGATCGTTGCCTGCCTGATGGTCGCCGTGCTTATCATGTTCGGACTGATAATCAATCTGGTGACAAGACGCCTTACAAAGAGACTGAAGCTTCTTGTTGATGGACTGAGGTCTGTAAAATTGGAAAACATCAATATCAAAATGCCTGTGGACAGTCATGATGAGTTCGGAGAACTGGCAGAAAGCTTCAACCATATGACCGACAGGATCCATGAGCTGATCGAGAGGGTGTACAAAGCGCAGATCACGGAAAAGGAAGCTGAACTCAAAGCGCTGCAGGCGCAGATCAATCCGCACTTTTTGTATAATACGCTATCTACCATATCATGGATGGCCAGGAAGGTGGACGCCGTGGAGATCGACAACCTGTCCCTTCAGCTGTCCCAGTTTTACAGGCTTGTACTGAGCAAAGGCAATTCGATCATATCGGTGGAGGATGAAATCAATCTTCTGAAAGCATATGTCGAAATCGAGAAGATACGGTTCGACAATTTGTTCCAGGTCGTATATGACCTGGACGAGGAAGCGTTTTCATATAAAACAGTCAAGATCATACTGCAGCCGATCGCTGAAAATACGATCAATCACGGCATTGCGCCGAAGGAATGCCCAGGGACGATGATAATCAAACTCAGGCAGGATGAGGACAACATTATATTTTCGATCATAGACGACGGTGTAGGCATGAGCCGCGAAACCCTTGAAAACATCTGCGGCGGACGGATAATCAAAAAGAGGGAGAGCGGTTATGCGATACACAATATAATGGAGCGTTTGAAGTCTGTTTATGGAGGGAGAAGCCGTCTTTCCATCTTCAGCCGTCCGGGTATCGGATGCGCTGTCGAAATCGTCATTCCCAAAAACTCATAGCTTCTTAATTTTTAATAGTAGAATAGTTTTTTAAAATTGACCCTGTTTTGCATGCCAACCTATAATTATATTGAAAGTGTTCAAAGCAAGCAGTACGGCTGTTCACAGCCTTTGTCGTTTAGCAGTAAGCAAGCGTTTTTGAAAGGTGTGACGATATGAGTCGAGTTCTTGCAGTAAGCAAACTGCGGCAGGATCGTAGAAGGCGGCCGCTGCGAAAGATTTTCTGGGATCAGAGATATCTGATGATCCTGGTTCTCCCCGCTGCATTATGGATGCTGATTTTCAATTATATCCCCATGATGGGCCTTATTATCTCCTTCAAGGAATATAATCCATACCTCGGCCCTATCCAGGGCTTCATTCAGAGTCCATGGGTGGGGATGGACAATTTTGTCGAGGCATTTTCCGACAAGTATTTCCTCTATTCCTTATGGAACACTATCATGTATAGTGTCCTGAACCTTGCGATAGGGTTTCCTTTCCCGATCATTTTCGCTATCCTTCTCAATGAGATAGTCAACACGAGGTTCAAGAAGTTCGTGCAAACGGTGAGCTATCTGCCGCACTTTATCTCGTGGGTCTTCGTAGTCGGCTTCATTTATATGATCTTCTCTGTTGAGAACGGAATTGTGAATGGCATATTGATGAAACTCAATATCATAGAGGAGGCTATACCGTTTCTTGCAACCCCGAAGTATATACCGCCGATGGTCGTGTTTACCAATGTATGGAAATCATTCGGATGGAACTCGATCATATATATAGCAGCCATCACAAATATCGATCCGACTTTATATGAGGCGGCCACTGTGGACGGAGCTAAAAGGCTGGCAAAAATACGTTATATTACATTGCCCTCGATCAAGCCGACGATCGTGATCTTGCTCATATTCAGCATCGGCGGGCTTATCAGTGCCAATTTCGGTCTGTTCGAGCAAATGTATCTGTTGTCCAACTCAATGATCCAGGATGCTACTGAAATCGTTGATACTTACACATACAAAATAGGCATCATATTATCAAGATATTCCTATGCAACCGCAGTTGGTTTATTCCGGTCGGTATCGGCAGTGATCCTGCTGTCCGGAGCAAACTTCATATCAAAGAAACTGACCGGGGAAAGCTTATACTGACAAGGAGGCAGCTATGCTTAAGAAGAACAAAGCTTTGGGAGAGCAAATATTCGACACAGCAAATCTCATTTTTATGTGCATTATCATACTGGCTACGCTGTACCCTTTTTACTACGTTATCATTTCATCGCTGAACGAACCGCTTGATTTGCTGAGGGGACCTGTATATCTGTTTCCACGGAAATTTTCTCTCGTAAATTATCAATATATCCTGCGGGATGAAAACATAATAAAGGCAGCGTTCATTACTATATCAAGAACTTTGATCGGCAGTTTATCCGCAGTTGTTTTTACTGCAGCCTTCGCCTACGGCATTTCGAAAAAGTGGCTGCTTGGACGCCGTTTCTTTATGGGCATGGCATTGATAACGATGTATTTCAGCGGCGGACTTATCCCGAGCTATCTGCTGATCGCACACGGACTGAAGCTGCAGGGGAATTTCCTCGTGTTTATCATCCCAAACCTGTTTAATGCATTCAATGCATTCATCATGCTGTCATTTTTCAGAGGGATCAGTTCCGAGATCGAGGAGTCTGCCAAAATCGACGGAGCAAACGATATCATCATATTCATCAAGCTGATCCTTCCGATATCGATGCCCATACTGGCGACTGTAACGCTGTTCAACGGCGTATTCCACTGGAACTCATGGTTTGATGCGATGCTTTACGGAGGAAGAAAGCTGGAGACACTGCAGCAATACCTGGTAAAATCCATACAATCCGCTACAGTGAGTGCAAAGGCAGCCAGCTTCGTATCAACGATGAATGTCAGCTCCACATCCATAAGGCTGACAACCATGGTTATTACTGCTTTCCCGATCATTGTGGCATATCCGTTCCTGCAGAGATATTTTGTCAAGGGTGTCATGATCGGGTCTTTGAAAGGATAACAGTGGCTAAAACCGTGTTTATAAACGGATGAAGCATATATTTCAAAAGGAGGAGATTATTGTATGAAAAAAGGGTATTACAGGCTATTCGCAACAATGCTGGCAGTAATTATGGCAGTTTCGATGTTACTGACCGGCTGCGGCGGACAAGCCAACGATCCGGCGCAGGGAAGTACTCCTGACACAGGATCATCCAATGCCGGAACGAAAGAACCGGCCGGGCAGGACGCACAAGGATCTGATGAATCCTTATTGTCATGGCAGAAGGACACATCTCCGTTTGAGTTCGACCTTTACTTCTACGCAGCATGGGGAGACGGTTATCCGTGGCGCGGAGCTCTTGTTGAGAAGTATATCAATGAAGACACCGGTGTCACTCCCAACATAATCATCCCGACAGGAAACGAAAAAGAATACCTCAACGTCATGATAGCTTCCAACGACCTTCCGGATGCCATGATACTTGAATGGTATGCACCGGAAACCAAGAAGCTGATCGAATCCGGAAATATATACTCGATAAATGAACTGTCGGAACAGTATGCTCCTGAATTTATGGATCAGATTCCGGAAGAAGTCATCAACTATCATAAGTACGAAGACGGAAAGCTCTATTACCTGCCGTCATTCTTCAGCTCGAAGGAAGAATATGATGAAAGCCTTGAGAAGCATGGAGCAAGGCCGCTGTTCATACAGAAGGGCATATACGAGAGCCTTGGAAGTCCGGCAGTCGAAACCACAGACGACCTGCTGCAGCTGCTTAGGGACATAAAGGCAAAATTCCCCAACGTAAAGCCTTTTGCGATCGAGCCGCCTCTTGATGTCAACACAGGTGGTTTGACAGGAAGCCTTACGATGCAGTATTACTTTGTTCCTATCTTTGCACCTGAGACATACGGCAAAGAGCAGTATATTGAAGACGGCAAAGTCAAGCTGGTCTTTGAAAACCCGAACTACATCGAGGCAGTAAGATATTTGAACACGCTGTACAAAGAAGGACTCATCAGCGTAGATACACTTATGATGAAACATGAGAACTACGGCGAGACAGTTGATTCAGCACAATGGGGAGTAGCCGCAAGGTTTGCCATCGACATCTGGAAGGCTCACAACCTCAAGATAATGGAATTGACCAATGATGAATCCCAGACATACATCCCGCTGCCATATCCGAAGTATAACGGAAAAGAACCTCAGTTTGCAGGCTCAAGAGGTGCTGGCTGGGTAGCTTCGATGATTACGAAGAAAGCAAAGGATCCTGGACGCATCATCAGATATTTCCAGTACAGCTGGTCTGACCAGGGTCAGATTACCAACATGTTCGGCAGAGAAGGGGAAACCTTCGATATGGTAGACGGAATGCCGCAATACAAGCCGGAAATCCTTAAGGAAATCGAAGAAAATCCGACCGCATTGAAAGAAAAGTACGGATTTGAGCAGAGACTCCTTATGTGGAGATCGAAATGGGGCAGCTGGCAGAAGATCGCAATGGCGCCGCCCAGTTATGCAGACTATCTGAGAGATGTCAGCAAGTACGGCGTAGATATTTGGGATCTCGGTCTCGACAATCTGGATCCGGATCCGACCTCAAGCGAGGGCGTATCATATGCAAAAATAAAGAACATCTGGAACAAGTACCTGTCCAAGATGGTCCTTGCCGAAAACGATGCGGAATTCAACGCTGCATATGAAGCAGGAATGGCAGAGATCAGGGATGCAGGTCTCGAGCAGGTCAAGGAAGTAATGACTCAGAATCACCAGAAGGATCTGGCAAAGAAACAGGGTAAATAAATACTAATTGATCAGTACTGAACGAGGCTGCCCGATCAGCAGCCTCGTTCAATATTTTTGTACGAATAACGATAAAATATATCAGGAGTGATAATTATGGGACATCCTTTCCATCTAAAATACCGCAACCAGGCAAGTGTATGGCATGATGCACTGCCGCTCGGCAACGGAAGGCTTGGAGCCATGGTATATGGGCATACCTGCATTGAGAGGATCCAGCTCAACGACGATTCATTATGGTATGGCAGGTTTATAGACCGCAACAACCCATCATTCAAGGAAAAGCTGCCGGAAATACAAAAACTGGTGTTATCCGGCGATATCCGCCGTGCCGAAGAACTCATCCTTCAGTACATGGCGGGCACACCGGCCGGAATGAGGCATTATAGGCTGCTGGGTGAAATTGATATCGCATTGAACCAGCACCTTCCGTTTGCGATGGGCTGGCTGCCGAACAGCAGCGGTGCCCAGGATTATTGCTCTGATCTGGACCTGATGACAGGTGTTCTTAATATCAGTCATACGGAAGACGGGATCGCATATAATCGTGAAATGTTCATCAGCCACCCGGCGCAGGTCATGTGCATGCGATATGATGCCGATACAGCCGGGGCGATCAATCTTGATGTAATGATGAACCGTGTCAGCATTTCAGATGCAGTCACCATGGACGACAGAAGACCGGGCCGTAAAGCCAGCGGCGGAGGATGGCCTGCGCCGAATGTTGATTCGATCCGCACAATTGACGGAAAAACGATCCTCATGTATGGTCACGATGCCGAAGTGAAGTTTGCGGCAGCATTGCGCATGAAATGTGACGGAGAACTGCTCAACCCGGTTTCGCAGCTTCTGGCACGGAATTGCGGGAAAGTTGAGCTGTATGTTGCATCATCCACATCCAACCGGTCGGAAGATCCGATACAGGATGTATTGAGCCGGCTGGACGAAGCGGAGAAAAAAGGCTGGGAAGCATTGCGTGATGAGCATGTCAGAGACTTTTCCGCATTGATGGACCGCTGTATACTGGATCTCGGCCCATCCCCTGAAAAAATGACTGATGAAAGGATAGATTCAGTCCGATCGGGAAGTAATGACCCCGCACTGGCTGCACTGTATTTCCAGTTCTGCCGTTACCTTATCGTTTCCGGAGGGCGCGATGGCAGTTCTGCGCTGAACCTGCAGGGGATATGGAATGCTGAGTTCATGCCCATGTGGGACAGCAAGTATACGATAAACATAAACCTGCAAATGAACTATTGGCCGGTGGAATGCTGCAATCTGTCAGAGCTGCACATGCCGCTGATGGAACTGCTGGAAAAAATGCATGAAAGAGGATGTGAGACAGCCCGGGTGATGTACGGAATGCGCGGCATGGTCTGTCATCACAACACAGACTACTACGGTGACTGTGCGCCTCAGGACTGGTATATGGCTGCCATGCCATGGGTCACCGGGGGAGCATGGCTTGCTTTGCATGTATGGGAGCACTACCTTTATACAAAAGATACGCAGATCCTGCGAAGGATGTACCCTGTCCTTCGTGATATGGCATTGTTTTTCGAGGATTTCCTTATCGAGGCAGACGGAAAACTCGTTACATGTCCGTCTGTATCGCCTGAAAACCGGTATATCCTGCCGGATGGTTATGATACGCCCATATGTGCAGGACCTGCAATGGACAATCAGATCCTGAGGGAGTTCTTTGCCGCATGCATAGAGATACAGCGTATTCTTGGCGTAGATCAGGATATGTCGGAAAAGCTTGCGGAAATGGCGGCACGGCTGCCGGAAGATAAGATCGGCTCTAAAGGCCAGCTGCTGGAATGGGATAAGGAGTATCCCGAACTTACACCTGGTATGGGGCATGTATCACATCTTTTTGCCTGCTATCCGGGAACATCGATCAACTGGCGTGACACGCCGGAGTTTATGAAGGCCGTAAACAAGTCGCTTGAGCTGAGGACAGACAACGGCGCCGGTGGACACGGATGGCCGCTGGCATGGTATATCTGTCTGAATGCCCGGCTTATGGACAGGGCAAAAACCGATGCCAATATCAGAAAAATGCTTGCAGATTCTTCGTCGCGCAGTTTGCTGAACCACAGTCTGGTATTCCAGATAGACGGCAATTTGGGTGCTTTGGCGGGTATTGCTGAATGTTTGCTGCAAAGCCATATTGCTCTGCATTTTCTGCCCGCGCTGCCTGTTTCATGGAAAGACGGCAGTGTCAAAGGCCTCCGTGCGCGCGGTGCAAGGGAAGTAGACCTGCGGTGGAAAGACGGAAAGCTTGCCGAAGCAGTAATAAAGCCGCAGTTCAGCGGTCCTGTCGAAGTGGTCGGTGAGAAGCTGAAGATTTTCTGCGATGATAAACAGATCTCTGCAAAGGAGACCAGTATAGGGTTCGAATTCCATGCAGAGGGAGGAAAGGCATACAGGCTCA
>CAZQUQ010000086.1:0-2139 GCA_964596445.1 uncultured Oscillospiraceae bacterium
TGAAATTTATCAATGATGTTTTTGGCCATCATGAAGGCGACAACAGGCTGAAAAAAATTGCACTCATTATACAGCAATGCTGCCGGCAAAGTGATATTATTGCAAGATGGGGCGGAGATGAGTTTGCGATCCTTCTTCCCAATACGGACAATATAATAGCTAATGCCATTCGGGACAGGATCAGTGCGGCATGCAACATCTTTCAGGAGACAGAACTGCTGTTGGGCATATCTTTGGGAGTGGCAACGAAGACGGATGAAAAAACCAGTTTGCCGATAGTGCTAAAGGAAGCTGAAGAGTTGATGTATCAGGTCAAGCTGATCGAAAGCATGAAAGCCAGAGAGACGATCGCAGAAACTCTGGCAAGAGTATTGCAGACCAATGAGTATGAAATGAAAGGCCACATCGAAAGACTTCAGATACTGGCAGAGAAGTTTGCAGGAGTCCTCGGATTTTCTGCGGAGAGCATTAATACACTCAAACAAGCGGCGATGCTTCATGATATCGGGAAAATCGGCATAATAAAAGATATCATTTTGAAGAAGTCCTCTCTTGATGATGCGGAATGGCTTGCCATGAGGAAGCATACGGAGATCGGTTATCGAATCGCACAGGCTTCCGGCAAATTTGCTTATCTTGCCGATATAATTTTATACCACCATGAATGGTGGAACGGGCAGGGATACCCTCAAGGCCTCAAGGGAGAAGACATCCCTCTTATGTCACGTATAATTGCCATTTTGGATGCATTTGATGTCATGACCAACCGACAGCATAATAAACCTGCCATGACTGTGGATGAAGCTTTACAGGAGCTTCATATCAAGGCGGGAAGCCAATTCGATCCGACTCTGGTACAGACCTTTATTCGGATGATAAGAGATCAGGCTTGAAATATTCCCTTTTAAATGGAACAATGTTAAAAGGGAATATTATTAACTTGACCTGGAAAAATAAGGTGAGGAGTGAAGATATTTGGATAAAAAAGAATTACTGGAATATATCAAGAGTTTTTCCGACGACCAGTACTCGAATGAAAACCGCCTAAAGGCACGCATACAGCTATATGATTATTGCGAGCATGGAAATGCGTGGGTCGAGTGGGTGTACGACCGATTCAGGTTTGAAAATATTCGTACGATTCTGGAACTGGGATGCGGCAACGGGGTTTTATGGCAGAAGAATATTTCGAAGGTCCCAGCCGGTCTGCAAATCGTTCTGACAGATTTTTCAAGGGGAATGGTCGAGTCGGCGAAGAATAGCATTGAGGATCCGTTGGACCGATTTCAGTTTCAGGTTGCCGATGCCGAAGAAATACCCTATCCGGATCATTCGTTCGATATGATCGTTGCAAATCATCTGTTATACCATTTTGAAGGCAAAGACAAACTCTTTTCGGAAATCAGCAGAGTGCTGGCAGAGAACGGTGTAGTATACGCATCTACTGTAAGCAGTAGAAACTTGCGGGAACTGATCCGATTGGTTCATGATTTTGATAATAATTTATCATTTTATAATGATACCATAAAGAATTTTAACATGGAAAACGGTGAAACCATACTTGCAAGTCATTTTAATGTTGCAGAGAAGCATTTGTTTCAAAATGATATAATTATCAGCAGCATTGAGCCCCTGGTTTTGTATCTGGCATCTCATTTTACTTCAGAGCAGTTTTCGATACTGATAAAAAGATTCGATGAACTATATGAATATTTACAAAGTGTTTTATCCGAGAACGGGAGAATCCGCATCACGAATCTGAATGGCTTATTTTGCTTTAAGGCTTTATAGATCTGCTTTGATCCATATGATGTCTGGCAGGTGAAAAGTGTATGATAACAGCAATAATATCAACAGCATATGCAAATGGTGCGGAAATGTGGCTGATTGGCTGGCTTGCCTGCATGCTGCTGTATTTTGCTGTTCTCATACTGTTCAGGAGAAACAGAACAAAGAATGGTGTTAAGAACTTATTTCTATTTTTTCTATCAGCAGAAGTTCTTGTAGATCTCGCTTGTAGACTAATTTATTACGGCAGGTCAGGATACGTCAATCATGGTGCAGCTGCTGTATACTGGCTGCTTTTGTGGCCTGCTGCATTATTGGTCAGTGGTATTTTGGCATCGAAGCTGAATAAAA
>CAZQUQ010000086.1:2239-11013 GCA_964596445.1 uncultured Oscillospiraceae bacterium
TTGAATACTATCCTTTTTAGGTGACAGGCACGGCAGTCAGACAGTTATTTAAGATTATGCATTCAATAAATGTCCTGCTGACGTGCCTGTCACTTTTTCTATTACTTCGAAAGCAGACAATACAGCACCTGGGCCATTTGAGCATGTGTTGCGGTGCCTTTTGGATCAAGCCTGCTGCCGCTGCTGCCGATTATACCGGTTTCCACAAGCAGCTTCATGGCATCTTTAGCCCATGAAGCGATTTCATCCGCGTCGCTGTAGTCGGAAAGAGTCTTACCGGATACTCTTTCGGGCAGTTGTCCTATGACATTCAGCGCATTGTACAGCAGCGTGAACATCTCCTGACGGGTGATCACTCTGTCCGTCGCGAACAAATTATTGCCGATTCCTGCCGAAATACCCAGCCTCCTGGCTGCGGCCAGATAGCCGGTGTAATAAGTACTGCCGGCAATGCAAGGGTCAAGGCCTGGTTTGAGCGTTATCTGACGGTAATTTACTTTTATAAAGGCGATTATCTCAAATGCCTCAAACTTTACGAGAAATCGCTGTCGATCCCTGAAGAGGAGCAGGACTGGCTCTCCCGACACTGTGTCGGCGCATATGCAGCCAAGGCATATCAGGTGACCGGACAGGAGGAAAAGGCCATCCCGCTGATGGAAGCTGAGCTTTATCGCTTGCGGCATTTGGGGATCCATGAGGAACTGAGCCTCAATTACCTGATGTATGCCGAGATACTGTTGGCTGAAGAAATGCGCAAGATCAGTCTTGGAGGTTTTACTGATTTTACCGGCGTTTATCGGTACCTGGAGCTTGCCGAGGAACACGCCGTACTAAACCGAAGTGCCGGTGATTATATGCTCTTTGCCAGGATACTGCGCCTTGGTGCAGAGCTTTTGTCCCGACCCGAAAAATCACTGTACATAGTAAAAGACATACTGCGGATGGCCGAAAACGCCACACCTTTCTTTCAGACTCTCGCATATGGACGTGTCGCCAACGCACTGCACATGCTGGGACAGGATATGGACCAAAGCAGGGCCTGCTATCTGAAGTCCATTGAAATCGGTGAAAGACATGGAACTATGAGTATCCCAATGATAGCCTGCGGCGAACTGGCCGCCATATTTCTGCGCGAGGGGAACGAAGCAGAAGCTGAGGAATACACCCGGCGTTTTCTGGAGCTTTCCATTCAATATGAGCGGATCTATGCCGATCTGTGGGCAGAAAATGAAGGAGATGTCACAGGTATGTTCCATACCCGCCGGGGTGAGATCCGCCGGGCCTTCGAGAGCCTGGGAGCAAAGAACCCCATCATGCATGAAAAAGGTATATACCGACTGGAAATGGAAGAGATCATCTGTGACCACGATGCCTTCCGTCAGGCGGCAGAGGACTTCCGGAAGAGCCCTTCCCCGAAAAATGCTCAGAAGGTGGTGGACTATTACACCGGACGTTATCTGGATGATTTGGAAGCCCTTTGGACTGAAAGCGCCAGGCTGCGCTGCGAGGATACCTTTCTTCAGGCGGCTGAGACCCTGCTGGAAAGCTACCGGGAATCCGGCGAGCGGGCCAAAACAGTTGAGCTTCTGCGCCGCTGCGCCGGTCTGGGCAGAAGACGTGATCAGGCTTGATAACTATCCTTTTGGGTGACAGGTGCGCCAATAGGACAGTTATTTGCGGCATATTCTGAAATAACTGTACTGTTGACGTACCTGTTATTTTTTTGTTTCAAGCATGACCCTGTTGATGTTATAATAGATGCAAAGATGTTTCCTCACGCATCTGTTATTCGAATTGCAGCACTAAATCGGGCACTATATCGAGATAAAGAAGGGGAGTCACAAATGCAGATCAAGATCCTGGTAGTTGACGACTCTGCAGCGGAAAGAACGATTATCAAAGATGCTTTGAGCGAGTATTACGTATTGACTGCATGCAACGGCGCGGAAGCTATGTGTATGCTTGAGGAGCATGAAGGGATCAGCCTGGTCCTGCTTGATCTGAATATGCCTGATATGGACGGGTTTCAGGTGCTTGAGTCACTGAAAGGGGATAAACGGTTCGATAAGCTGCGTATTATATTATTATCAGAATGTTATGGACCGGAAATCGAAATCAGGGGTTTGAGGCTTGGTGCCGCAGACTATATCCGCAAACCGATCCACATGGATCTGCTGAAGGCGAGGATAGATATCCATGCTGAGCTTTTGCGCATTCAGCAGGCCTTGGAGCGGCAGTTGGACGAAAAAACGCTTTCTTTCGATATGATTTTCGATCAAGCTCCTATCGGGATAGCAATTTCACAAAGCACTGGTCCGGATTACTCCGATGAGACCATTATCAGGATCAACTCAGCGTACGAGCAAATTACCGGGAGAACAGAAGAAGAGCTTCTTAAAATAGGATGGGTAAAAATAACGCATCCTGATGATCTGGAAGAAGATCTGGGAAACTACAGGAGGCTCCAATCGGGCGAAATCAGGATGTACTCAATGGATAAGCGGTACATAAGGCCGGATGGTTCGATCGTTTGGGTACATTTGATCGTTGCACCGTTAAATTTGTCAAATGATGCGCGATACAGGCATATCTGCCTGGTCCAGGATATCACCGAGCGCAAAGTTATGGAAAAGGCTCTAAATGAGAGTGAACGCAGCAAATCCGTCCTCCTTGCGAACCTTCCGGGACTTGCATATAGGTGTAATTACGACCGCGACTGGACGATGCAGTATGTTTCCGAAGGCTGTTACGGCCTCACTGGCTATCCTCCGGCGAGCCTGTTGTATAACAGGGACCTGTCATATAATGATATCATCTCACCTGAATACCGGGAAGCTTTATGGAATGAATGGGAGAAGACCCTGGTAAAAAGACAGCCGTTTAAATATGAGTATGAAATCATAACTGCATCCGGCGAGAAAAAATGGGTCCTTGAGATGGGACAGGGCATATATAACGATGATGGTGAAGTTGAAGCGCTGGAAGGAATCGTTCTTGATATATCGGATCGAAAAGCTATTGAAAATACGCTGAAATATAACAATGAGCATGACAGATGGACAGGCCTGTATAACCGCGAATATTTGTTGTCATTGCTTGAAAAGGACATCAAGCTGAAGCGGGATATCAAAAAGGCGCTTATTGGAATAAACCTGAGTACGGTCCAATTGTTAACGGCCAATTACGGGTTCCAGTATAGTCAGAATCTGATAAAGAAAGCCGCTGAGGCTATGATCCAGCATTGCACTGATAAGCGTCTCTTGTTTCAGACGCGTGAGAACCGATTTGTTTTCTACCTCTTTGACTACAAGGATAAAAGCGAGCTTATCGAGTTCTGCAATATCATTGTCCAAACCCTGGGTTCTTTATTGGAAACAGACAGAATTGGCGGCGGGATAGGAGTTCTTGAAATCGATCAGAACGAAAATATAGATGATGTCGAATTACTTTTGCGAAGACTTCTGATAGCCTCGGAAAGGTGTGTCAATCTGTTTGAAAAGGATTTTACGATCTGTTTTTACGACGATGAGACGGATGCTCTGATCAACCGTGAGAGAGATATTGTGGAAGCTCTCAGTGCTATTGCGGCGGATGATAATGAAAATGATGATCTGTTCCTGTTGTTTCAGCCGATCCTGAGCCTGAGGACACGTTCTGTTATTAGTTTTGAAGCACTTGCCAGATTGAGGACAAAGAAGCTCGGATCAGTTTCGCCTATGGAATTCATTCAAATCGCAGAGAAAACAAAGCTCATTCTTCCGATTGGTGAAAAAGTGATCATAAAAGCATTTCGCTTCCTGAATAAGCTTAAAGAGTGCGGGTATAATGAAATCTGTGTTTCGATCAACATTTCCGCTATCCAGTTAATGAAACCTGATTTCTCAGGCAGGCTGCTCGAAGTGATGCGGGATATGAGGATCAACCCAAGGAATGTAGGCATCGAGATCACGGAATCGATTTTCGTTTCTGATTTTGATTACATCAACAGCATTATCGGGAAGCTGAGGGAAGAGGGGATAAGCATAGCCATAGATGACTTTGGGACCGGTTATTCTTCACTGGCCAGACAAAGAGAAATTAAGGCTGATTGTATAAAAATTGATAAATATTTTATAGATAAAATGTTAGGTACAGACCTGAATAAAGCAATAACAAGCGATATTATATCGATGTCGCACAGGCTTGGCCATTGTACTGTTGCCGAAGGAGTCGAACATGCGGTCCAGCTGAAGTATCTGGAAGAACACGGCTGCGACAAGATCCAGGGAAACCTGGTCAGCAAGCCGCTCAGCGAAGATGAAGCTATTGAATTTCTAAAAAAATATAATACCTGCCGCCACAGCTAGCCAATTATTTATAATAACTATCCGATTGTGGTGCCAGGCACCAGGAGGTATAAAAACTATGGAATACAGAAACATCTGCAGCCTTGCCAAGTATTATTCGGACACGCAAAAGCCGATCCTGGCGACATCGCCGGAGCTTAAGTTCATGCATGCGGTATGCAATCAGGATCTGGAAACTGTGCTTGGGTTATTTGGCGAGAAAAAGCTCTTTGGTAATATCCCAAGCGCAGTCGATGCGCCATATGGGCGGTTTGAGGGTCTCGAAGGCATCAGGCGCTTTGCGGAGGGCTGGCTGTCTGTCTTCAAGGCGCAGCAGGCTTTTGTAAAGCCCATTATACAGACGCGTGCCAATGGCAGGTCGGTTACGGAATTGGTCGTAAATTTTGTAGCAGACGGCGCGATCAATCAGGTACCCATGTTTGTTGTCGGAGACCTTCGTACTCAGGACACGCTCGATGAGGTCAGACTATATTGTCACCATACATATGTCCCCGGACTGCAGGCTTATCGCAAGCCGATCTTCAAATCTGCACATTTGGAAATGGGGGATCCGGGGCTGTTGACCGGTGCCGTGCGCGAATATTATGAAGCGCTCCATCATGTGCCGGAAGCAGATGTCGACAGGATCATGGCATGCATGAGTCCAAAATGCAAATTCGGCGGATATGAGCCGGCGGATGCGGACCATACAGTGGATGAGACTCCTGAATCCATCAGAAAGAAGTATGAAGCAATGGCCACATATATTCCGAGATGTGTAGGAATGCGTTATGAAACCATTATAGATGATGGTATCACTTGCGTGATCGAATGGGTCCATATCGTGTCAAGGGCCGGTCAGGAAGAACGAGCCAGAATAGCGCTTTCAGGCATATCTGCCTATGAGAGAGGGGACGACGGACTTCTTAGTTCGATCCGGATATCTGATTATGCCGGCTATGAACGAACCATTGACTGGAGCAAGACACCTGTTACTGAAGAAGAAGCCAAACAGATAAATTTCGTGGAAACCTTTCCAGCAGGAGTGGGGAGAAAAGGACAAACCTCTGTTTGATGTGACTGTGATGCTCAAACTTGCAGGTAATGGATTGGTTTTTCAGAACGAACCAAATTATGGCGGGGTCAGCCAGACCCCGCTTTTTGCTAAGCTGTAGCCTGAAATATAAACCAGCCATCCTTGAGTGAAAACTGATATACGCCGCCATACTTTTCCACGATATGGATCATGCTTTTTGTACCGAAACCATGTCCCTGTTCTTTAGAAACGGGAAGACCATTGCGGAATACCGGTTCTGTCTGATAAGTGTTGCGGATATCGATGCACAGCTTGTTGTTTTTAGAATATATGCGCAGTTTGATATGGCGTCTGTTGCTGTCAGTTATTTTCTCACAGGCATGTATGGCGTTTTCCAGAGCGTTGGACAATAGTGAGCAAAGCTCTGTGTCACTTAACAGAAGTGAGTCAGGCAGCTTCGCATCCACTGTCATCATGATCTCCGATTGCTTTGCTTTAGCAGCGAAGGATGACAAAATCAGATTGACGGTTTCATTTTCACAAAAACGCACAGGTGTGATGGCGTCTATGTCGGATTGGACTGCATGCAGATATTCCTTGATCTCATCTATGCGTCTCTCGGATGCCAGGCTCTGTAAAAGCGCGACATGGTGGCGCATGTCGTGGCGATAAGCCGCAGCATTCTGTTGTATTTGCCGCAGGGAAGCAAATTCCGTTTGAGCCTGACGGAACTGTGCGTCCAGCATGTCCCGCTCTCTTTGGAGACTTGCCTGCTTTTGTGTTTCTGTGTAGTAAAGGATGATAAATACAAAATAGAATATGGATATTGTCGAGGGCATGAACTGCACTGCCCATTCAGTACCGCGGTAAAGCACATCGGTGTAGATGGTGGTAAAATAGTCGAACAAATAGTAAAAAAGCGGCACAGCGCCTAAAAACATGCATGACTTATTAGACTTCTCCATCAATTGCCGGACGGATCCTGCTACATATTTTTTCAGAAAATAATAGGCCAGAAACACAAACACAATATAGCATATGTGATCTGCCAGCTTTTCTCCAAACATGGCACCTGCCAGAAAACCAAACCAACGCGGCACCTGACAGCACAGGTAACCGGAAAGTACGCTGACCGCGGATATAGACCATGGACGTTTATAATACAGCGTAAAAATAAATATAAGCGGCAAATGGATGATCAGCGGGTACAATTTTGACGTTATATCCAGACCGAAAAGCAGCCAGGAGCCAGACTGCACAAAAAGAAAAACAATGCTGAAGATGCCTATGGAAATCCTGTTTTTCCGTGTGTCATCTATTCCTGCAAAAAGGACTGAAACCGCCAGGCCAAAGAACAGCGAGAACCCGAATCGTATGAGCCCAAGGACAGTTGTTATCATTTAAATAGCACCTCCATCCGTTGCTCATTCCCCACCCATTTGATAAGCCAAATATTGCTGCTTGATCTCCCGCATCTTGCCCTGTGCCACAGGTACTGATGAAAGGTCCTGTAATGTCATTCTGCTGCTCTCGATTGCATCTACATACTGCATGTTCACGACATATGAGCGGTGAGGCCTGATAAAGCAGTCGTATTTCATAAGCTTGGTACAGACAGAGGAAAAGGACTCATTACATTCGACAACCTTGCCTGATCGCAGGTGATATAATACGTTTCTGCTGATGACTTCGGCATAGACCAGACTCGAAATCAGTATTCTTTGGATCCCTTCATTGCTCTTTACTATAACCGCAGCTTCATTTTCCTGTACCTTTATATGCTCCAGCATTTCATCAAAGGCATAAAACAGCTTCTCCTTCGTTACAGGTTTCAAAACATAGTTGATCGCCTTTACAGAATAACTCTCCAGAGCGAACTCTGATGAAGATGTCAGGAACAGGATCAGTGCATTTTTATCAATGGCGCGGATCTCCTTTGCTGCTTCGATGCCTGTAAAGCCCGGCATAATGATATCCAGGCAGTATATATCAAACCTCTTTCCTTTTTCTATTGCCGAAATCAGTTCAAATCCGTTCGTAAAGACGGCATATTCGCAGTCTAAATTTTTCGCTGTCCTGTATTGGTTTATAAGCTGCATCATATTGGACAACTCATCTAAATTGTCGTCACAGACTGCAATCTGCAGCATGCTTACTCCTCCATCTCTGTGTTCACTGTTATAAGTTTACCATAATATTCGGCCTATAAACCAGTATTTCATGCAGGAATTTATATGTTTCATGCAAAAGCCGGTTTTTCGAGTCAACTTTCTATAAACTGTTTGCAAGGAGAAGTAAGGGGGTATTTGTCATGCTGCCAATTATCATTGCTGTCATCACAGTTGCTGTGGGTGTTACTCTCTGGATAATATCTGTACAGCGTAAACTTGTGATGCTTGATGAGAATATCAGCAATGCTATGTGTTTGATCGGAGTGCAGTTGTCAAGCCGATTTGACGCGCTGATGTTTATTCTGGATCTTGTTAAAAGCTGTTCCCGGCACGAAAGCGAAACATTGATCGATTCGATCAAATCCGTAAGATGCATGATTATGGGAAAATCCACATCAGATGATGTACTGCGGCAGGAAAAGATCATTTCCGAGGTTCTTGGCAGGATCGCCGAGATATCGGAGCGGCACCCCGAAGTAAAAGCAAACCGAAATTTCATCAGAGCGATAGATGCGATGCAAACCCTTGAAAACATGCTGCGTACTAGCCGCCTGATATACAATGAGAGCGTGGCCAAGCTGAACCGTGAGATCCGGATGTTTCCTGTCTCAATGATTGCCAGGATCCTGGGCTTCCGGCAAAGAGACTATTTGATGGAGAAGATGGGCAAGGAGCAAGCTGCAGATTAATGTCGTATGAGCCCAAAAAGGATATAGACCGCTGCCCGTTATGCGGGATCGCGCTGAATGAAAACGGCGTGTGCCCTAAATGCGGATACAGGAAATAATCCTGTTGAATATCTGCTCCATACCATCAGTTTTCTTAAAATGACATCGCAGTATAAAAGAGGCAGTTTTCCATTAATATATGGAAATCTGCTTTTTTACTGAAAATATTTCTTCTCTCAACATATTTTACCCGGTTAATGATATAATTATGTAGTCCGGCATATATGTTATAGCAGGATCACAGGCAAATATGTGATGGATGCAACATATATGATCATAAAAAATGCTGAAAAGCTATAAATCTTGAGCTTGTGCTCCGGTGGCCAGGCTGCCGCAGCTGATAATGATCGTTAAGGGGGAATCATATTTATGGATGTAATGCAGGCAATCTGCAACAGAAGAAGCATACGCAGATTTAAGAGCGATGCTATAAGCAGTGATGTTGTTCGTACCATCCTGGATGCCGGTATCAAGGCACCATCCGGCAAGAACAAACAACCCTGGGAATTCGTAG
>CAZQUQ010000087.1:0-3736 GCA_964596445.1 uncultured Oscillospiraceae bacterium
TCAAGTTCGATCCCGAACATGCCGATATATATTACATGGATGTATTTTGATTCCAAGGAGGGAGTAAATATGGTCAATTCCATCAATTCAACCAATAGGTCTCAGCCTATTTATACCAACGAGAAAAAACCCGAAGTCAAACAGGACAATATACAGAAGGATGAAACAGCGGCAATCCTCGAGTTGGGGAACACTGAAACCAAAAGCGCAGTGTATGGCAAACCGGTATCCGGAAGATATGCAAAAGAGGTAGAACGGCTTTGGAAGGAAACCGAGAAAACAGCAGAGTCGCTCAGGGAATTAGTTGTCAGGCTTGTTGTGAGGCAGGGTAAAAAGCTTGATGATGTGCTGGCGGGAAGAGAGAAGATCACAGTAGATGAAGAGGCAAGAGCCGAAGCTCAAAGTCTGATTTCAGGGGACGGAGAACTGGGAGTGAAGGCTGTCAGCACCAGGATCGTGAACTTTGCCAAGGCTCTGTCAGGAGGGGACAAGACCAAGCTTGCTGAACTGAAGGCCGGCATAGAAAAGGGTTTTCGTGAAGCTGAAAGGATCTTTGGCGGCAAGCTCCCGAAGATAAGTTATGACACATATGACGAAATTATGAGACAGCTTGATGAATGGGAACAAGAATAGGGAACTAAACGGGGTCAGGTTTGGATAGCCTGACCCCATTCTCGCCTTACGGTTGATTTTTATGCCCAGAACATGTCATCTCAACGATGTTCATATTCAGATTATTGATCTTCTCAAGGCTGCAGCGTTGTTGCCCATGTTTCACCGGTAGCTAATGAATTACCGGCCAAATCATGTATTTCAGCAACCTGAGTTACAGTAGTATTAACAGATGAATGGGCGGTGGAAGCAGCAACATTAAGTATCACTGTGTTTGTCCCGGCAGGAGCTGTTATACTTGTTACTATGAAACCATCTACGCTGAATGTGTTCGTTCTAAGGGCAGCTTCATTGATATCTTCTGAGAAATAGATCGTTATAGTGCCTTCGGTACCCTGATTAACGATAAAGTATTCGTTATAATATGCTGGATCAGCAAGATTTCCGCCGACAATGACCTTGGCAATCTCATCAGTTGCTCCATTATTATCATGGTCCCATTTAACGATCTCAGGGGCTGTCTTGTCATCAAGGTTAGAGTAATAGGGTCTCAGCCTGCCGCCCCATTCCGACTCGGAAGTTGCTGCGTCTACAGTCATAATAGTGACCAAGTCCCCTGACCCATCTCTTCCATCAGTAGTCAGCTCTTTGTCCAGAGTCAAAACCACTTCTGTTTTTCCTTCAAAATTTACAATAGGTGATTCGGTACCTATAACATTAATTGAGCCCGGAATTGTTGAGCCAATTATAAAATCATTGTGATCAATGTTTCCCATCTTCCTGTTGAACACAACATTGATCCTATCCTTGGCTATTAATTGGACTGCTGTGATCTGAACATTTTCTGTTTCAATATTTTCAACGATGTGAAGCTCATTTCTTCCATATAATCTGTTTCCTGCCAGATCCATGATCGGAGCTATCTTTACATAAGGTCTTATCGCTGGATTATTCATATCCGCCAGATCCTTGAAGTAAATCTGTATTTTCCTGTCGCTTAAAGGGATAATTTCATCATTAACACCCAGAGCATTATAATTTGCGCCATTATCGATCGATACCATATAGTTTGCCTTATCGAGCATCTGTGCATTATTCATAGCTTCTGAGAATGTAATGTAGATCCTGCCCTTTTCAGATACTGCAAAGCAGTCATCATCATCCGCCGGATCATTGACTACTTCCGGGGGTATATTATCAGACGGTGGCGGAGGCGGCGGAGGCGGCGGAGGCGGAGGTAGCGGCGGCAGAGTTGGTTCCGGCAGCGGCGGTGGTTCTGGGACCTCACAGGTAAGAGTCTGATCAGGTACCCTTATTCCAAATCCATCAACCAGCTTTTCAGCATCAGTTCTGCTGTTTACCAGATGGAGAGTAACGATGCCGCTTGGTAAATCAGTGCCAAATGTAAATGTGATCTCATATGTGAAATCGGCATTTGCTGCTATTGCCATGTAGGATTGGCTGTTTTTATCAGTATAATGTAGCCCGATGTTCGAACCCTTGACCGGCTTTGAAAAACCAAGGACCACCTTGTTGGCCATTGCTGATTTTACGGTAACAACTGCTGCTGAAGTATCCTTTACATAGTTAAAGGTCATTTCTGTTCTGAATACTGCATATCCGGCATAGTCCACAATTGCATTAGCGTCCTTAACACCTGCTGCATTAACAGTAACAGTGACAGGACCTTCAATTAATTTTGTTCCGGTCTCCAGGTAAATAACATTATTGTCCAGAACAGCCTTTTTTACATGATATGTATATGTTCCGCTTTTTACCTCAAAGTTGGATGTTGCTATTGACGTATCGTTGATCTTGCTATAAACAGGCTCTGAAAATGTAACTTTTATATTGTACTCTCCTGTGTCTTCAGCACTAATAACTGTGGGAATCAAACCATCTTTCACTGAAACTTCAAATATTGCGTCTTCGGCTAACTTTTTACCATTGCCGGCTATGATATCTTTTTTGATTACTACTTTTGCTTTGCTTGAATCGGTCAATTTATCAACAACATATTTAAAGTAATTATAACTGTCTTTCTATCAATATCTAATGATGCACTGCTGTCGCTAAGCTCTTTTCTATATATGCCATGATCATATATCTCATAAAAATCCTCGGACTCAACCGAGCCTTTATTCATTTCCTGGTTAAAAACAATTTCTATCTGCTTGCAGTTTAAAGCTCTGACTGATTCAACTACTACTTCGTCGGTAGTGGAAGGAGGAGATATCAAACCATGTTTTTCAGCCTTTGCCCTCAGGCCGGCATTATCGCCGATGATATCGGCGATGATTGATTTTCCGCTGGTCTTTTCAGCTGTCAGAGCATCATACATAAGGCCGACAGCACTGTCTCTCGATAATTCCCCGGTCAAGTCAGGATCAGATCTGCTTCCGTTGGTTTCTGCAAGCTGTGCAACTGCCAGCTTGAAATCCGGAACGTCATAACCCATTTGCTTGAGCATGAATGCAGCAAATCTGGCTGCTGTAACGGTATCCGTAGCGCCTATATAGAATCTGCCGTTTTGTGTTGAGCCGCTCAAAATCCCGGTTGATGCTGAATATGCAATAATCTGCTTGGCATAATCTGACATACTGTCAGCATCATCGAACTTTGCCAGGGATCTTGCCACCTCATCGTCGGATAACCTGCAGGCATCATCGACGTAACCAAACAATCTCGCCAAAAATATCAGTGCATCCTGGGTAGTCAATGCGTTCTCCAAACCAGCTAAGGGGTCGTTTGCATCCTGGCCTTTATAGATACCCAGATCTTGTAATGTCGTAGCCTGCTCAGCGTTTACCGGTGAATATGCAGCGTCTGCAGGTACAGCAGTTATGGGAGTGAGTGTTAAAGTTATTGTTATTGCCAGAATTGCTGAGGATAGTTTTCTATGGTTTCTCATGTTTTTAATATCTCCCCGTCTGCTTTGATGATTAACGGAATTAATATGATAAGAGTTGTTGACGCCTTTCCCTCTGGTTTACCTTATTTTACCTAATGCAGAATATTATATCATGGACAATTTTCAAAATCAATCGAAATAAGGGAGAAAATAGGAAAAATCAGTTGCAGAAAAATGGAGGAATCTCAGATAATGAACCGAATATTAATTACA
>CAZQUQ010000087.1:3836-10933 GCA_964596445.1 uncultured Oscillospiraceae bacterium
TATGATTTACAGAGCAATAAGCATAAATATTATAAAGGAGTATTTAGGTAGTTAAAGAAAGCAAGGCAGAGATACCCTGAAGCTAAGCAGAAATGCTCTGTCAGGATCTCAGTTGGAAAATTCGGTTTAGGAAATAGAATCAAACCAGTTCCATTGCATGTCGTTTTTTGTGCTTAGCCCTTATGGCTAAATTTGACGTATACATAAAGTATTGGTAATATATAACTATTGAATGAATCACAAAGAAGAGCAGGCTAAATGTATCGATGCATATGCTAAAAAGGAGTAATCCAAGCCTGGCCCAAAAAATATGATAGCCTTTATTGATACTGAGATAGACCCGAAAAAAGGAAAAGTGCTTGATATTGGGAGCATCAGAGAAGATGGCGGGCGGTTCCACGCTGATTGCACTGCTGCTTTCATAGATTTTCTGCGGGGTTCGACATATGTCTGTGGACACAACATAATAGCCCATGATTTGATGTATATAGGAGATGCAGTAGCAGGTGCAGGCATTACAGAGGTCATCGATACGCTGTACCTCTCTCCGCTGATGTTTCCTGCCAGGCCGTACCACAGGCTTCTCAAGGATGATAAACTCCAGTCTGACGATATAAACAACCCACTCAACGATTCGATAAAGGCAAGAGATTTGCTTTATGACGAAGTCACAGCTTTCCGGCAGACCGATCATACCTTGAGAAAGATATACTTTCTGCTTCTGAAGGATCAGAAGGAGTTCAGATCGTTTTTCCGCTTTATCGGTTTTACAGGTCGAGAAGTGCAGCAGGAGGAGCAGGGACGGCAGCAGGCAGATAGGCAGCAGCAGGATGAAGAGATAGAGGAACTGATCCGTTCCAGGTTTCTGTTCAAAATATGTGAGCACGCTGATTTGGCGGGGATTATCCGTGATAATCCCATTGAGCTTGCATATTGCCTTGCATTGATAAATACGGGCGATCGTTATTCCATCACACCGCCATGGGTGCTGAAAAATTCTCCTGCCGTAGACAGGATAATGTATATCCTGAGGGACAAGCCCTGTATAACTGGATGCAGTTACTGCAATGAAGCCCTTGATATACATAGCGGCCTCAAAAGGTTTTTCGGGTATGATTCATTCAGGACATATGCCGGCGCGCCGCTGCAGGAGAGGGCTGTCGGTGCGGCCATTGCATTAAAGTCTTTTCTGGCGGTGTTCCCTACCGGAGGCGGCAAATCTATCACGTTCCAATTGCCTGCCCTGATGAGCGGCATAAACACAAGAGGCCTGACTGTAGTTATTTCACCGCTGCAGTCGCTTATGAAGGATCAGGTGGACAACCTTGAGAAGCTGAATATTACCGAGGCTGTTACGATCAACGGGCTGCTTGATCCGATAGAGCGGGCAAAAGCCATCGAAAGAGTCGAGAACGGGTCGGCCTCCATATTGTATATCTCTCCGGAATCGCTTCGTTCAAGGACGATAGAGAACCTTCTGCTGGGGCGGAAAATCGTACGTTTCGTCATAGACGAGGCACATTGCTTCTCGGCATGGGGTCAGGATTTCAGGGTGGATTACCTCTATATAGGCGATTTTATAAAGAAACTGATGGGAAGGAAGAATCTTGAGGATAACATACCGATTTCCTGCTTTACTGCTACGGCTAAAAGGAAAGTCATCGAGGATATACAAGAGTATTTCAGGACCCGGCTGTCCATCGAGATGGAAGTGTTCACCTCCGATGCTGTAAGGACCAATCTTCATTACAAGGTGCTCCCCAGAGAAACCGATGAAGAAAAGTACAATACGGTCAGGGATCTGCTAAGTGAGAACGACTGTCCCACCATCATTTACGTCTCAAGGACAAGAAAGGCGTATGAACTGGCAAAAAGGCTGACGGCAGACGGGTTCGATGCAAGACCGTATCACGGTCAGATGGATAGAAAAGAGAAAACTGAAAACCAGAATACATTCATGAACGGTGAAGTGCAAATAATGGTGGCAACTTCGGCATTCGGTATGGGAGTAGATAAAAAAGATGTCGGGATGGTCATACATTATGAGATATCTGACTCCCTTGAAAATTACATACAGGAAGCAGGCAGGGCCGGCCGTGATGAGTCGGTCAATGCGGACTGCTATGTGCTGTTCAACGATGAGGATCTCAATAAGCATTTTATTCTGCTCAATCAGACAAAGCTCAGCATCAAGGAGATACAGCAGATATGGCAGGCAGTCAAGGATATTACAAAGCAGCGCATGAAAGTTTCACGCTCGGCGCTTGAAATAGCACGGCAGGCTGGCTGGGACGACAATGTCAGTGATATCGAAACAAAGGTACGTACTGCAATAACGGCGCTGGAGGAGGCCGGCTACCTGAAGCGGAGGCAAAACATGCCGCGTGTATATGCCGATGGTATACTCGCTGAGAACGTCCAGCAGGCGATCGATAAGATCGATGCATCGTCAATATTCGATGAAAAGCAAAGGGAGCATGCCGTCAGGATCATTAAAAGCCTGATATCTTCCAGGAGCCGAAAAAGAGCATCAGGCGAAGAAGCGGAATCCAGAGTGGACTATATATCTGATCATCTTGGCATACCGAAAGACAGGGTGATCGAGATCATAAACATGATGAAAGATGCAAAAATACTTGCAGATACAAAGGATATGACCGCATTCGTAAAAAAGAAGAAAGCCGGTAACAACTCGCTCGATGTATTAAAAGCATTTGTCCGGATCGAGAATTTCCTATTGAGCATATATGATAATCAGTCATCGATATAAAATATAAAAAAGCTTAATGAATCAGCGCTTCAAAGCGGCTGTGCCGATTCGACGACAGTCAGGCTGAAAACCATATTCAACCTCTGGGCAATCACCAAGTGGATAAAGAGGCATTATGACACCAGATCCAATAATCATTTGAAGATACGGGGCATGCTTGACCGGGAAGCACTCCGTCAAAAGCTCATAAAGCGGCATGAGCTGGCACAGTTCATAGTCGAATATTTGTATGGAAAATGTGGCAGCGAAAGCGAAGACAATGAGGAAACCTGTGTCGAATTTTCTGTCGTTGAGCTAAAGGAGCAATATGAAAATGAAATCATGCTTTACAGTACGAAGGTCACACTGGAGGAAGTGGAGGATGCGCTGTTCTATCTGTCAAAGATCGGTGCAATAGAACTGGAAGGCGGTTTTTTAGTGGTCTACAACGCAATGTCGCTTGAGCGGATAGAGAGGAATAACAGAAAGGCTTACAGGCTGGAGGATTATCGGAAGCTGGAGCAGTTTTACCAGAACAAGATACAACAGATCCATATAGTAGGCGAGTATGCCAGAAAGATGATGGAGGACTACAAGGCTGCCCTGCAGTTTGTCGACGATTATTTCAAGCTCAATTATGCATCGTTTCTGACCAAATATTTCAAGGGCAGCAGGCAAAGTGAGATCAAAAAGAGTATCACTCCGGCAAAATTCAGACGCCTGTTCGGAGAGCTTTCGCCTACCCAACTGAACATAATTAACGACATGGGTTCAAAACATATAGTAGTTGCTGCAGGACCCGGTAGTGGAAAGACCAGGATACTCGTCCACAAACTGGCTTCTCTCTTGTTGATGGAGGACGTCAAGCACGAACAGCTTTTGATGCTGACATTTTCAAGGTCGGCGGCAACAGTCTTCAAAAAGCGTCTGCTGGACCTCTATGGAAATGCAGCGAACTATGTTGAGATCAAAACTTTCCATTCGTATTGCTTTGACCTGTTGGGCAGACTTGGCACGCTGGAGGATTCGGATAAAATCATCCGGGAAGCGGTCGGCAGGATACGGCGTGGAGAGGTCGAGCCCGGCAAGATATCAAAAACAGTATTGGTTATTGACGAAGCCCAGGATATGGACGAGGACGAGTATGAACTGATACTGGCGCTAATGGAGCAAAACGACGGAATGCGCGTTATAGCAGTAGGGGACGACGACCAGAACATTTTCAAATTCAGGGGCTCCAGTTCAAAGTACATGGAAAAACTAATAACAGAGAAAGAAGCCGTTAAGTATGAGTTGACGGAGAATTACAGGAGCAAGGCAAACCTTGTGGAGTTCACAAACCAGCTTGCAGGGAGGATATCGCACCGGCTGAAGCGGACTCCTGTCATACCTGTGCAGAAAGACAATGGGAGGATCAGGATCGTCCGGTACAGGTGCAACGAGATGATTACACCGCTTGTCGATGATATAGTGTCAACTGAGCTTTCGGGAACGACCTGTGTCCTAACGATGAGAAATGATGATGCGCTGATGATCGCGGGATTATTGGTGGATAAGGGCATGCCGGCAAAGCTGATCCAGTCGGATGAAGGCTTCCGTCTGTATGATATGCAGGAGGTGCGGTATTTCATGAGCCTGCTGGAGCCGGATCAGGCATCTGACGATAACCGGCTCATTTCCGGGAGCCGATCGGAGACGTATGGGGACGGAAATAATACAGTGGGGAGCAGTAACAATACAGCAGGGAGTGGATGCAATGCGGTGGCGAGCAGGAATAATACGGAGGGATCCTCATTAACGTATGTGATAAGCGTCGACACATGGGCAGAGGCAAAGCGGAGACTGAAGGACAGGTTCCGTAGCAGCCCGGATCACATGGGTGAGCAGTATGGGTCAGCGACCAACCTTGACCTTTGCCTGAATATGATTAAAAGTTTTGAGGACGCAAATCCCAAGCTCAAATACAGATCCGACCTTGAAATATTCATCAGAGAATCCAGGTTGGAGGACTTTTATGAGGAAAACGGTGAGACTATATTGGTTTCCACTATGCACAAAGCGAAAGGCCGAGAGTTTGACAATGTGTTCATCATGCTGGACAAATATACACTGGACACAGATGAGGCCGTCCGCTTGCTGTACGTCGCAGCGACAAGAGCCAGACGTGAACTGGTCATTCACTACAATGGCAATTACCTGAACAGCATCAGAGCAGCAGGGATCGAGCGTATAGAAAACCGGGGGACATACAGTCTGCCGTCACGACTGTCCGTTCAATTGACGCACAAGGATGTATGGCTCGATTACTTCTATTCGATCCGCCACATTACCGCACAGATGAAAAGTGGAGACGCATTGACTATAGGGGACGGCTGCTGCCTTAATGTAAGCGGCCAAACAGTCTTGAAGTTTTCCAAAAGATTCTCGGAGTATTTGGAGAAAATGAAGCAAAAGGGTTTCCTGCCCGTGAGCGCAATGATCCGATTCATTGTCCATTGGAAGCGGGACGAAGCTGAGGATGAAGCTCTGGTCATTTTACCTTTGATCATGTTTGGGGGTCAGGAACAGGCTTGAAATATTCCCTTAAGGGATTTATGTGTATTCATATCGGATATGGGTATAAGAATAGTATTAGGCAAGTTTATGGAGGGTGACAGAATATGATAAGTAAGATTACTGACTGTACCACATTGAACAATAATGTGCAAATGCCATGGCTTGGCTTTGGCGTATGGCAGATAGAAGATCCGAAGGTGCTAAACTTTGCCGTAAAAACAGCGCTGAAGGCCGGGTATGTCAGCATTGACACGGCAGAAGCATACAGAAATGAGAAGGATGTCGGCATTGCGATAAAAGAATCCGGAATCCCAAGAGAGAAGCTGTTTATAACAACGAAGCTTTGGAATGCAAGACAGCGGGAAGGCTACGATGCCGTGCTGAAGGCTTTTGAAGCCAGCAGAGAGAGGCTGGGGCTTGAGTATATCGACCTGTTTTTGATCCACTGGCCGATAAAAGGAAAGTACATCGAGGCATGGAAAGCTATGATAAAGCTTTACAGGGAAGGGGTCATCCGGGCGATCGGAGTCAGCAACTTCCACACCTACATGCTGCAGGAATTAATGGAGAAAACAGATGTCGTTCCGGCTG
Source organism: uncultured Oscillospiraceae bacterium (assembly GCA_964596445.1). Taxonomy (GTDB): domain Bacteria; phylum Bacillota; class Clostridia; order Acetivibrionales; family DTU013; genus DTU013. The sequence goes on from CAZQUQ010000087.1 coordinate 9,733, forward strand.
TAAACCAGGTCGAACTGCATCCATGGCTGAACCAGGAGCCGCTCGTCCGGTTCTGCAGGGAGAACGGGATACAGGTGGAAGCATACAGCCCGCTGATGAACGGACATATCGGCGAAGTTCGTGAGCTGAGCGGTATAGCCGCAAAATACGGCAAAACGCCTGCGCAGGTCGTGCTGCGCTGGGATCTGCAGCGGGGAATAGTTGTCATTCCCAAGTCCGTACATGAGCACAGGATCATAGAAAACGCCGACATCTTTGATTTTGAGCTTAGCGAAGAGGATATGGAAGCCATTATGTCGCTTAACAGGAACAAGCGGTTCCTTCCGGATCCGGAACATGTGTATTTTTGAGGAATGGCGGAGGCAGGGGTAATGGTGTGAATAAGCGGGGGCATGAGTAAAGGCGGGGTCAGGTGTGAGATACAGTTATGTGAAAAGTGAGATCTCAAGCCGGACCCCCCATAACTATTTCACATCCACTTAATGCGCCTTAAGATAATCTCATCATGTTTATCCAGCCGTTTTTCGATACGGTTCAGTTGCTCTGTATGCTGAGTCAATCCGTCAAATATAACTTCAAGTTTTTTACCATGATCCTGCTCTATATGTAATAATGTTCTCTTGACTTCTTTTATTTCTGAATTGAGCGTACTGAAGCCTTGGTTCATCTTAGTATCCAGCCTGTTGATATCAGAACTGAACTTACTGAAGCTTTCCTTCATTTCTGAATACATTTGGGTCATAAGTTCGAATAATTTCTCATTCTCCATACAGATATCCCCTTGTAAACGTACGTTGACTTGGTTATTACATTATATCAGAAATGAATAGGTCATGTAGTGAAGTTTATTTTTCTTCACTTAGTTACGATGCTATTATTTGCCTGATAATGTCAATATTTGACGCACACCATTTACATTGGTAATATATAACTATGGGTCATGCTAAATATTTCCTTCATGCGCCATTTTAATGTTAATCAGGGTAGGAGACTATTATTATGGACATTAGTAAGAATCTAGTTCTTGTGAAAGGGAAAGATTGTACCGAAGATATTCGCAAATGGGAATATAAAGATGGACGTATAATAATAACTTTTAACAATGGTGCTTGTTATACTTACGCATATTATAATGTCGTATTCTATAACATAGCTGAAGCATGAAAATGAGATTTGCCTTTCGCAAGGGTTACACAGATAT
>CAZQUQ010000088.1:0-10892 GCA_964596445.1 uncultured Oscillospiraceae bacterium
TCAGGTGCCTCATTTAGTTTTACCAAATTATGTTAGCGTTTTTGCTCATTTATAGTATACAAGAGCAAATTGTAAAGCTCATTGATTTATGTTTCTTGACAACACAATAGTCCCAAATGCAGGAGATATTTTTGCAGTGACGCTGCTGCGACAGTAAAATTTTTGTTCATGTAAGCCATTTGTCTTTGAATACCGGCGGCTCATATGTGTCGATATACTCCAATGCTTCCGTCACATCTGCCGTTACATGATACAGCAGGTTGCTTTCGGGTTTTGCAAAATTCTGCTGTGCAATTATGTCGAACTGTTCGAGCAGTGGATCGAAGAATCTGTTGGTGTTTATGATTACGATGGGTTTGTTATGGTACTTCAGCTGCTTTAGCGTTATTATCTCGAGCAGTTCCTCAAGGGTGCCGTAGCCTCCGGGCAGCGCAATGAATGCGTCGGATCTGGCATCCATTATGGATTTTCTTTCTCTCATATCCTTTGTGACGATCAGCTCATCACATGTCTCATATACAACGCCTTTCTGGTTGAGCGCTTCCGGAATGACTCCGATGACTTTGCCCTTCATACTGTGTACAGCAGTGGCAGTGGCTCCCATCAGGCCCCGCATCCCGCCGCCGAAGAGCAGGGTGTCGCCGTTGCGCGCGATTGCTTCTCCAAGCATCGCTGCTATATCAAAATATGCTTGACTGATAGAATTGCTTGATGAACTGTAAACGCATATTACTTTGTTCATAGTTACCTCCTGCCGCATTCGTCTCTTGTTTCTTATTCATATTATAATACCAAAGGCAGATATTGAACCGCAACAACAGATGTGTATTTACTGATCATTTGAAGTAGGATGGTCAAAATTTTCACCTTAGGACAGCTAAAACACACATTAATTGATTTTTTTCGCAATAATGGCACTGATTTTGTGATTATGTCAATGAAAAGTGGACTAAGTCGTAATTTTTGTCCAGTAAGCAGGTCGGCAGATTACTTCATTGCTGCTATTTGCCTGCGAACCTCTTCAAGATATTCTTCTGTGTCGGAGGCTGCCATTGATATGTCCGGCTCTATGCCCTTGTCCATGATATTGACCTCGCGGACATTCCAGTAGTGATTGACGACAAATATCGCCAGCTCTCTTTCTTTATCTTCGAAGCCTATTTGGCCTACTCCCTTGCCGAATGTTCTTGCGCCTATTACCGTGACATTGTCAAGATATGTTTTGAGTCCCAGTGTCACCAGCTCAGAACAACTGGCCGAGTTTTCATCGGTCAGTATGTATATGTGCCTGAATCCAATATACTCATCGTCTGAATAATATGAACTTGAATATCCGTTTTTGTATATCAGATTACAAGCGACACAATCGGGCAGAAGGAAATCGAGGATATTGCAGCCGCTGTTCGTGTCGCCTCCGCTGTTGCCCCGCAGGTCTATAACGAGATATTTGCCGGCAGGATCCTGTATGTTGTCGATAACATCCAGAAACTCATTGGCTGTCTTTTCCGCAAAGCTGCTGATCCGAATGTAGGTGATATCCTGATCGAGGGATTTGCTTTCGACAGTTTTCTGGGTCTTCATATCTCTATATTGACGGTAATAATCGTCATATAAAATGAATGAGAACATGTCGCCTTCCTTATATACTGAGCCGAACAGCCTGCAAATATCTTCTATGCCTGCGTTTCCCTTCTGCTGCAGTTGCTGTTTTAGTTTGACATACTCATCATTTGACTTGAAATACATATAGTTCGACTCAATGAACTCCGCTGCCTGGTCTGATATGTCAACCAGCCTTTTGCCTGCAGATGACCTGAGATTTTTTGCAGCTTCGTTGTTCTTGTCATTTTCAAGGACCTTATCTGCATAATCGGCTGCCTGCTGAAAATCTCCGTTGTAGTAATGCTCCCATCCCAGGCTGAGCAACAGATTCGGGTTGCCCGATAACTTTCCCAACGCTTTTTTGTAATATTCGATCGCTTTTTCCGAATCCCTCAGTGCAGAATAGACATCGCCGATATACCAGATAATATCTGTATTGTCAAATTTCTTTTCTGCTTCCAGTGCATAAGCAAGACATGCAGTATATCGCTTCCGGTAGTAAAGTGAGCCGATTTTGCCGATACATGCTTTCACGTACAAAGGATCTATCCTGACCGCCATTTCATAATATTCTGACGCAAGCTTGTATTCATAAAAACTGAAGTATATATCGCCTGCTATGCTGTATCTTTTCGGATCATCCTTTTTTTGCCTTATCATTGTGTCGATGGTATCTGCAGCTTTCTGCATATCTGTGTTCAGCAAATATGCCTGTGCTTTGATACTGTAGGCTTCCGGGGACGAAGCGTCTGCTAAGATGGCCTGATCCGCATATTTGACGGCATTATCCGTGTTTCCGCTGTTGTAGTGGAACGCAGCCGCACTGCAGAGCAATCCGTAGTTATCCGGATTCTTAATGATGGTATTTTCATAAAACTGTGCTGCTTTTTCATGAGCACCTGTTCTCATGTAATACTGCGCCATGGATTCCACTGCGAATAGATCAGAAGAATCGAGGGCCAGCGCTTTGTCGAGGAATCCCTTTGCTTTTACTGCATCATTTTCGCCATACAGCCAGCACAATCCGAGATATGCCCAGCCATCAGGGTCTTTTTTCTCAATGGATGTATATTTGGTGAATAATTCGATGGCCTCGTCATATTCTCCATTATTATATCTGATTATGCCCAGTCCGTAGATAGCATATTTGTTGCGGTCTGATATCTCTATTGCTTTATTGTATGCTTCTATTGCCTTTTGCGTATAACCCAGCGCATGCAGGGCGTTGCCATGGTTCGAGTACTCTTCGGTGCTGTTTGGAAAGATGGTAAGGCTTTTTTGAATGTAGTCCAAAGATTCGGAATACTCCCCGAGGGCATAGCAGGCGACGCTGAGATTGCAATAAAGATTGTTTTTTGCCTCTATATCGGGTTTTTCTGCCAGACCCTGAAGCAGCACTTCCTTTGCTTCGGCATATTCTCCCGCGTCCAGCAGTGTACTGCCCTGCTCGTTCAAAGCTCTTGCCATCGGGCTGTAAGTGATTTTTGCGTTGCTGCCCAGGATATCAGTCACACGGTCCAGGGAGTCGAAATAAGTGTTGGAGTAGCTGTCTGACGGCTTTGCCTGTATATTCTTATAAATATTTGCATAGGATGTCGCTATAACTGATCCAATTATTAAAAATGCGGCAAATATCTTCAAAGGTCTATAATATTCATGGCGTACAGAGCAGCAACTTTTCTTGTCCCATGCTGTTGTTTTATCTTTTGTCAATTTTGTCATGGAACGGATAAGTCCAACCCAGTATATGTAAGGCAGCCCTGCCCACATACCATATAGCCACACGAGCAAGCTTCGCTTCAGCGCTTTATTGAACGAAGGCTTCATGCCATACTCATCTCTGACAACTACGCCTAACAGCCATTTGCCGGGGGTGGTGCCGATAACTGAGAGCAGGAATGCTTCGACAGGCACCCAGGCAAAGAGTACAACCAGATGAAGCAGCTTGATTGTTGTTTTATTGTCAATTGTACCGGCACATAGAAATATCACGAGAATGACTGCTGTTTCGAATAGTATATAGTCTGTTACTCTGGCCCAAAACCTGGCCCACGGTCTGATTTCCGTATATCCTGCCGGATCGGGGGCCGATGTGTTATTGCTCATCCAATTATCGTCCATATGATTGATGACTCCTATCGACGAAAAATATCTATATACACCGATTTTACCTAAATTTTTCAGCAAGAGCAATATATTATGACATTTCCCTGGCCTGCAGCATCAGCGCTTGTGTTAACGACTCCTGCCGATTCTCCTTGACCGGATTTCCGGTTTGGTCTATGATGAAATCAAATAAACTGACACGTGGGGTTGCATAATGAAAAAGCTTGAAATAATCAGAACGTATTACGAGGACAATATGTCGAAGAACCTGCCTGAGTATGGGATACTCGGATGGGAGAGCGAGCAGGCTCAGCATCTGAGGTTCGATATGCTGCTGACGTCGGTGGATCTGGAGGGCAGGTCGCTGCTGGATGTCGGCTGCGGCACGGGGAATCTGCTGGAGTACATTTGCAGCAAAGGCATCAATGTAAAATACACAGGCGTTGATATACTGGAGAAAATGATAGAGATCGCTGCCGGTAAGGATCTTGCCGGAGATTTCATCCATGCCGACATTTTCGAGCGGAACATCTTTGACAGAGAATCGTTCGATGTGATATACACCTCCGGCATTTTCAACCTGGATCTGGGAAACAACAGGGACTTTCTCAGAAAGGCTGTAGAGTTGTTTTTGGAGCTGTCAAGGCATTCTGTGGTTTTCAATCTTCTCCACAAGGATTCACCGGACAGGGAGGATAAATACTTCTACTTCAGTCCCGATGAGGTCAGCGGGATACTTGAACCATTTGCGGACAGTATTGAGGACGTGAGGTTCATAGAAGCTTATCTTAAAAATGATTTCACCGTGGTCATACGGAAAAAGCAGCCGGCATGAACTCAGCGGGAAATCATACCACTGCGCCCAACAGAAGAGCTCCTTCGTTTTTTCGGTATATCGAGGGAAGCTGGCTGAAGGGTATCGGATTTACGCCGCGGCCCACCTCGAAGGTGTAGCCCGGTCTGCGGAACTCCTGCAGGAACCAGTCTTTATAGCCAGCATAAGCAGCTTCTGCGGTGCCGGCTTCAACGGCGTATCCTGTTATTGCCGCAAATTGGTTTGCTATTGTCAGAGCTATCGGCGGAGCGTAATTTTGGAACTGCCAGTATATTACCTCGCCCTGGGTGTGATAGGCGATGACTATACGGAAATTGTGCGCCAATGTGAAATCGGCCATAGCCCTGGACTCAGGTTCAGACAGCGGCGCTTCCCCGCCGTAGTCTCTCGGTCCCGGGCTTGTGATGCCCTGCTCGAGCTCCTCTTGCTTTTCCTTCTCCCATTCGGCAGGGTAGTTCAGATTCAGGTCCACCCCGCGGATATTTGCCTTCCAGACGCTGGGCAGGGGCAGCCCCGTCCTGTTTAGGCGGGCGGCCTTTATAAACTCTGGATCATCATAGTTGGGCCAATAGGCGACCAGGTCCACACCGTCGGGATTCACCAGAGGTATTAAATAAACGCTCGTCAGGCTGAAAAGATCACGGATATTATAACCTTGTATGCTTCCTCCGGCTGCATAAGCTTTGGCGTAATTTTCTATGAATTTCATAAGCACGGGAGTCGTTATGGATTCATTGGCATGATGCGACGCATTATATGATACTTCTCTTGAACCTGTCCCAAGCCTTACATAGTACAGCTTCCTGCCCATGACGCTTTTGCCGATGGAGCCGGTCTCCAAAAAAGGATATCTTGCCTTAAGGCCCTGGATCTGAATCTGGACGATCTCATATGTAGGCATCATATCGAATGTCACAACATCGATGCCATAAGGTACAGTGAGCCGCCGACCCGGGATAATAACATTCGGATCGATCCCCGGATTAGCTGTTATGATAGCATCAACCGTGGTATAGTAGGCTTGTGCGATCCTGTATAATGTATCTCCCGGCCGTACGGTATATGTGTCATAGCCCCGCAAAAGCCGGCTCAGTACTGACCATGTGGCAGGCCCGACTATTCCGTCAGCAGCAAGCCCGTTGTTCCTTTGAAAGGCGACTATGGCCTGATATGTCCTCGTTCCGAATATTCCATCCACGACGCCGGCGTTATAGCCGGCCCTGTTCAAAATGCTTTGCGCAGCCCTGACATCCGGCCCTGTCGACCCGAGGGAAATCGTCTGCATAAAAACACCAGCCTCGAACCAAATAACCAATACCATTATATTGCAGTCTGCCGCAAGTTGTGTTTACAGTTCTTGATATTTATTCCTGTTTGGGATACAATCAATAAAAATGTTTCCGGATTCCGACAGTGTACATCGGCGGGATCCGTAGGGAAAAAGAGGCGCCATGGAAAACTCGGATTACACGGATATGCTTCAGCACAACTCAAAGCTTTTGACCACATTGCTGGATGTCTCCAATCTGGTTACATCGACGATGGAACTGAGGCCGCTGCTTGAGGCTATCCTGGATAAGCTCAGGACAATAATAGAATACAGGGATGCAAAAATATTTATTTCCGAGGGCGATTATGTCAGAGTGATCGCTCACAGATCGTCACTGCAGCCCGAACAGGAGCGATCATATCCTCTGCCGCTTGGAAGGGAAACACTGATGGGCAGAAAAGCTGTCGTTATCGGCGACCTCCGGTCAGACGACGAGCAGGCGGTGCTCTTCAGAAAAAATATGCACAAATATATGGAAACCGTATTCAGGGACGTAAGGTGCTGGATGAGCCTGCCCATGGTATACAAGGATACGGTCATAGGGATTCTGACGCTGGATCACCCTGAACCGGGGTTTTACAGTAATTATCATGTGGAACTTGGATCTGCCTTTGCAAACCAGGCGGCAATTGAATACGAGAATGCCAAGCTATACAATGAGATGGTCAAAAGAGCCGATGAGGTGAGGACGTTGTTCAGTATACAGCAGGCCATAACGAGCCGGCTGGAACTGGATTCGGTACTGAGGCTCATCGCCGGCGAGGCAAGAAGGCTGAGCCATGCAGATTCAACTGCTGTTTTTCTTCTGGATGGAGAAGAACTGGCACCGTCAGTTTTCTCCGGTGTGGTTCCGAAAGAACAGACAGATCTGCGTATACCTGTCAAAGGCTCTGCAATGGGGGAGAGCCTGTCGCGCCATGTATCTGTAATATTGAAAAAGGAATGTATCGAGTGCCAGCAGGAGCGCAAACTGATCGAATCCATATCGATGAACACATGCCTGCTTGTACCGCTGATGGCAAGTTCAAGGGCTGTCGGGATCATCGCCGCATTCAGCAGATCGGAGACCGAATTTGATTCCGAAGACGAGAGAATATTCAACATGTTTGCCCCGAGTGCTGTCATCGGGATCGAAAATGCAAGGCTCTATGGAGAAGAAAAGAGAAGGCATCAGGAAAACGAACAGCGAAGGCGCGTGGCGGAGGGATTGAAGGATATACTGAGAGCATTGAATTCGAACAGATCCCTTGAGGATATACTCGGTTTTATAATCAGAGAAGCTGTCAGGTTGCTGCATGCAGATGCAGCCGCCCTTTTCAGGCTCAATGATGACAGGATTACTCTTTCCATCGTAGCATCTTTCGGACTTCCTCACCTGGAAAGCGTCGACAGCGCTCAAAAAGTACGGGCAGATATACTGAGAAATGCGTTTATTGAAAGAAGACCGATAGTTAAAACTGATATAGCACAGGCCAAATTACCGACAAATGTCCATCCTGTAATGGATGTGCATATGCAGTGGCTCCGGGACAACTGCAGCAAGATGACTGCTGTTCCGTTGATATGCAGGGATGAGGTGTACGGAGGGATCACGCTCTATTTCAGGCGTGATGGCAACGGTGCCGAAAGTACCATCTCGAAGGAGGATATCAGTCTGGCCATGTCATTTGCCGATCAGGCCGCACTTGCAATAGAGAATACCAGGCTTAAGCAACAGGCCGAGGAGACCGCAGTGACAGCGGAAAGGAACAGGCTGGCGCGTGATCTCCATGATGCCGTGACACAGACACTGTTTTCAGCCAGTCTGATAGCAGAGGTCGTACCCAGGATATGGGATCGGAACAGGGACGAAGGAATGAAGCGGCTTGAAGAACTGAAGCAACTGACAAGAGGCGCATTAGCGGAAATGAGGACCCTGCTTTTTGAACTTAGGCCGGCAACACTTGTCGAAGCTCCGCTGGAGGATCTTCTGAGGCAGCTGGGAGAAGCAGTCACCGGACGCGCACGTATCCCTGTAAAGCTTGATATCAAGGGAACGGTCAATCTTCCGTCCGAGATGAAGATCACGTTTTATCGTGTTGCCCAGGAAGCTCTGAATAATATATCCAAGCACTCCGGAGCCAGGAATGCCATTCTGGAGTATAGTGCCAATGAGGATGCACAGCTCGGCATTATAGTTGCCAATCTGTACATCACTGACGACGGTAAGGGCTTCGATCCTCATAATATAGATTCCGGCCATTTCGGACTTGGGATAATGAGGGAACGGGCCGAGGCGGCAGGTGCGAAGCTCAGTATCGCAACAGAGACGGGCAAGGGCACCAGGATCGGGCTTGAATGGGTCGGCAGCAGACAAAGCCAGTAAACGAAAATAGGAAGAAAACAGGATGATTTTTAATTTTCATATAAAGGTGGGCAGTGCAATGAGCAACGAACGGATAAAAATAGTCATAGTTGATGACCATAATGTAGTAAGAAGCGGACTGGGTGCATTTTTGCAGGTATTTGACGATTTCGAACTGGTCGGGGAGGCATCCAACGGAAAGGAAGCGCTGGATGTGTGCGAATCGCTCCGTCCGGATGTGGTATTGATGGATCTTGTAATGCCTGTAATGGATGGCGCACAGGCGACAAAGCAGATCAGGGAGCGTTTTACGGACATACAGGTAATAGTCCTTACGAGCTTCAAGGAGGATGAACTGATAGAAGGAGCGCTGCAGGCAGGGGCGATAGGGTATCTTCTAAAGAATGTTTCTGCGGATGAGCTTGCCGATGCTATACGATCTGCTCATGTCGGGAGGCCGACACTTGCTCCTGAGGCGACGCAGGCTCTCATTAAGGCGACCGGCCGTAAACAGCAGCAGGATAATGAACTCACGCCGAGGGAAATGGAAGTGCTTGCTATGATGGCCGATGGCCTGAGCAATCCTGAAATAGCCGAAAAGCTGATAGTCAGCAAATCGACGGTGAAGTTCCATGTAAGCAGCATATTATCGAAGCTGGAAGCGGCCAGCAGGACAGAAGCGGTGGCAATAGCGCTGCAGAGGAAACTGATCAGGAAAGGCTGATATTTTTATAATGGCATGCGGATACCTGACCGGTTGGCCAGGTGGAAAACTAGCCGGCCGGGCAATAATAATCCCCCCATGTGAACGAAGCATGAAGGGGGATTTTTTATTACAATTAATTAGATGATAAATTGCTGGCATAATGCCTGAAACGAGGTGAACCCATGAGGATATTGATTGCCGATGACCAGGACGATGTGCGCAGTGCACTGAGAGTTTTGCTTGAACATGAGGAAAGCTGCTTCATTATTGATGAGGCGGAAAATATAGAAAACCTATACCTTCAATTGGGAAGAACGAAGCCGGAGCTGCTGCTGCTGGACTGGGAGCTTTCAAACCGGGATATGGCAGATGATGTCGCACATATAAGGAAAGCAGCGCCAGGCATCCGGATCATTGCGCTGAGCGTCAGGCCGGAAGCGCAAACTGATGCAAAAGCGGCAGGTGTCGATGCATTTGTCAGTAAGGGAGATAATTCTGACAAACTGCTGTCGGTAATAAACATGATGATATAAGACCGGATCTGAGATACAGGGCGATCCTGAAATCTCTTATGTTCAGCAGAACTGCCTGTGGCCGGCATTGCTGCACATTGCTGATATTGCCGGGTGAAGTAACTGGCCTGTCGGCCAGGTCGGAACTGAACAGATGGATGGTAAAAAGACTATGCATCGGGATTGCCCAAAATCCGTTCCACTGACTGATGTGATGCAGGCAGCGGCCAATTATAATGAATGCTGTAAAGGAAAAGTACGATCCGCAGAGAATAAGAAGTGAGAAATGCGGAATCGATCAATCGGAGGTGTCGATATGATGAGAACTGATTCCGAATTGGTGGCAAGATGCATTAATGGTGACAATGATGCCTTCTCTGAGCTTATAACCAGATATAAGAGGCTGATCTACTCAGTTGCCTGCAAATTTTCCAAAGACAACGAAGAGATAGATGATATGGCACAGGAAGCATTCATAAAAATTTACAGATCGCTTTCCAGATATGACGATCAGTACAAGTTTTCTACCTGGAGCGTTAAAGTTGCTACTAATATCTGCCTGGACCATGTCAGGCGCAAAAAGCTGAATCAGGTTTCCCTCGAAGAGATGGAGGGGTTCATGGGGTGCAGCGGCAATACACCTGAGGAGCATTACCTCAAGAAGGAAAAAGCACGGGTGCTGCAGGATGCAATTGATGATCTTCCCGAGATATACAGAGTACCTATCGTCCTATACCATCAGAAAGGCATGTCGTACAAGGAGATAGCGGATTACCTTGGAAAACCCATGTCAATAATAAAGAACAGGATCTTTAGGGCAAGACATGCACTGAAGGAGAATCTGCTTACGGAAGCGGATATGCTCACTGCCTGACATCCCTGCCCCGTGCTTGACTGTCGGTTCTGCAGTATTTATAATGATATTTGACGGCCGGCACGACTTTTTGGCTATTTTTGGGGGTTTGCGGATGAAAAGCATCTACATCGTACTTACTGCGACCGGCACTTTATTCTCAAGGTGTATTGGCCTGTATACGAAAGCAAAATACAATCATGTGTCGCTTTGCCTTGATTCGGATATACATGAATTCTACAGCTTCGGAAGAAAGATCAGATGGTTCCCGTTATATGGGGGCTTCGTCATCGAGCATAAGGACAAGGGGTTGTTCAAGGCCTTCGAAGATACCATGTGCGCAGTTTACAGGCTCGATGTGGAGGATCATAAATTCGAAGCATTGGAGCAGATGATCAGGTATTTTATAAAAAACAGACGCAAATATAGATATAACCTTATCGGACTATTCGGCGTCATGCTGAAGGTACCGCTGAAACGAAAAAACAAGTTTTTCTGTACCCAGTTTGTAGCTACGATGCTGCAGAACAACAACATACATGATTTCGGCAAGGAGCTGTCTTTGGTCACACAGCACGAGTTCTACAAGATCCCTGAACTGTTG
>CAZQUQ010000089.1:0-10754 GCA_964596445.1 uncultured Oscillospiraceae bacterium
CTTGATCCCGGCAAGCCTGTCATCTCAGAAAATCTATCAGTGAAGGCATGATGATCCTCGCTCCGCCGGCAAGCGACGCCCTGTATACATTTTCCTCATTTTTCAGGTTCATTATCGTATCGGCCATATCAACATTTTCATTCTCGCTCATAAGCTTGGTAAAGTTCGTGTTATCATTCATCAGCCTGTTCGCAGTCAGTTCCAGCCTGTTTACACGGGCTCCGACATCCGCCCTGATCCTGAGGACATTGTCAAGGTTTTCCGCAAATCTCTGTGCCATATTGCTGATCGCACCATAGTCAGCGTTATCGAACGCAGCTATAAGATCGTTCATGTCCTGTATAAATCTTCCCGGATTACCTACATCGCCGGCGGCTATATCAGCGCCATTGTTGAACAGATCGCCTCCAAGCACATTTATGTTGATGCTGTCGGCCAGTCCGATCTCATAATTGATCCATTCACTATTGCTTATTTCCATAAGGAAATTGCCGTTTTCATCAAGCAGCTTCTGGTCGGTCTTGAACCCTGTAAAAATATAACGTCCGGCATATGCCGAGTTGCCGAGATTGATCAGCTGAGTCCTGAGTTGGATTATCTCATTCTTGGTCGCCTGCAGATCCTCAGGACTCTCGATGGCATCACTCCCGACAATCAGCTCCTTAACCCGCTGGAATATATCTCCCATGTCGGCCAGTGCCGACTCGGTAATTTCCATCCATGACAGTGCATCCTTCAGATTTCTCTGGTATTGCTTTATCTCCGCAACATCGGTTCGCAGCTTCAGCGCCCTCGCCGCAACTACGGGATCATCCGACGGTACCTGGATCTTCTTCCCTGTCGCAAGCTGCGCCTGGTACTTGTCCATTCTTGTCAGATTGTTGTTTATATACTTGGTCATATTGTTGATAAGCATGTTATTGGTTATTCTCATGATCCGTACCCTCCTGCATTATACAAACAGCTTATTGATAAGCGTGTCATATATCTCGGACATGGTCTGTATCATCTTGGCAGCCGCATTATATGCATGCTGGAACTTGACCAGATTTGTCATCTCCTCGTCAATGGAGACACCCGAATCCGATAGACGCCTGTTAATAAGCTGATTCACGACGATCTGCTGATTTTCCTTGTAATTTCCGGCCTGCTGCGAATCTATCCCCAATGTGGCCACAAGGGACTTCATAAAGTCCTCCGGTGCGCCCTCCGAAAACATGTCCTTGTCTCTCCTGAAACCGAGCAGCATGTTGAGAACTTCAATATTCCCCGCCTCTCCCGGTGCATCCGATGCTGCTATCAGGTTGTAATCATCAAGTATATCGGCAGCTACGGTGAAATTCTTTGCAGTAATATTTTCGTATAAATCGTATATATCGGCAGGGTCAGATGCCCCTCCAATGAAATCTGCACTTGACAGCGGCAGCCTTCCCTCGCCCGTCATCGTAAAGAACCGGATCCCGTTTGCCGCAGTATTATAGCCATATCCTGCAGCATGTCCGGTACCGAACTCGCCCGGATCGAATGCCTTGTCGCCATCTGCGTCGATATATCCCTCATTGAATGCGCGAGCAAAAATCCTCACAAACTCGTTCAGTTTCTTCTGATAATACGGTATTCCCTTATAGTTCGGCGAGATCCTTCCGTTATCGGGATTAACAGCTCCCTCGTTGCCGTCGCGGGCATCCAGATACCCTTTGAGCTCTCCGCCTTTTATATTGAGCTTGTTTCCGTCGGCCCACTTTATTTCATAAAGATTGCCTATGTCCTCCCTGTTGACCTTCTGATCCGAAGGCCTCTGTTCCAGCGCCAGCTTGCTGATGGTAAAATGGTCTACCAGAGCCTTCCCGCTGATGGTTATCACAAAATGCTTGTCCTCCCTGCCATCGGGAGTATGCCCCACAACGACTTCATTGGCTTCGATGTTTATGATTTTCGAAAGCTTGTCCACAAGCACGGTCCGCTGATCTCTCATGTCATTTGCAATATTTCCGTCCAACTCGGTTATATATATCTGCCTGTTGAGATGCTGTATCTGTACGGCAAGTGAGTTGACTTCCTCCACCTTCGTCTGTATCCGGTAGTTAATATCTCTCTGCATTTCCTCAAGATTTGTCGCCAGATTGTTAAAAAACTTTGTCAGCGTCACGCCGCGCTGCTTTACCAATGATCTGACAGCGCCGCTGCTTGGATCTTTCGCCAACTCCTGCAGGGAATCAAAAAAATCGCTCATGATGGTAGTAAAGCCGCTGTCGGAAGGCTCGTTGAACATCACTTCCAGATCGGCAAGGACTTCCTTTTTCGCGCTCCACTCACCGTAAGACAGGTTTTCACTCCAGTATTTGAAGTCAAGATACTCATCGCGGATCCTCTTTACTCCGATGACATCCGAGCCTGTCCCCATCATGCCGGTGCCGTCGGCCAGCGCCATAGGCCTTGAAGCCACCTGTACTGCCTGTTGCCTGGAATATCCGGGTGTATTGATATTATTCAGATTGTGATTGACGATATCAAGGCTGCGCTGAGCGGAGAAAAGTCCGCGGACTGCAACATTCAGCCCGAAAAATGATTCAGCCATATATTATCACCTGCCTGCCATGCCAAGTCTGTTTACAACTGTTTCGATCATCGAATCTATAATATTCAGTACTCTTGATGCTGCATCATATGCAAATTTGAATTTCAGCATATTACTCATTTCTTCATCCATTGAAACGCCTGTTATGGCGGTCCGCTGCGCATCAGCCGATTCAACCAGCTTGCCCTGGCTTTCGGCGATCCTTGCGGCGTCCGAGCCACCGTTTCCCATATGTAATATGATACTCTGATAATAATCGTCCAGACTGGATATACCGGTATTGTCCATTATCAGAGACTTATTCCTCAGATTGGCTATTTCAAGGGCGATGGTGTTATCTCCGCTGTCTCCGCTCTTTGAAGCGGCAATGTTCGACAGGTCGGCAAGGTTGGGATTCAGGCGTATATTGCCCATCTCCAGCGGCCTGCCGGAATTGATCGTCACAAAGATCTCGGTCCCTGCCTCAGGCGGATCTTTCATATTCATGCCGTTGCTGTGGATGTAGTTGATCTCCCTCAGCATCACATTGACCAACGCATTGAGCCGCTTCTTTATATCGGAAACTATGTTGAGAGAATCCCCGATCAGTGAGAAATTAGTCGAGACATCCATGTTGGTGTCGGACGTCATATTCCGGATAAGCGAAATCAATGAGTCATCACCAAGCGCTGTTGAAAAATCTCCAAGGCTGTATACCGTTCCGTCCAGAGCATCGGTCAGGCCGGTCCAGTCCGAAGGTGTATCGGTTATCACCGAAGCATCCATACCCATATTTTCCAGTTCTGCCTGCAGATCACCCAACTGTGCCGGCGTCAGCGAATCATCTGTAATAAAAAAGGCATACTTGTTTGCATCGCTCCTAAGTGCCGCCGTATCTACGACCGAGGCAAAATCCGCTGCCGATGCGGCGGCGATCACCGTCACTGTATAGTCCAGGCCTCTTTTTTTAAGCTCGGCCTCGTACGCGGCTGCTCTGCTGTTTGCATCAGCAAGGCTCATCGTGCTGGTGTCGACATAAAACACAACATCGGCCTTGGTGTTCGGCGTTCCGTTCTCATAACTCCCAATAGAGCCGGATACCTCGCCTCTGGATTCCAGAAGACCTTTGATAATGCCGCTTTTTATCGGGACCTCGATGTTCGTACCGGCCAGCTTTGGTACGACAAAATTTTCACCTGGATTTCTCTCCGCTGCATAGAGGTCTGTACTGACACCTTTCTGTACAAGGAAGTAGCCTCCAAGCGTTATATCTATCTGCCCGTCCTGCATCTCATTGACATCCACCTTGATCAGCTTAGTGAGCCTGTCTATGAGCGTATTGCGCTGATCCCTGTAATCGTTGGCGGTATCGCCCGATACCTCGGACTTCAGGATAGCGACATTGAGCTTGGCTATCTCTCTTGTGATCTCATTTACTTCATCTATCCTGACAATGATCTCAGAATTGAGATCGTTCTGGAGTCTGTCCAGCTGAGCTCCCATATGGTTTATCATCTGTACCAGCGATTCGCTGCGCTGTCTGACAAGAGCCCGGACAGTCAGGCTATCGGGTTCCTTGGACAACTCCTGCCATGAATCCCAGAATTGGTTCAAAACATTCTGCAGGCCGGATTCCATCGGTTCAGCCATTATTGCCTGCAAATCGATGTATGTTTTCTGACGCGTTTCCCAATAACCAAGAGTAGTGTTTTCCTGCCTGTAAATATTATCGAGAAAGGTATGCCTTATTTGCCTGATCTCCTGGATATCCGCACCGAGTCCAAGCTGCACAAGACCTGCCCGCGTCAGCACTGTTTCCACAGGCCCGTTTTTGATCATGGCCTGCTGCCTGACATACCCTGTCGTATTAACATTGGCAATATTATGACCTGTCACAAACAGTCCACGTTCATTGACCATCAGGCCCGAACGCGCTATTTCGTAACTGGCAAAACTGACGCCCATATACCCTCCTATAATTTCATATCAAAGAAATTCTTCTTCTTAGAATCATTTGAACGGCCGGATTTTTCATAGATATCTCCGGAAGAACCGGCATTTGTCAGAATGTTGACAGAAAAATCTATATAATCAAGAGAATTTTTTATCAGTTTTGAGTTCATTTCATTTGCATGCCGCAAATCATTGAAGATATCGGTCATTTTATCCTGGCAGTCCTTCAGCTCTTTTGCCTGCTCCTCCGGAAGCACCTTTTCAAGTTCCGATATCGTGATATCATCCGCCTTCCTGCCCAATTGCACAGAAATCTCATCGACCAGCTTCTCACGTTCCTCCTCAAGCTTTCCAAGCTGAATGATCATGGACTGCTCGACTCTGGTGATACCCTCAAGCTCTGTGACCTTCCCGTTCACGATCACATCGGTCTTATCCCGCGACAGCTTCAGTATGGCCTCATATATAGATGCTTCCCTGTCAAGAATATCTTTCAGTTTTTTGATCAAATTTGTATCCAAAGCCTCACCACCTGTCTTTCATCCGTTGCATACCGGCGAAGCATCACGGTCGTCACTGTCGGAAAAAAAGGAGAGCTTTGCCAACTCCCCGGTGATGTCACGCTTTTTTATCAAATACGTTTTTTACGATCCTGTCGGCGACATCATGCCCGCTCACGCTGTATTGACCCGATTCGATTCTGCCAAGGATCCCGTCCACCTTGTCCCTGCGGACATCAGGCACCTCTCTGAGTGCCTTGAGTACGGACTGGAAATCCTTCGCTTCATCGGATATCGACAGGACATCCTTTTTGGAAGCAACGCTTCCTGTCTTCCCGATCCTGTTTATACTCTTTTGTGAACCGTAGACTCCGGTAATTTTTGAAATATCTCCGGGTATCCTCATAAAAACCACTCACCTTTGATCTCATCAATTATGCTATATACTTACATAGTATATCGGTCAAATACTGATTATTATTAACTGCCAATTAGTCTTATTTTTTTTCATACCCCTTATTCAGGTAACGCATCCCAAAAGCCCTGCGCTCCTGTGGACCGGAGCTGTCGATTTCCCTCTGTATCTGGCCTGCGATTGACCTAAGTCCGGATGAAAGCTCCCTTTCGCAATCTGTGCAGTACCTGCCGGTTTTGATCGACTTGCCGCAGTTTTCACACTCCAAAATCAAATTCCCGTCATCATTGGTAATCTCCAGCCTTCCGTCCTTGAGAAACCTTCTGATCATTTCGACCCCTATATCCAGGTCAGTAGATACTTGAGTAAGACTGGCCCCGGGATTTTCATAAAGGTATTTCTTGACCCTCTGAAAATCCTTTTCCTCATCTTCTCTGCATGCTGGGCAGATCGGAGCTCCTCCGATGTGATTGTAGATCCTCCCGCATTTCCTGCAATTCCTGACATCCGGCATGATCGTACCTCCTTGTTTATTGCTTCATTATCTTCTTCCCGTAGCTACTACGACAGCAAACACTCTTTTTGCTCCTGCCTGCTTCAGCACCCTGCTGCATTCTTCTATCGTCGATCCGGTAGTCAGTATATCATCTACCAGCAAAATCGACTTTTCCTTCACCTTATCGGGCATGGTCACGGAAAATGCTCCCTTGACGTTCTGATTTCTTTTATGCCTGTCCAGAAGGCTTTGCGCTTCGGTATATCTTTCCCTCTTCAGCGCTCGTGAGCATTCCTTCAGCCCGGTGATCGACCCGATCGCTTTTGATATCAGATATGCCTGATTATAGCCCCTGGTGAACTCCTTATGCTTATGAAGCGGCACGCTCATGACCATATCAAAGCTGCTGATATCCACAATCTTCCCGAGTCTGTACGCGATGAGCCTTGCATACGTTCTGTAATAAGCCGGCTTGCTGTAAAACTTAAAACGTATGAGTGATTCCTTCACCATCCCTGAATATTCAAAAACGCTCAGAGCGCCGGCACAGTAATGATCTTCCTCCTGCCATGTCCTGATTATCGGATTTTCCAGATACGGCAGCTTTTTGTTGCATGCATCGCAAATGTGAAGGACAACATCATGGCTCAGCAACTTCCGGCAGAAAATGCATTTCGGGGGATAGATCATGTTTATCAAGCTTTCAAACATCTTCAATCGCCTTCAGCCCGCTTTCCTTAAATTATATCGGCATTAACCGAAAAAGTCTTAAGTTTATCTGAAAGGCCCGAATACCGCAAAGTCTCCCGTTTATTTTCTATCATTCCATGCAGTATCTCTTCAAACCCGACCAGCACTACCATCTGTTTTGCTCTGGTAACAGCCGTGTAGAGAAGGTTTCTGGTCATCAATACCTCAGGCCCCGGAAATACCGGTATAACGACCACCGGGAATTCCGACCCCTGGCTTTTATGAATCGTTACGGCAAATGAGGGTTCGATTTCATCCAATATACTATAATCATACTCCGCCAGCCTGTCATCATCGAACAGGACTGTCATTTTCCTTGCATCCTCGTCGATATCGACAATCGTCCCCATGTCGCCGTTGAACACTCCTGTTCCGTCTGTTCCCGGACTGTCCGGCCGCTCCCATCTGAGAGAGTAATTATTTTTTACCTGCATTACCCTGTCGCCCTCCCTGTACGTATACATGCCGGATACCCTTTCCGATTTGCTCTTTTCCGGCGGGTTGAGCGCCTTTTGCAGTTCTATGTTCAGATTGACGACACCGGCAGGACCCTTTTTGGTCGGGGACAAAACCTGGATGTCCTTGAGCGGATCCAGCCCGTAAGTGTCGGGCAGCCTTCTTGAGCAAAGATCTATAACAGTACGCAGGATATTGTCCTGATTATTTCTTGGCAGGAAGAAAAAGTCCTTGTCCTTTGCATTAAGGACAGGCGCTTCGCCTCTGTTGATCCTGTGGGCATTGACAATGATCATGCTTTCTCCGGCCTGCCTGAATATCTCTGTAAGCCTTACTGTTTTGATGCTGCTGCAGCCGATGATGTCAAGCAGCACGCTGCCTGCACCTACCGACGGGAGCTGGTCGGCGTCTCCGACAAGGATGACTCTTGCACCGGGCGGTACCGCTTTTAGAAGATGATTCATCATCAATATGTCCACCATGGACATCTCGTCGATTATTACGGCATCTGCCTCGAGAGGATTATCCTCATTCCTCTGGAAGAGCAGCTCGCTTTCATCTGCCGTATAACCTATTTCAAGCAGTCTGTGTATCGTTTTGGCTTCAAAACCTGTCGCCTCGGTCATCCTCTTTGCCGCCCGTCCGGTGGGAGCCGCAAGCGCTATCCTGAGGCCGGCCTCCATCAGCAAACGTATGATGCATTTTATTATAGTAGTTTTTCCTGTCCCCGGTCCTCCGGTTATGACCAAAAGCCCATTCAACAGTGCTTCCCTCACGGCTTCTATCTGCAACGGATCGAGCTTAATCCCTTCTTCCCGTTCGAATTTACCTATCCTTTCGTCGAGGTTTTCCAGTCCTTTGCCGCAGCTTGTCCGTGACAGGCCGAGAAGTCTTTTACACACACCCTGTTCCGCATTATAGAAGGTGGAGAGATATACATGTCCGATTTCGTTATTTCTTTCGACCTGGATTTGCTTATCGAATATCAGAGATATCAAAGAATCCTCCAGGTCGATGCCGGGCGTCCCAAGAAGCCTGGCCGAGTAATCCTTGAGTATATCCTCCGGCAGATATGTATGTCCGTTCGAGGCAGCGTGATTGAGTATATATTTGATTCCGCTTCTTATGCGAAAACGGGATGTCGGATCGATTCCAAGCCTCATCGCTATCCTGTCAGCTGTTTTGAAGCCTATCCCGAATATATCCTCACATAGTCTGTACGGGTTTTCCCTGATCCTGGCCACAGCCATATCAGCATATGCCTTGTGGATCTTGATACACACAGACAGACTTATCCCGTATTCCTGAAGGAACATGACCACATCCCGCAGTCCTTTTTGCTCATTGAGAGCCTGTCCGATACCCAATGCCTTGTCAAGGCTGATGCCCTTTATTTCAGAAAGACGCTGGGGTTCGGTACTGATGATCTCCAGTGCGGATGATCCGAATCGTTGTACTATCTTTGCCGCAGTCGCAGGACCGACTCCTTTTACGATCCCTGAAGCCAGGTATTTTTCTATGGCGTCAGCAGTCTGCGGCAATACCTTCTCATAAAGCTCGACCTTGAACTGATCACCATAATCAGGGTGCTTTACCCACTTGCCGGTTGCCCGTATAGTTTCTCCCTCATTGATAAAAGGCATATACCCGACAGCCGTGACCACCTTTTTGTCGGAAACTATCTCGCAGACAGTATAACCGTTTGCCTCATTTTTATATATGACATCGTCTACAGTACCTTCAACTACCGTAAGCTCCATCGCAACCCGCAGCAATACCGAAAAAGGTATCGATCTCTTCCATATATTATTAGCAATATATAGTATATATCAGTTTGCTTAAAGTGAAAAGAGATCAGAGAACTGATCATATTTCATGATCTCTATGCTCGGAAAGCTCTTCTGCAGCTTCTGCAGAAGCAAATATGTATTATCGGCGGAATCCATATCCACGATCGTCAGTTTCTTGTCAGAAAGCGCTTTTACAGCAAACTCATTTTTAACAGCGCTTCTTACGATATATTCTATATATTCCTCCGCATCTCTGACAAGAAGAACCACCCTGACGTTAGGACGGCGGCCTTTTATACGGCAGCGTATCGATTCTGCGATGCCATAGATAAGGATGATCAAACCATATATCGCCAATATGTAAGTCACACATTCCAAAACACGCAGAAACACCGCAACGCCTCCATAAATATTCTCATATTAATATATATGCGTATTCAGGGTCATAGCGTTACATGCAATATGTAAAACCAATTACCATAGACGATACAATATGGTATAATTGTCTATATCAATTACAGAGACAGGTGATTCAATGCTCCGGTTGGATATCTCTCAGCTAAAGCCCGGCATGAAGCTTGCGAAGGATGTGATACTGCCCGACGGCAGACTGCTGTTGCTTGCCGGTTTTACGATCAAGCCGCTTTACCTCAGAAAACTGGAGGCATTCAAGATAGATACGGTCTATGTGGAAGAAGGCCAATATGACCTGATCGAGGAGTTTGAGGAAGAAAGACTTTATAATCACGCAGCAGCAACCATCAGAAACATTTTCTCAATGGCAAGGCGGAATCAGGATGCCGATGTCACGGTAGTCAAGGATACTGTCAGCGATATAATGAACAGGGTAATCGAAAACGAAACTGTCATGCTGCAGCTGACCGGTATCAGAGATATCGATAATTATACTTTTCTGCATTCGGTAGACGTATGCATATATTCGATCATACTCGGCAAAAAGCTTGGGTACGGAAAAGATCCTCTGATGTCTCTCGGTATGGGTGCCATTCTTCACGATATCGGCAAATGCAAGGTTCCGATCGAGATACTTCAAAAACCGGGCAAGCTGTCAGATGAAGAATTTCAACATATGCAAATGCACACGGTATATGGATGTGAGATAATAAAAAATTCCTACCGTCTTGGATCAAAAGTCGCTAATATTGCATTCCAGCACCATGAAAAATGGGATGGCACCGGATATCCGATGGGGATCTCGGGAAACACCATCGATCCCCTGGCAAGGATTGTTGCACTGGCTGATGTATATGACGCACTGACCTCCGACAGGGTCTATAAAAAAAGAGAACTGCCTCATGTAGCCGCAGAGTACATAAGGCAGAACGCAGGAACTCTCTTCGATCCGTATATTGCAGATCTCTTCATCAACAGCATAGCAGTTTATGGAGAAGGTACGCTGGTGCTTCTGAATACAGGCGAAGTGGGAAGCATTATCTCAACAGGAACCTCTCCGGGCAAAAGACAGAAGATCAGTGTTTTCTCCAACAAGTCAGGACCGCCTGTCTTTCAGCCATACATCCTGGATCTCAATGAACGCAGAGATATCGATATCGTAGAGGTGGTCGTCTGAATATCGAAATACATTTCCTCTGCAAGTTCCAGTATGGACAACTTACAAATCTGCCGCTGCGCTCTTTAGCAGTTCAGCTTTGTCGGTTCTTTCCCACGGAAGCTCGATGTCGGTACGTCCAAAGTGTCCGTAAGCCGCAGTCTGCTTGTATATCGGCCTTCTCAGTCCGAGATCCCTTATGATGGCCGCAGGCCTGAGATCAAAATACTTCCTGACAAGCTGGACCATCTTCTCCTCAGATATTTT
>CAZQUQ010000090.1:0-1957 GCA_964596445.1 uncultured Oscillospiraceae bacterium
GAAGGCTGGTGGACATGGCACAGAAATTCGGCCTCGGAAATGCGACGGGAATATCAGGGCAGGGCGTGTATGAGTCTTCCGGAAACCTTCCCGATAAAAGCGCTTTTCACAGCAAGGCCGACGTAGCAAACCTTGCGATAGGACAAGGCGTGTTGCTGGCGACGCCTCTGCAGGTCGCCGACATAACGGCGACTATTGCCAATGGCGGGATCAAAAACAGAGTGAACATAGTTGATTCGATAGTTGATGCAGACGGCAGGATCGTCGAGAAGATAAAGGTCAGCCAGGGCAGCCGCATCATATCCAAGGAAACAGCCGACAAGATAAAGAAGCTTATGGAAGCGGTGACGCTTAATGGAACAGGTACTGAGGCCGTAATGGGTTATTACGGAGGTGCCGGCGGCAAGACGGGAAGCGCCGAGACCGGCTCGAAGGATATCGTGCATGCCTGGTTCGCAGGTTACTTCCCTGCGGCACAGCCCAGATATGCCATAGCGGTATTTGCAGAGAACGGCCGTCTCGGAGGGAAATCCGCAGCTCCGGTGTTTGCAGAGATCGCAAAGAACATGATAGAGAAGGGATATTAGCCTGTACTTCTGAACATTGTGTGGCTAAACATATCACGGTCCGAACATAAGGTATATCACAGTCTGAAATGTAAGGCATGCATAGTTGCATATAAAAGCATAAAGGATTATACTTTATGAGTTGATTTATTACGTGCCTTTTTTGGGGGGATACAAAATGCAATTAATGGTCATGGTACTCAATAAAGTCGAGGTGCTCGACACTCTTCTTGAAAAGCTCATGGGACAGGGGATTTGCGGTGCTACGATATTGAACAGCACAGGCATGGTCAGGGAGCTTTCAAAATACAATGAGGATTTTCCTATCTTCGGCACACTGCGTATGCTCATCGATCCCGAAAGGAAAGAAAGCAAGACGCTTTTCATGGTTCTCAAAGATGAAAAAGTCGAAAAAGCGAAGCAGATCATACGTGAAACAGTAGGAGACTTATCTAAGCCGGATACTGCCGTAGTATTCACTTTGCCTGTCCTCAGCGCAGAAGGAGTTGAAATCTGAATATGCAATTGAACACACTGTTTTATCTGGCTCTGATATTATTTGCCGGGCTTGCTTTCGGCCGCGCCGTCAAGCTGGCCAAGCTCCCGAATGTTACCGGCTATCTTATTGCCGGACTGCTTATCGGTCCATATATACTGAAAATAGTTCCTGCTGATCTCGTCAAGGGATTGGAAATGGTTTCACAGATGGCTCTGGCTTTTATTGCCTTTTCTATAGGTTCGGAATTTAAATTGAACTATCTGAAGAAAGTCGGAACTATGCCTATAATAATAGCGGTCATGGAAGGACTGGCAGCAACGGCAGTTGTTGTTCTGGTGCTGATACTGACCGGATTTAATATTGAGATCGCAATACTTCTTGGAGCAATTGCATCAGCTACTGCTCCGGCTGCAACAATAATGGTCGTGAGGCAGTATAAGGCAAAAGGACCGGTAACCGAGACACTGCTCAGTGTAGTTGCGCTCGATGATGCAGTTGCTCTGATCGCTTTCGGATTTGCCATTGCTATAGTGAACATGATGCAGCATCCGGGAGAGACATCACTGCTCCTGTCGGTCGCAAAGCCGGTAGGAGAGATCCTTGGTTCACTGCTGTTGGGTTTCCTGCTCGGAGTTTTATTTATGGTACCGCTCCGTTTTTTCAAAAAGGATTCAAACCGACTGATAATTACAACGGGTTTCGTATTTCTTGGCAGTGCTCTGGCAACGATGTTTGGTCTTTCCCCGCTGCTGCTTTGTATGGCTATGGGCGCTATGCTGGTCAACGTAAGCAAGTCAGGTGATTCAATACTCAGACTGACTGAAAATGTGACCCCGCCCATATTTCTGATGTTTTTCGTTGTATCCGGCATGGAGCTTGATATTACTGTTCT
>CAZQUQ010000090.1:2057-10694 GCA_964596445.1 uncultured Oscillospiraceae bacterium
GCGATTACTAAAGCGGCACTCAGGAAAGCAGGAGAAATTGCTGCATAGGTATATGCAGTAAGATTATAGCAATGGTGTAATTAGTGATATAATATTGCCGTGATATCGGCTGAACTATGGAGGAAGTCTTTTTGAGCAGAAAAGGGTCAAGGATAATTATTGAAAGTTACATACTGAATTTGCTTTTTATACTGCTGCTTTCAGCTGGTTTGTCGGTGATAGGCATTGTGCTGTCTGATGTGGCTGACATGTATAATATCAAAAGATACGTACAGCAGCCATTGCTGTTCTTGCTGAACTTCGTACCACCTGCAATGATCCTGCTTATCCTTTTCCACTTGTTGTCAAGCCACTGCCTTGCTTTCGGACTCGGCGGCGGGTTATACATCCTCATGCACATCATAAACCGCTTTGTGATGCAACTGAGGGAGGAGCCGTTTATTCCGTCGGATATCATCCTCGGAGCGGAAGCGGCAGGAGTTATAAAGCTGTCGGAGCTGCCTTTCAGTCCGATAATATACGCAAGTATAGCGGTATGGCTCTCGGCAACGCTGCTTCTCTTATTCTTCGTAAAGCCGAAGAGAATTAAGTGGTCAGTGAGGATAGCCGGAGCACTTGTGTGTGCGGCATTGTTCACAGCATCCTTTTTAACAGTCTACAAGGACTCAAAGCTGTACGACAGTTTTGCGGTAACAGGTACAAGGTACTCACGCGTGAATCTCTATAAGAATATGGGTTTTGCATACTCGTTCACATACCGTGCGGCAACCTTCAAGTCGATCAAACAGGCAAGGTATGATAAAAAAGAAGCCGGAAAGATACTTTCCGCATTTGATGAACCATACTACAAGCAGTATACGGGCAGGATGCCTCATATCATCGCCGTTATGGGTGAAGCGTTTTATGATGTCGACCGGATAACGGGAATAGAATTCAATGAGGGGTTCAATCCTGTTGAGAATTTAAACAGAATAAAAGAGCAGGCATATTCGGGGAGGATCATTACGACGGTATTTGGAGGAGGCACATCGAATACGGAATTTTCGTTCCTCACAGGACATTCATTGGCTATAATGCCTCAAATGGCAAGCCCATACTCATTTTACATCAGGCATGATACATTTTCGCTTGCAAGAGTCCTTGAAGAGAAGGGATACGCTACGATAGCATTCCATCCGGGAGATGCCTGGTTCTACAACAGGGTGAATGTATATGAATTCTTCGGATTTGATAAACTGTTTTTTAAAGAAGACATGGATCTGGAAGAAGTCGAGATGGTCAACAAGTTCATATCAGATATGGATACTGCCAGATTTGCACTCGACAGGTTTGAGGAACAGCTGGCGGAGACACCGGACAAGCCTGTGTTTGAGTTTGTTGTCAACATCGAAAACCATGGGCCTTACTCCAAAACTGACATTGGATATCCAAAGATACTTAAATACAGAGAAGGTATGGATGAGGCTGCATATAATACGGTCAACAACTACCTCAACGGAGTCCTCCGCTGTGACAAAGCGCTTGGCTATTTTACAGAAGCTGTCCTTGAGATGGACGAGCCCGTCATATTCCTATATTTTTCCGATCATCTGCCCAACCTTGGAGAAGACTTTCTTGGCTATAAAGCGCTGGGGTTCGGCATCAGCCAGGAAGGGACGCTGGACGAATATCTGAACCATTATGGGACTCCATACTTTATTTTATGTAATGATGCGGCCGAAAAGCTGCTGAACGACAGCGGCATTTCTGTGCCAAAGGGAGCCGCACCGATAATAAGCTCCAATTATCTTGGAGTTGAGCTACTGAAGTTTGCCGGCATTAACGGAGGCAACTACTTCAATTATATTGCTGATATGCAGCAAAAGCTTCCGGTCATATCCGGACGCTTCATCAGTGAGAACGGTACCTATACGGAAAAACCATCGGAAGAAACAGTCGAAAAGCTGGATGAGTACGGTAGAGTCCAGTATTATATGCTTATGGAAAAAGAAGCATTGGAACCCGGATTTTAATAATGTCCTGGAACCTGAGATATGAGATGAACGGAAAAGGTTATTTTATCAGGAGGTCTGAGCAAAATGAGGATCGCTGTTATTGACGGCCAGGGAGGCGGTATCGGCAAGGCAGTCGTTGAAAAGCTGAGGAGCCGCCATGGCGACTCTGTGAATATTGTAGCTCTCGGCACCAATGCGCTGGCCACATCGGCAATGCTGAAAGCAGGCGCGGACGAAGGTGCGACAGGCGAGAATGCCATCATATTCAACGCCGATAAAGTAGATGTCATCATTGGCGCAATAGGTATAATGGCAGCCAACTCGATGATGGGAGAGCTTACTCCGGCAATGGCCACTGCCATCGGAGGAAGCCCTGCAAGGAAGATACTTATACCTATGAATAAATGCAACATACAGATTGCAGGTATAAAGAACATCAGTCTGCCTCAATATATCGAAGAGGCTCTTGATATGATTTGATGAGGATAAATGGCTTACCCCGCTGAAACAAAGCATTCATCGGGGCAGGACGGACAGGCGTTATCAAGCCGCAGGGGGGCATTGCACCCCCTCAATGGCCGCTTTCAGGCTCCAGTTCCTTGCTCAGCTTCTTAATCGCCTTTTTTTCTATCCGTGACACGTAAGATCTTGATATGCCAAGCATTCCGGCTATTTCCCGCTGTGTCTTTCCGGTTCCGTTGAGAAGGCCGTAGCGGAGTTCCAGTACGGTTTTTTCCCGTTTTTTCAGGACTGCCTTCATTTTGTTGTACAGACGCTTGACCTGTATTTTTAATTCCACTTCATCAATTACGGATTCCGTTTCGTTGCCGATAACATCTATCAGTGTTATTTCGTTGCCCTCACGATCTACGCCGATAGGATCATGAAGCGATACCTCACTCTGTATTTTTTTCGTTGATCTGATCTGCATCAAAATTTCGTTTTCGATGCAGCGGGCAGCATAGGTGGCAAGCCTGGTACCCTTGGACTGATCGAATGTGGAGATTGCTTTGATTAGCCCTATGGTCCCGATGGAAATAAGATCATCGACATCGCTGCTGAATGTGCTGTATTTTTTCACTATATGGGCCACCAGCCGAAGATTTCTTTCTATCAGCGTATTTCTGGCATCTTCGCTGCCTTCTTTGTATGCCTCGATGTATTTCTGCTCTTCTTCTGCCGTGAGGGGTTGAGGGAATGAGTTCGAGTTGGATACGTATCCCAGCTGGAATATGATGCTGCAAAGCACCTCATTGATTATGGTGAGCAAGAAGTGCAGCAAACAAAGCACCTCCCATAAAATTAGTCACCGTATAAGTATATGAGGTGAAATACTGAAGTTTGCCTGTACTATAAAATAAATTTGCCGGGTGCGTAAAAAATTAAGTAATGGGGAAGTAATTCGCGTATTTTCATGTTGGAAGGGGACATAAATGTGCGTTTATATTCATTATGTAATCTAATCCTGGTATTTTCATTCCCACTAATTGAAAATTTGAGCAGCCAAGGCCGAAAATGCTGCCTTTACTTGAAAAAATGAACAGCAATGTATTGACATTGCTGCTTTATTAGTGTTACAATCGTCACAATATCAATAAGTATAACCTATGAGCAAGAGAAGTAAGAACGCAGGCCTGTACAAAGAGAGCCGCCCGTGATGCCGGAAGCGCAGAGACTTGAGGCAGTATGCGGAAATGGTGGGAATGCGGTTGCAGGGACGTTCCGAATGGACTTGTGAGGGAAGCCCGAAATCGGTTGCAGAAAGTAGGCGCTTACGGGGATCCTGCCCGTTATCAGGAGGATGTATATCATAGTATACAGAACGAGAGGACGATTTATCGTCAATTTGGGTGGTACCGCAGAAGCTTGAGCTTTTGTCCCTTGCAGGAGGGATGAAAGCTTTTTTATTTTCGGAATGATCGGACCAGAACGGAACAGGTCAAATAACCAGTACCAAAACAGATATAAAAAGAGCAAAACAGATCAGAAGGGGAGGATGAAGTTGGCGAAAGGAAGATTTGGCATGCATGGAGGACAGTATGTTCCTGAGATACTGATGAATGCATTGATCGAACTGGAACAGGCATACGAGCGCTATAAAAATGATCCGGATTTTATGGCTGAGCTCGACGACCTGCTCAGGAATTATGCGGGACGTCCGTCCCTGCTTTATTATGCCGGAAAGATGACCAGGGATCTCGGCGGGGCAAAGATTTACCTGAAGCGAGAAGACCTGAACCATACCGGATCGCACAAGATCAATAATGTTCTGGGGCAGGTCCTGCTGGCAAAGCGGATGGGCAAGAAGCGCATCATAGCTGAGACCGGAGCTGGACAGCATGGTGTTGCCACAGCTACGGCTGCGGCACTGATGGGGATGGAATGCGAAATATTCATGGGCAGGGAGGATACCGAACGTCAGGCACTGAACGTTTTTCGGATGGAATTGCTCGGAGCAAAGGTGCATGCCGTGACCAGCGGCACCGAGACGCTGAAGGACGCTGTCAATGAAACAATGCGGGAATGGACGAAGCGCATAAGTGATACGCATTATGTGCTGGGATCGGTCGTCGGACCTCACCCGTTCCCGATGATGGTCAGGGATTTCCAGAGCATCATTGGCAGGGAAGTCAAGCAGCAGCTGAAAGAGAAGGAAGGCAGGCTCCCTGATGCAGTTTTGGCATGTGTCGGCGGAGGAAGCAATGCGATAGGGCTATTCCATGAATTTATCGAAGATGAAACAGTAAGGCTGATAGGCTGCGAGGCCGCAGGACACGGCATAGACACAGACAAGACGGCGGCGACTATGGCGACCGGGACTGTCGGGATCTTCCATGGCATGAAATCATATTTCTGTCAGGATGAATACGGGCAGATCGCACCTGTATACTCCATATCGGCCGGACTTGATTACCCTGGTGTGGGACCTGAGCATTCGGATCTGCGGGACAGGGGAAGGGCCGAGTATGTCCCTGTGACCGATGATGAGGCAGTAGACGCCTTTGAATACCTGTCACGCACCGAAGGAATAATCCCGGCCGTAGAAAGCGCACATGCAGTGGCATACGCCAGAAAACTGGCGCCTGAAATGGGAAAGGATAAAATCATTGTTATCTGCCTTTCGGGGAGAGGTGATAAGGACGTTGCGGCAATAGCACGTTACAGGGGGGTGCGGATATATGAGTAGACTCGATGGTGTCTTTTTAAAGGGCAAGGCGTTCATTCCTTTTATAACTGCGGGCGATCCGTCGATAGAAATCACGGAACAGCTTATATACAGGATGGCTGAGGCAGGTGCGGATCTTATAGAGATAGGAGTGCCGTTCTCAGATCCGGTGGCCGAAGGGCCGGTGATACAGGCAGCCGATAAGCGGGCTCTCGATGCAGGCGTTACTGTGGACGACATATTTGCAATGATGCGCAGAGTCAGAAAAAACTGCAGAGTACCGACAGCTCTGATGACATATGTCAACCCCATATTTACCTATGGCACCGACAGATTTATGAAAAACTGCAGTGAGGCATGTATCGATGCAGTGATCGTGCCGGATGTACCGTTTGAGGAAAAGGATGAATTCGTGCCATATTGCAGCAAATATGATATAGCTTTCATATCTATGATCGCTCCTACCTCGGGAGATCGGATCCGAATGATCGCCAAAGAAGCGCAGGGCTTTATCTACTGTGTTTCGTCGCTTGGCGTGACAGGCGTGAGGGATACTCTTGGAGGAGGTATCGGGGAGATGGTAAGAGCGATAAAAGAGGTTAAGGATATACCCTGTGCCATTGGTTTTGGCATCTCGACACCTGAACAGGCCTCAGAGCTGGCAGAGTTCGCGGACGGCGTCATAGTAGGCAGTGCAGTGGTACAGATAATCGAACAGTATGGGTATGACTGTATTCCTCACGTTGCTGAATATGTGCGCGTAATGAAAAACGCTATTATGGAACGAGTCTGACACAATATGGGAACTCGGCCTGTGCGGCCGTTTATTGTGAAGAGTATGATCAAAATCGTTCCCGACCGGTCCCGGACCGGATGAGGATATATTTAATATTAAAGAGAAGAGACGAGGAGAGATGAGTATGATCAAAACTGTTCTGAGAAAGCTTACAGTCAGGGAGGACCTGACGCCGGAAGAGGTGTATGGCGTTATAGAGGCCATAAGGAAGGACGAGCTTAGTGAGCCTCAGATAGCAGGCTTCCAGGTGGCGCTTCTGATGAAAGGTCCGACATTGGATGAGATAACCGCAATTGCCAGGGCTATGCGGGACAACTGTATCAGGATCGAACCTGAAGTGGATGAGGAACTGATGGACACCTGCGGTACCGGAGGCGGACTTAGTACTTTCAATATTTCTACGGCTGCCGCCTTTATCGCCGCTGCCGCCGGCATTCCTGTCGCCAAGCACGGGAGCCGTTCCATATCGAGCCTTTCGGGAAGCGCCGATGTATTGGAGCAATTAAATGTAGAGATCAATCAGAGCCCGAAGGGGGCGGAAAAGCTTATTGAAGACATCGGTATTGCATTTTTGTATGCACCGCTGTTCCATCCTGTAATGTGCAAAGTCCTTCCTCCTGAGAAGGACCTTGGCATCAAAACTATTTTCTATACTATAATCGGACCATTGATCAACCCGTCGAAGGCTTCCCGGCACGTACTGGGTGTCTACAAGCCCGAGCTTCTTGATACGGTATCGCAGGTAGCGGCGTCGATAGGGTATAAGCGGGCTCTGTTCGTACATGGGGAAGACGGACTTGATGAAATTTCTCTTTTGGGCAGAACAAGGGTAAACGAACTAAATAACGGTACGATCACCAGCTATGTGATATCGCCTGAGGATTTCGGTCTGAGCCGCTGTTCTCTTTCCGAGATCGCGACCGGAACACCCGGCGAAAATGCTGCAATGATCAGAGATGTGTTTTCCGGGAAGGAAAAGGGACCAAGGAGGAGCGCCGTTGTCTTTAATGCAGCAGGCGCGCTTATGATAGGGGGCAGGGCGGAAGGCTTCCGTGAAGGGATCCGTCTGGCGGGGGAACTGATCGACAGCGGTGCGGCGCAAAAAAAGCTCGACCAGTTGGTCGAAGCATCGCATGAATACAGGAGGTTGTATTGAGGTGTACGGCCATTCATGTACGAAATGCTCCGCAGCATTATGGAAGAAGTATAAAAGTAACGGCATATCCGTGATACCGGATATTAAATGCAAATCGCCTGCCGAAGGCATCCTTATATCAGGAGGGGAGCCTTCAGCCCTTGCGGGAGAGCTTGTCAGGGCAGGCGCGCCGATGATATCCGTTGTGACAGAGAAAAACCATTATGGCGGGTCTGCCAGACTGCTTGAACGTATAGCCGGGGAAGTTTCCGTACCTGTGCTTCGGAAGGATTTCATCACCTGCGGTGATCAAATAAGGGAAACCGCGGATTTGGGCGCTTCAGGAGTTTTGCTGATAGCTGCGATGATGGACAAAAGAAGGCTGTCGGAAATGGTCGAAGAATCGCTGAAGCTTGGTCTCGAGCCTCTTGTTGAAACGCACACGCTTGAGGAAATCAGGATGCTGGAAGAATTGGAGCTTTCCCTTATTGGGATAAACAACAGAAACATTCTGGAACTGGAAACAGACAGCGGTACCGTAGATACTACCGAGCGCCTTATCCCATATTTGCGCGGCGATGCTTTGATAGTGAGCGAAAGCTCGATTTCATGTACGGGTGATATCAGACGGGCGGCAGCGGCCGGAGCACATGCGGTTTTGACAGGTACCGCCATACTTCGCTCGCCTGACCCGGTGCAAATGTACCGTATGCTGTCAGGTGCGGTCAAGCACAGTGATAATGACGGCTGCGTATGATTAACAAAGCATTGCATTATAAGGAAAATGTCTGAGATGAGCATGCCTTAAGAAAAGTATGGTTGAGGAGGTCTGGCAAATGACGAGGGTCAAGGTCTGCGGCCTGATGAATGAAAAGGATATAGCTGTATGCGCTGATGAAGGAGTGCACACTTTCGGCTTCGTGGTGGACTATCCAGAGCCTGTTCCATGGAATTTGTCTGTTGATGATGCAAAAAGCCTGATTGGCAGGGTTCCGCCATATACTTGCACATGTGTTGTTACAGGCGGGTCTGTCGGGAAAGTCATCGATACGGTATTGAAGATACGGCCGGCAATGTTGCAGCTTCACCATAAGGAGACTCCTGAGGAGGTATCATATATAGCGAAGAGGCTTAGCACAGAGGGTATAAAAACTGTCAAAGCGCTGCGCATCAGAGCTGACGGACTTTGTGATTCTGGTGCCGGGGATCCGGCAGAAGCAGCCCGGATCCTTGCCGGGACCGGGATATCAGGCATACTTGTGGATTCCTTCACAAATTCAATGCCGGGAGGCACGGGAGTTCCTGTAGATCTTCGCGCATTTTTCAAGGTAAGGAACAGCACTCATCTTCCTGTGATACTCGCCGGAGGGCTCAACCCCGAAAACATCGCAGATGTTGTCCGAACGGCCGCTCCCTTTGCTGTGGACGTACTGACCGGTGTTGAAAGAAGGCCGGGATATAAGGATGAGAATAAGATAAAAATGTTTATGCAGGAGATTATCCGCCGCTAAAAACAATTGCTAATTAAATTTCCTTGTGTTATACT
>CAZQUQ010000091.1:0-7124 GCA_964596445.1 uncultured Oscillospiraceae bacterium
CATTGGGAGAAGAGCTTCTGAAGCCTACGAGGATATATGTCAAATCAATACTCGCGGCAAAGGAAAAGTTTGAGATAAAAGGGATATCCAACATCACCGGCGGCGGATTCATTGAAAACATTCCAAGAATGATCCCCGCAGGATTAAGGGCAAAGATAAACCTCGGTTCCTGGCCTGTACCGCCGATATTTACGCTGCTCAAGCAGCTTGGCGACATGACTGATGACGTTGTCTACAACACATTCAATATGGGCATCGGAATGGTACTGGCAGCAGATCCGGCCATTGCTGATGGATTGATAGGATATCTTGGAACACTGGGCGAGAAGGCCTATGCAATAGGTGAGATCATTGCCGGCGAGGCTGGAGTAGAGCTGGCGCAGGCAGAGTGAAACGCGGCGGCAGTATTACCGATGCAGGCAGATAAAGTGCGGAAAGCAACAGAACAGACACAGGCAGATATAGTGCCGGACAGCATCGGAGACCAAACATGAAGATCAGGAAAGGCTGGATCACATATGCTTAAGCTTGGGATAATGGTATCCGGCGGAGGCACAAACCTCCAGGCCATAATCGATAAAATCAGGGAAGGCTACCTTGCGGACTGCGTCATCGTTTCGGTGGTATCCAGCAGACCAGGCGCTTATGCGCTTGAACGTGCAAGGAGCAACGGGATCCCATCCGTATGCATTTCGAAGAAAAGCTTCAGTACTGAAGAAGAATACGACAAAGCGCTGATATGGCATTTCGGAAGCTGCGGCGCCGATCTTATAGTGCTGGCAGGCTTTCTGTCCATGCTGGGGAAGAGTTTTGTAGAAACATATAAAAACAGGATCATCAACGTCCATCCTTCGCTGATACCGTCATTCTGCGGCAAAGGCTATTACGGGATCATACCGCATCAGAAGGCATTGGAATACGGTGTAAAGGTAACAGGTGCGACGGTACATTTCGTCGATTATGAATATGACAGCGGTCCCATCATACTGCAGAAGGCAGTCGAAGTACACGATGACGACACACCCGAATCATTGCAGCTAAGGGTTATGGAGCAGGCCGAATGGGAGCTCCTGCCCAAGGCAATAAAGCTTTATATGGAAGGCAGACTGGTAATCGAGGGCCGCAAAGTGAAAGTGAACAATTTTTAAAATTTAAATAAGGTGTGGAGGCACTCCTTGGATAGGGTGTGGCGACACTCCGGGAAATGTCACACATCTGAAGGGAAGGGAATAAAATGATAAAACGTGCATTGATCAGTGTATCGGACAAAACCGGTATAGTGGAACTGGCCAGGGATCTCAGCAATCGCGGCGTTGAGATCATTTCGACGGGCGGGACCGCCAAAGCGCTCACGCAGGCAGGTATCAGCGTCATCAATATCTCTGACATCACAGGATTTCCCGAATGCCTCGACGGCCGTGTAAAGACTCTCCATCCGAAGGTCCATGGCGGACTTCTGGCCATCCGAAGCAATGAGGATCATATGAGGCAGCTCAAGGAACTCGACATCGATCCCATCGATCTTGTAATAATAAACCTTTATCCGTTCAAACAGACGATACTCAAGGGCAACATCGAACTGGAGGAGGCCATCGAAAATATCGACATAGGCGGTCCGACTATGCTCAGAGCCGCCGCAAAAAATTATCAGGACGTCGTAGTCATCGTCGATCCGGCCGATTACCCGAAGGTGCTCGAGGAGATCGCATCATCCGGCGATGTATCGATAAAGACCAAGTTCAAGCTGGCATACAAGGTGTTCGAACACACCAGCCATTATGACACGCTTATCGCCAAATATCTCAGGGACAAGCTCGGCGAAGAATTCTTCCCCGAGACTCTTTCACTCACGTTCGAGAAGGTCCAGGATCTGAGATACGGCGAAAACCCGCATCAAAAGGCTGTATTCTACAAGGAGATCGGTGCGGACATCGGCTGCCTGACCAATGCGAAGCAGCTCCACGGAAAAGAGCTTTCCTATAATAATATAAATGATGCAAACGGTGCACTCGAGCTATTGAAGGAATTCGATGAGCCGACTGCGATAGTTTCGAAGCATGCCAATCCGTGCGGAGCAGCCAGCGGTGCAGATATAAAGGAAGCATATGTAAAGGCATTCGAAGCCGATCCCGTATCGGCATATGGCGGCATAGTGGCCGTCAACAGAGAAGTGGACGCAGAA
Organism: uncultured Oscillospiraceae bacterium; assembly: GCA_964596445.1. Taxonomy (GTDB): domain Bacteria; phylum Bacillota; class Clostridia; order Acetivibrionales; family DTU013; genus DTU013. The sequence goes on from CAZQUQ010000091.1 coordinate 2,183, forward strand.
ACTGCGGCCGAAATGAGCAAGGTCTTCTATGAGATCATAATTGCGCCGTCATTCAGCCGTGAAGCGCTGGATATACTTGAGAAGAAGAAAAACATCCGCCTGCTGCAGCTTGACAATATTGCAGCAAGGCTCCCTGCGGACACCTATGACATGAAGAAGGTCGCGGGAGGTCTGCTCGTCCAGAATTACAACAACGAGCTTCTCGATCCGGATAACCTGAAGTGCGTGACCGAAGTCAAGCCGACCGACGAGCAGATGGAAGACCTCATTTTCGCTATGAAGATAGTAAAGCATGCGAAGTCCAACGGCATAGCGCTGGCAAAGAACAAGCAGACCGTAGGCGTAGGCCCCGGCCAGACTGCAAGGGTAACGGCGCTGCGGGTGGCTATAGACTATTACGGCAAGGAAAACACCCCAGGCTCCGTCATGGCATCCGACGCATTCTTCCCGTTCTCCGACTGCGTCGAGATAGCGCATAAAGCGGGCATCAAGGCAATAATCCAGCCCGGCGGATCCATCAGGGATCAGGAGTCGATAGACGCATGCAACAAGTATGGCATCGCCATGGTATTCACAGGCATGCGCCACTTCAAGCACTAGGATACAGGCACGGGATGCGGCGTTTACTACGCCGCAGCTTCTGTGGTTTGGTTATTTATGAGCAAATTCTGCAATTTCATTGATTGGGAAGCAATTTCCTTGATTTCGTTGTATGGGAAGCATCTCATATAACTTCATGCTTGAGAAGGAGCAGGATCATGAAAATATTGATAGTTGGCGGAGGCGGTCGTGAACACGCCATTGCATGGAAAATATCACAGAGCCCCAAAGTGTCAAAGCTGTACTGTGCGCCGGGCAACGGAGGCATAGCCTCACTGGCGCAGTGTGTGCCGGTGAAGGCAACTGATATCGACGGGATCGTCAGCTTTGCTAAAAATGAGTCGATGGATCTGGTGGTCGTAGCGCCGGATGATCCGCTTGCATCTGGTATGGTTGATGCGCTTGAGGCGGCGGGCATCCGGGCATTCGGGCCGGTAAAGGCTGCGGCCGAGATCGAAAGCAGCAAAGTGTTCTCCAAAAACCTCATGAAAAAGTATGGTATACCTACAGCGGCATACGAGGTGTTTACCGATAATGGAGCTGCAGAGGCATACCTGTCCAAATGCAGTTATCCCGCGGTCATAAAGGCAGACGGCCTTGCTCTTGGCAAAGGTGTCGTCATAGCAAAGGATAAGGACGAAGCGGTAAAGGCCGTCAGGAGCATGATGGAGGATAAGGTTTTCGGAAGTGCAGGCGACAGAATCATCATAGAAGAATTCCTTGCCGGACCCGAGGTTTCTATATTGGCTTTTACCGACGGCAAGACGCTGGTTCCCATGATAAGCTCGCAGGATCACAAGCGCGTATTCGACAATGACATGGGACCCAACACCGGCGGTATGGGCACATTTGCCCCCAGCAGGCTGTATACCGGCGAAATGGATGAATACTGCATGAGCAATATATTCATGCCCACAATAGAGGCAATGAACAAGGAAGGGCGCAAGTTCAAAGGAGTGCTGTACTTCGGACTCATACTCACTGCAGACGGGCCAAAGGTTCTGGAATACAACGCACGGTTCGGCGATCCGGAAACACAGGTGGTGCTTCCGCTCCTGAAGACCGATATTATCGATATATTCGAAGCGATAATCGATGAAAGGCTCGATACTGTTAAAATCGAATGGGACGACAAAGCAGCGGTGTGCGTCATACTGGCATCAGGAGGTTATCCCGGTAAATACCGTACCGGTCTTGAGATCAGCGGCATCGATGAAGCAGTAAAGGATCCGGCGGTGGTGGTTTTCCACGCAGGCACGAAGCTGGATTCCGGCAGATTCCATACCGCAGGCGGCAGAGTACTTGGCGTGACGGCCGTCGGAGCAAATATGGACGATGCGAGGGAAAAAGCTTATGCTGCTGCAGCGAAGATCTTCTTCGATGATGTGCATTACCGCCGTGACATCGGAATAAAAAAGTAATGATGCTGTGATCAGCCTGCGGACATTTCTTTGAATTAAAGTGTTATAATGTATATGTCCGCGGGCATTTTATTATTCACGGCAATAATCGGCATCAAGGACAATGAAATGATACAAAGGACGGGAAATGACAAAATGGCCGGATTTACTGAAAAACCAATGAAAATAGGGATCATGGGCGGCACGTTCAACCCGATCCATAACGCCCACCTGTTGATAGCAGAGGATGTCAGGGAGAAGGCAAACCTTGACAGGGTACTGTTCATACCGTCCGGTATGCCGCCTCACAAGCCGGACAGCGAGGTGATCGAAGCCGGACACAGATTTGAGATGGTAAAGCGCGCCGTCGCAGGCAATAGGTATTTTGAAGCCTCAGGCATCGAACTGGATGCTGACGGCTATTCATATACCATCAACACGCTGTGCGAGCTCAGAAGGATCTATGGAACGGACGCAGGCATATACTTCATTGTCGGTGCAGATGTGGTCCCTGAACTGGTGACCTGGCGCGAGTTCGATAAGGTGTTTAGGCTCTGTGAGTTCATTGCCGTGCTGCGCCCGGGTTTTTCCAAAGATGTGTTCATGCTCCGCATGAGTCGGCTGCAGTCAGAATACGGCGCAGCCATCCATCCGGTTGAATCGAGGCTCATAGACATATCATCCACCGATATCCGACAAAGATGCCAAAACGGCAGATCGATCAAGTATCTAGTACCGGAAGCGGTGGAAGAGTATATCATAGAAAACGGACTATATCGGTCATAATGAGGTTTCCGCAATAATATGCCGATTATGTTGAGATGCAGTTGTTTCAGACATTAAACATAACATTATTGAACTGTTATGAGACAAAATAGATCAAGAGGCGAACACATATGAAAGATTTGAACGAAATGATCTCGATACTCAAAAAAATGCTTTCACCATACAGATTCAGCCACTCTGTAAGGACCATGGAAGCAAGTATCCGCCTTGCAGAAAAATACGACGGAGATACCGAGAAGGCAGCAATAGCCGGGCTTGTACATGACTGTGCAAAAGATATGGAGAAGAGCGCCATTCTTCCGGCGTGTAAAAAATACGGCATCGTCGTTGACGACATAACCAAAATGCAGCCAAAACTTCTCCATGGACAGATCGGAGCACATCTTGCAAGGGAGTTGTTCGGGATCGAATGTCCGCAGATCCTTGCGGCAATTGCGGATCACACGATGGGCAGGCCGGGTATGGACAAGTTAAGCACCATTGTGTTCGTGGCCGACTATATAGAAGACATGAGGAACTTTGAAGATGTGGATGAAATCAGGAAGGCGGCAGATGAAAGCCTTGAGAAAGCAGTCCTGGCCGGCATCGATACCACGATCAGGCATGTAGTGGACAAAGGATTTCTGCTTCATCCGCAGACGGTCGCAACAAGAAACTGGGCGCTGATGCAGCTGATGGACAGATGAATATGAGGCCAGGTAAAAAGTTCAAGTAAAATAACAATAAATGCAAAAAAATAGTTGACATTCTCCGCGGGCTATATAATAATACAAAAAAACCGATAAAAACTATACAATCAGAGCAAATGTAAACATAATATATACAAAGACGAACGGGGGAAGCAGCATGACCAATTATTACACGGAGCAAACCAACTTTTTCGGAAACAGCAAGCCATCGGAGCTTATCAAGGAATACGGCAGCCCGCTGTACGTCTACAATGAAGCGATACTGAGACAACGGTCCCGCGAAATGGCGAAGCTTGTTTCGTATCCCAATTTCAAATCCAATTATTCCATAAAAGCAAATTCAAACCTGGAGCTGCTCAAAATAATCAGGCAGGAAGGGCTCCATGCCGACGCTATGTCGCCGGGAGAGATACATGTGCTGATTTGCGCCGGTTTCAAGGCTGATGAAATTCTGTTTGTCGCCAATAATGTTTCTGCCGAAGAAATGCAGTATGCCATAGACAAGGGAATACTTATAAGCTGTGACTCACTGTCCCAGCTCAGACTGTACGGCAGCCTCAATCCCGGCGGGAAGGCCGTTGTGCGTTTCAATCCGGGTGTTGGCGCAGGGCATCACGAAAAAGTTGTTACCGGAGGCAAAAACACGAAATTCGGCATCAATATCGATGATATAGACGAAGTCAGAAGCATCCTGAACCAATACGGTCTGAAACTCGTCGGCATAAATCAGCATATCGGTTCGCTGTTCATGGAGGCAACGCCATACATCGAAGGCTTCAAGGCAATGCTGGAGATAGCTGCTCAGTTTGAAGATCTCGAGTTCGTCGATATGGGCGGCGGGTTCGGCATACCGTACCGCAAGCAGGAAGGGCAGGAAAGGCTGCACTTGGAGGAGACAGGGCGAAGGCTCACGGAAGTGATCGAGAACTGGACAGCCCGATACGGCAGGAACATCAGGATAAAGATGGAACCCGGACGCTACGTCGTTGCGGAATGCGGCGTCCTGCTCGGCACAGTCCACGCAGTGAAGAAGAATGGTGAAAGGACATACATAGGTACGGATATAGGTTTTAATGTGCTTATAAGGCCGGCAATGTACGATTCGCATCACGACATCGAACTGTATCGGAACGATGTGGTGCTGAAAAACGATGCTGCTGCGCCTGCGACCGTAGTCGGCAACATCTGCGAGACCGGCGACATCATAGCAAAGGACAGGAAGCTGCCTGAAGCAAAGGAAGGCGACCTGATAGGCGTCATGGATGCAGGAGCATACGGATATTCCATGTCATCCAACTACAACAACCGCTTGAGGCCCGCCGAGATCCTGATCGGACTGGACGGAAACCCGAGGCTCATAAGAAGGCGCGACACCTTCGAAGACCTTATGCGGGGATTCGTATGACAGGCCATTGAATGTCTAATGGTAATTGAGCTCTCATGATAATTGAGCTCTCATGATAATTG
>CAZQUQ010000091.1:7224-10688 GCA_964596445.1 uncultured Oscillospiraceae bacterium
TAATTGAGCTCTCATGATAATTGAGCTCTCATGATAATTGGGTGGCACGTAGTCGTCGAAATGCCTGTTTGACGGACTTTTTAGAACCTATGTGGCAGGCCTGCTTGATTGGTGATTATTTTTTGATAATTCCTTGACAATTGGAAAATGACTAATTATAATTAAAATAATTTTACGAAGCAACATCAACCGGGATCTAACAGGTACCGGATCAAACTGAATAATATTTCGGATGATTGGCGAGGAAGCTGGGACGCGACCTTGTCGGGACGAATCTCTGGAGAGACCATGACGGCGCCGAAGGGGCAAGGCTGAAAAGCTTAATCTCTCAGGCAAAAGGACAGAGTAAAAGGATCACATGTGGTTTGCATGTTTAAAGGTCAGGTCTTATCGAAGATTTGATCTTTTATTTTATACCGAGACGGCAGCAATTACCCGCCTCGAATAGGAGGAAAAGGAAATGCACAAGAAACTGTTCATACCGGGACCGGTAGAGGTGAGGGACGATGTCCTTCAAAAAATGGCCACACCGATGATCGGACACAGGACGAAGGATGCGTCGGCGCTTCAGCGGCGGATAACCGAGAAGATGCAGAAGGTGATGTATACCGGCAACATGATCCTGCTTTCGACATCGTCAGGGAGCGGTCTGATGGAGGGAGCCGTGCGCTGTTGTACCGTTAAAAGAGCAGCGGTGTTCTCGGTTGGTGCATTCGGAGACAGGTGGTTCAAAATGGCTGAATCCAACGGTGTTCCTGCGGACCTGATCTCATCGGAGCCGGGAAAGCCGACGACACCTGAAATGGTGGACAAAGCGCTTTCAACAGGCAAATATGACCTCATCACAATAACTCATAACGAAACCTCCACCGGCATCATGAACCCTGTAGAAGAAATTGCTGAGGTTATGAAGAAGTATCCCGAAGTGGTATGGTGTATGGATGCGGTAAGCTCCTTGGGCGGTACGAAGATCGAAGTCGACAGGCTCGGCGTAGACATATGCATAACCTCTACCCAGAAATGCCTTGGACTGCCTCCCGGAATGGCATTGTGCTCATTCTCGGAGAAAGCGGCGGCCGCAGCATCAAAGGTAAAATTCAGAGGAACTTATCTGGATCTGCTCGATCTGTATAACTACATATTAAAGAAGGATTATCAGTATCCGTCGACGCCTTCGCTTTCACACATGTTCGCATTGGATTACCAGCTTGACAGGATACTGGAGGAAGGCCTTGAAAACAGGTTCGCACGCCATCTTGAAATGGCATTGATCGTCAGGGCATGGGCGAAGGAGAATTTTGAGCTGTTCCCGGATGAGAGATATGCATCGAATACACTGACGACGATCAAAAACACCAGGAACATCAGTGTAAGCGACCTGAACAAAAAGCTTGGAGAGGAAGGCTGGATGATATCGAATGGTTACAGCGATCTCAGGGATGTCACGTTCAGGATCGCCCACATGGCCGATGCAACGACGGATGAGATAAAGGCGTTGCTGAAGCTGATCGACAGATTTATCGCATAAGCGCCGGCAAGTATTAAAGCAATAATAGCTGTAAGGCATAGGAAAGACGCTGACAGGCTGAAAAGTATAAACACCGGCTGGATTAAAGCAAAGGTGCCGGCAGGCCGGCAATATCGGACGAAATTTGCAGGAAGTATACTTGGAGGAGGGTTTTATATGAAAATAATCGTAACCGAAAGGATAGCCGACGAAGGCATTCAATACCTGAAAGACAAAGGCCACGAGGTCGATACCAGATACGGGATCTCACATGACGAACTCCTTGACATTATAGAAAATTATGACGCCATCATCGTAAGGAGCGTTACCAAGGTCAACGCACAGTTGATAGAGAAAGCCAAGAACCTCAAAGTGGCAGGCCGTGCAGGAAACGGTATCGACAATATCGATGTCCCCGTCTGTACACAAAAAGGCATCATCGTTGTGAATACTCCCGAAAGCAATATAATGGCTGCAGCAGAACTTGCCATAGGCCATGCCTTCTGTCTGTTCAGGAATATCCCGCAGGCAAACGCGGCAGCCAGAAGGGGAGATTTCAGAAGAAACCTGTTCCTTGGCAATGAGCTTGAGGGTAAAACAGTGGGCATCATAGGCCTCGGCAGGATCGGCTCGATCGTGGCCAGAAAGCTGAAAGGCTGCGGAATGAAGGCTGTAGCATACGACCCGTACATCACCGATGAGAAGTTCAAGAAGCAGGGTGTTGAGAAATGTGAAACGCTGGAGGATCTGCTGAAGCAGTCGGATCTGATAACGCTGCATACTCCGAAGACTGCCGAAACCTACGGAATGATAGGGGAGAAGGAACTGAAGCTCTGCAAGGACGGCGTGCGTATCGTTAATGCCGCCAGGGGAGGCCTTGTGAATGAGAAAGCGTTGTACGACGCTTTGAAATCGGGCAAGGTTGCCGGAGCGGCCATCGACGTGCTGGATCCCGAACCGGGATATGATAAGAAGCCGGAAGAACAGACATACCAGAACCCGCTGCTTGAGCTGGACAATGTTATCATCACTCCGCATCTCGGTGCATCGACCCATGAAGCAAACTACAATGTCGGTACGGCTGTGACTCAGCTTGTTGCATCTGCACTTGCAGGCGAGATGGTCGCAGCGGTCAACATGCCGTCAATGCATATGGACATCAATGGCCTCAGGCCGTATATCACCCTTTCCGAAATGCTCGGAAAGATCTATTACCAGGCGGAAAAAGAAACGGTCGAAAAGATAGAGATAGTATACAGCGGCGATCTTGCCGACAAAGAGACCAAGGTATTCTCGCTGTCCGTACTCAAAGGCTTCCTGGACCCGGTCATAAAGGAAAAGGTCAACTACGTCAACGCAGAGCTCATGCTGCACAACATGGGTATTGAAATGGTTGAAAGCAAACGCTCCCAGCTCGACAAGTACACCAACCTTATTACCGTTAAGTTCACTACAAAGAAAAGGACGCTGAGCGTATCGGGCACGATCTTTGCCAAGGAAGAAATGAGGATAGTCGACTTCTTCGGCTATAAGCTCGATTTCGAGCCGACTCCGTACGTCGTCGCTATCCAGAATATCGACAAACCCGGTATAATAGGACGCATCGGCACCATCCTCGGCAATGCCGGCGTCAACATCGCCGCAATGCAGTGGAGCAGGAACAAGAAGGGAGAGAAGGCAGTTTCCTTTGTAAGTGTGGATCAGGATGTCAGCAACGATATACTCGACGAAATAAGGAAGATCGACGGCGTCCTGAAGGTCTCGCTCCTGAACTTCTGATCAGACATAGTCATACGAAGCGTCCCTTTTGGGGGACGCTTTTCACCTTTTCACCACTATGGCAGCCAGTATTCCTTAAGCCACTTTTCATCACTTAAGCAGCCGGTGTTGTTCGATTTTGCCTTTCATCACTTAAGCAGCCGGTGTTGTTCGATTTTGCCTTTCATCACTTAAGCAG
>CAZQUQ010000092.1:0-10571 GCA_964596445.1 uncultured Oscillospiraceae bacterium
AGGGAGGCATATAATATGCGTTTTTTCAGTAGACTTGGCGCTTTGATAAGAGGGTTCTTCGGAAGACTGCTGGGCGGCATCGAAGAGAGCAATCCGGAACTCCTGTTCGAGGACATAAAGCTGCAGATCGAGAAGGCAAGAAAAGAAGCTGAACAGCAAATACTCGAGATACAGACCAATGCGGAAATGATAAAAATAGAAATGAAAAATGCAGAGAAGAATCTCGCTGCTGTGAAGGCCAGAGTAGAGGCCGCACAGAAACAGGGAGACAAGGATCTTCTCATCGAACTGCTGATGCAGGAGGAAGAATACCAGGCCACATATGAAACCCACAAGGCTACCTATGACACTGCTATGGCCGAGGTTGCAAAGATCAGGGAGGACTATAAGATATTCGAGTCCGAGATGAGTGCCAAGCTGAATGAACTCAAAACATTGAAATCCCAGGCAAAAATGGCCCAGCTCAGAGAGAATATCAACTCGGTCAATGCAAGATACACCGCAAGAAACAATACTGTAGGCAGTGTAAATGAGAGCATGGACAGGGCAAGGGAGCTTGTGAACAGGAAAACAGCCCGTGCGAATGCAGTGGAATCGCTCGGCGACACAAATATGGACCTTAAGCTCAAGAGGCTCGACATGAATTCAGCAAGAGAAAGGGCCAGAGCAAGAGCGGAAGCAATGCTCGGCACCGAGCAGGGTTTTGAAGTGAAGGAAAAGGCAGAAAACAAGGTGTCTCAGTAAGAAAGCCGCATATCAGGAAGATATGGCTTTACTGACAGATGTTTTGTTTATAGGCGGAAATGGTGGTTGAACCTATGAGATCCAGGATGGTTTTGAGCGCATTATTCAAATTGAGGAATATAGGCGTGCTGGCTGCAGCTCTGATATTAGCGGCGCTTTTGAGTGATCCGTCCGCATTTCCGACGCTGTTCGGCTATAATATGGCATTGCCCGATTCGATTACTGTAACGGGAAGCATAGCTGTCTACGCTGCATTCGTCATTCAGACGCTTTTAAGCAAGAAATTTCATGCGGAGTTCAACCAGAAGGAAAAGTTCAGGAAAATCCGCGACCTGAACAGGATGGCAAACCGCCTTGCAGCAGAAGCCAGGAGGAATACCAACAACACCTACATGCAAAAGCTCAGGAAGGTGATGGAGGACAAGAATGACATATTCACTTCCTACTCGACTGGCGAACCAAGCTATCTGAAGGAAAAAATAGTTGAACAGACGCTCAGCCTGGTCATCGCATATCTGAAGCTGCTGAACAATTTCTGCATAAGGAGCAGGGAACTGAGCAGCGTTGATGTGAGCGCCGTATCGGCAAGGATCAATGCAAACAACAGGAAGCTCAGCTTTGCAAAGGATACGCATATGGCGGATGATGTCAGAAAGATAATCGAAATGGATGAGCGGCTGATCGAGAGGATGAAGCAGGAGAAAAAGGATCTGGAACGGATAAATGCAAAGCTGGATTATATGGAGAGTACCGTCAACATGTTCAAGCATCAGATCATGTCCAGCATCGAAAACGAGGAAATGCTCGAGCAGCTGGAAACTGCCGTGAATGAAGCGGAAGCATTGGATGCCGTGCTGGATGAAAGACGGAAAAGCAGGCTGAGGATATGAGTCTGCTGTCAGTCGGATGATCATGGATATATTACAGGGGACGGGAAATTGAATGATTGATTTCACGCCCCCTGTTTTATTTGCAGCCGGCAGTAAAGGAATCGGCGAATATTGACGATAGGACTGTTGATGGATATGAAGTACCGTAAAGGCAGGGAGAAGGAGAGGTACATATAAAATCATGGCAATACGATGCGGCGTGGATATAATCGAGATCGACAGGATAAAAAGATCTCTGGAGGATTTGGAGAGCTTCAGAAACCGGGTATTTACCGACAATGAGATCAAATACTGTGAAATGCGGAATAAAGCAAAGTATGAGAGCTATGCAGCCAGATTCGCAGCCAAGGAAGCCGTGCTGAAGGCGTTGGGAACGGGTCTTGCCGGAGGGACGGAATTGAAGCAGGTCGAGGTCATGAACGATGAGAAGGGAAAACCATTCGTGATCCTCACCAAAAGAGCACTTGAGCTGTTCAATGCTTTGGGCGCAAAAGGGATCGATATAAGCATTTCGCATTGCAGCAGCTATGCAGTGGCATATGCTGTTATCGAAATATAGCGAAGAACCAGTGTGTTATTGTAAAGCTTTCTATGGACCAAAGTTTATACCGATGTAATGGAATGAGGAGTGATATGAGTGAGGATCAAGCTGCTCCAGTTCGGCGATCTGCATATTGACGCTCCCTTCACGTCGCTGTCGGGAATGGAAGGCAGACCGCAGCAGCGAAGGCATGAACTGAAAAAAGCGCTGGCAAGGCTGATCGATCTTGCAGACAGTGAGAGTACCGATATGGTGCTTGTCTGCGGAGACCTTTACGAACATGGGTATACGGGGAAAAGCTCGATACACTTTATCTGTGACCAGTTTGAGAGGATATCGCACATTCCGGTGCTGATCATACCCGGAAACCACGACCCGCGGCTTGCCGGGTCATACTATGAAGAACATGTATGGCCGTCAAACGTACATATCCTCAGGGACAATGATGTATTCGAATGCCGCAGGACAGGGACAAGAGTCTATGGAGGTCTTGGCTTTGGCAAAGCAGATCCGTCATTCATAAATATTCTTATGTACCATGGCACATTGGACATGCCTTTCAGTACAGGAGCCTTCCGTCCTATTTCCAGCAAACAGATCGCACTCACAGGGATCGATTATTGCGCGTTGGGGCATTTCCACTCAACATTCGGCCATGCCGGCACCGAAGGCATCTTTTTCAATGCCGGAAGCCCGGAACCGCTGGGATTCGACGAAACGGGCGACCATGGAGCCTTTGTCACGGTGATTGACAAGGAGCCCGGTAAAAGGGCAGCTATAAATGCAGAGTTTATCAGTATTTGCTCCAGACGATTTTTTGATATTTCAGTTAACATAAGCGGGTGCTTCAATAGTGAACAGGCTGCCGGCGTGATCGAGGCGGAGATGGAAAAGATGGGGAGTGACCGCGACCTCTACAGGATCTCGATGGAAGGCCGGATACCGGCAGGAGCAGCGGTGGATGCAGCTGAGATCGTACCGATGCTTGCCGGGAAGGTTTTCTGCCTGAAAATCGTAGACAATACCGTTCCGGATTACGATCTTGTACGGATCGCACAGGAACAGGGCCTTAGGGGACTGTTTGTCAGAAAGATGATGGAGAGGGCGGAGTCGGCTCCGGACGAGGAGTCCGCGAGAGTGGTATTGCAGGCGTTATATTATGGTCTGGATGCCATCGGTGAGGGCAGGATATGCATATAGACAGGATCGAAATCAAGGGGTTCGGAAAACTGAAAAACGTTGCGCTATCCTTCGGAAAAGGCATGAACCTCATATACGGAGATAATGAATCGGGCAAAACGACCCTCCAGTGGTTTATCCGTGCGATGCTTTATGGAATGAAGGGCGGAAGGAGATCTCCGGCAGGTCTTCCTGCTCCAGGGAAAAGGTATTCTCCCTGGGACGGAGCTCCATATCAGGGGGCAATGACCTATACGCTGGATAACGGCTCATCGTTCCGCCTGGAGAGGGATTTTGACAAGAACACGGTAAGGATATTCGACAGTGTATATAATGATATTACGGCCTCCTTCGGGCTTGGAAAGGACAAGCTGCCGCTGATCGCAGACGAACAGCTGGGGATCGATGAGGCAGCATTTGAAAATACCGTTTTCATAAGGCAAACGGAAGTAAGGATAAGTCCCGGCGACTCGTCAAACCTGGCGGCCAGGCTTGCAAATGCGGACAGTCCGGGCGCAGATGGCCTGCTGTTCCAAAAAGCTTTGACGGCGCTGAATGATGCTCTGAAAAACAGGATCGGGACAGAAAGGACCAGGACACAGCCACTGGACAAACTGGAGTCGGAACTGAAGAAGCTGGAAGAGGAACATGCTGTGTTGGCTGAAAGACAGAAGAAGAAAGAGGACATAAGGGCAGAGCTTGCTGAAGTCAAGTGCAGTCTTAAAGCGTTGGAAAACCATGAACAATGGCTGTACGGACTTGGCAGGCTTATTGAGATCAGAAAAAAGATCGATTCGGGTATGAAGAGAGAGGCCAGCCTTAAGGAAGCTGCCATCAGGCTTGAGGATACGGAGATGCGCCTGAGAAGGCTTAAAATGGCAGAGAGCAGCAAAAAGGATACTGAAGAACGCAATAACGCTCCAAAGAGATCCGGAAGGAGTGTTATGCCGATAACTGTTCTGTCTTTGCTGTGCCTTAGTGCTGCGTTGATACCAGGTGCACTATTCGTGTATGATATGCTTGTCCGGGGGCTGAACGATAATCCGCTGACGACCTATATCTATCTCACTCTGACATGCCTGTTTGGATCTGTCGGAGCTTTATTGCTGAGGAAAGCGCTGATGGGACGGAGAAATATGCACAAAACCGGCACAGGCAATTATCCGGCAGGCCGGGATCCGGTCCCGGGAAATACATCAGAAGCAAATGCCGCATATGAAAGGATGGAGGCGCTCGAAGAACTGAGAAGGAATCAGCTGAGCAGTATATCAATGATATGCGGCAGAGAAGTAGTGAGTGCAGCTGATATGCGGCAGGAGCTTATTATAGTGCAAAATGAACTGGAGGATTTGAGCCGAAGACTGCAGATAGGACTTGAAGCGGCGGCCATGCCAAATTATCTTCTGCCGGACAGCTTTTTTGCACAAAGAGAGCTTGATGTCCTGATTTACGATACTGATACCGCAAGTTTGGAGACCGAATGGAAGGCCGAATCGGAAAGTATAAAGCAGAAGCTTGTAGAAGCTGCGCTAAGAGAAAAATATTGCGAGGGATTGCTCGACGACAAGGCGGACGATACCGACAGGCTGCAGCACGTGGAAGAAGAAACCGTTGCCGTCAGGGAAAAAATAACGTATCTTAGAAATAAGGGCAATGCACTTAAATTGGCTCAAGAGGTTTTGTCGGAAGCAGCTGAGGAAATCAGGCGCAATATCGCGCCGGAACTGAACAGCGCTATGAGCAGGACCATCTCGGGGCTTACCGGCGGCAGATATTCCGATCTGAGGAGCGGGGACAAGCTTTTATTGAAGACAGCAGTACCGGACAGCGGTGATGTTAAGGATGTGGCCGTACTCAGCGGAGGCACAGCGGATCAGATGTATCTTGCATTGAGGCTTGCTGTGGCCGGGATCCTTGCTTCGGGATCGGAAAGCCTTCCTCTGTTCATGGATGAAGTGTTTTCGCAGTATGATGACAAAAGGACCGAACTTGCGTTAAAATACTTTAGAAGAGAGTTTAAAGACAGACAGGTTTTCATTTTTACCTGCAAGAAGCGGGAGGTTGAGCTGGCGCAGGAAATCTTCGGGGACGAAATGAATTTTGTGGAGCTGGGGTATGAGTTTCCTTTACAGGCGTAAATCATGTAAAAAAAGCAAATCACTTAATATGCGGCTGACGTGCGTAAGCCGGCGTCTTATAAGGACCATTGCGGGCATTGTGCTGGTATTGATGCTCCCGGCCTTCTTATACGGCTGCGGCGAAGAAAGCACTGAAGCGTCTGTGGTAAACGAAGAAACGCCGGAGGAATCGCAGCCGATAAAATATATCTATGGTATACCAATGGACGAGGATGCTGCTGTCGGAACAGAGAGCGTCGCAGATGTCTATGAGAGACCAGATGTAACGTCGACGCGACTAACGCAGGTGTTGTGCAATCAGCCTGTAAGCATCCTTGAAAGTGACGGCGGGTGGTCCAGGGTCAAGACTGTGAGCGGCATTACCGGCTGGATCAAGTCTAAATATTTAAGCGGCGATGTATCGAGCATTTCTGGCAGAGTATTCACATACAGGATCATTGTTACCAGCAGGGAGAAAACTGTTTATTCGGGACCGAATGGCGGCATCACCATGGTAAACGCGCAAATGGGGACAGAGTTCTACGCGTTCAATAATACGGATGACGCATATGAGGTCTTCCTTCCGAAAAACAAGACCGGCTGGCTCAAGGGGAGCGGTATCATACGAATACCTGTCGATGATGCCATTCCGGTCACCAATGCTGATGATTTTGCTTCGACCGCGCTGAAATTCAAAGGCACAAGCTTTATGCTCAACGGACTGAGCTCGATGGGCATCGATGCGCCCGGACTTGTTTTCATCAGTGCGAGGATCAACGGCATAAATCTGCCGATCACTCTCGAAGGGCAGATGAAAGCCGGCAGGGAAATAGATATCAGCGAAACGAAGGCAGGCGACCTTGTATTCCTGTCAAAACAGCGTGACAACGAAACTGCTGAAGCTGGAGGGCAGGAGGATGCTGATCAGGATGATGAGGATGATGAAGATATTGAAGACCTTGGGATAAGCTCTGTTGGCGTATGCATCGGCGGAGGCAGCTATATATATGCAGGCAGGAAAACCGGTTATGCAGCCATCGGGGACTTATACCGCGAAAATCCCGACGGTATCGTCGTGCATGCAAGAAGGATCTTTAACTGAGAACAGCAAGGCACCTGATAAATATTGACAGTAAGTTTAGCATAAATCAGCTATGTCTGCAATAGACCGGGCAGGACGATCCATATTGATCGTCGCTCTGTCCATCGACATATTTTCGTCTTTGTATGCCAGCTGTATGACCAGTTGGGTTATATCTTCGCATGCATTGGGCTTTGCCAGCTTTCCTGCGGCTTCGGACATCCTCTTCAGAAGTATCTGACTATCGAGTATGCCTGTCAGAACATTATGCAGGTTATCCGACTGACTGAGCATGCATGCAGCACCAGACTCTATCAGAAATTCAGCGTTCCTTTCCTCCTGACCAGGGATAGGATCTATAATGAAAATAGGGAGCCTCTTTATCAAAGCTTCGGAAACCGTTACCCCGCCAGGTTTCGTAATGATCAGTGAGGATGCGTCCATCAGGCCGCATATATTGTCTGTATAGCCATAAATGCAGGCATCTTTGCCGGATCCGGACGCCATTTTTTCCAGTCTGCGGCGCAGTCCTGCATTATATCCCGCGACTGCGACTATGCGGATATCATGATCAAGTCCAAGAAGAGCCGCAAAAACCTTTTCCATATTGCAGAGGCCAAGACTTCCGCCCATCAGCAGCACTGACTGCTTATTCTTGCCGATGTAACTGCCTGAGCCATGTTTCGCATGGTTCTCACAAAAACGGCCGGACACCGGGATCCCGAATACGTGTATCTTCTCCTCCCTGATGCCCATTTTTATCATATCTGACTTTATTTGCTCGTGGGCGACGATGAGAGCGTCAGGTTCATCCAATTTCCAGAAGTAGTGATTTGTATAATCTGTGACAATACCTACTATGGGGATATTTAGGCTGCCTGCTCTTTTCAGAGCGGATACCATTTGCAGAGGCATCGTATGAGCACATATAACGGCACCGGGAGGATCGTTGCTGAAGATTTCTGCAAGCTTAGGAGCCAGTAAGGCGTTTATTGTCTTGACGATATTGGTGACTGCCTTGTGCTTCTCTGAAATCGAGTACAGCATCCCATATATTTTAGGGGCCTTTTTTATCGTTTGCAGGTATGTGCCGGCTATCAGCCTGTCGATCAGCGGGTCTATATATTTGAGGGCATCGACCAGAGTGGTCCTGCAGCCTGGGATATTTTGCTCCATATACTCCATGAGCGCTTGTGCCGCCTTGACATGTCCGCCTCCTGTGGATGCTGTCAGAAATAATATATGCATTAGTTGTTTACCTCCGGTAATCATTATTGGCAAATTGATCATGCTTTATTACATATTTAACCTTCGGACCCTTATCTCAGGGAATATTTTTTCTGTACAATGCGGAGAATAAATCAGACAGGAAACACTGCAATATTATTATTCATGCAAAGAAGACTGGAGGAAGATGTGCATTGAAGAGCAGAAAAATCATTATTACGGTCTCTGCCGTCATTTTGATCTGCGTATGTTCGCTTATCGGGCCTGATCCGCTTTTCAGATTGGGAGGTTCATATGCCCAAAAGACCGGCATCAGTGATGAACAGCTTCTGGCCAGAGCAATTAATGGTGAGGCCAGAGGCGAACCGTATGAGGGACAGGTCGCAGTAGGAGCCGTTATCCTGAACAGGGTGAGGGATCCCGATTTTCCAAATACCATTGCCGGAGTGATATACCAACCAGGTGCATTTACTGCTGTGAGCGACGGCCAGATAAATGTGCCCATCGATCCGGATTCAACGGTGGTCAAGGCTGCGAGGGACGCACTGGATGGCTGGGATCCGACCAACGGTTGTGTATATTACTGGAATCCGGCCACGGCTACGAGTTCATGGATCTGGAGCAGAAAAATCGTTACGAAGATCGGGAAGCACAATTTCGGGATTTGAGCGGCAAATACCTGAAGGAGGTAATTACAGTTGGGTATACGGGATAAACTGCTGGATTTCAAAAGGAGACTTTCAGACAGAAAAATGTACAGCATCGTCATTGCAGTCATTGGAGCAGTGGCGGCGTGGGGCATTTATCAGTACAAGCGGACCGGGGATCTGAGGCAGGAGCTTGACAATCAGTATAACAGAGCCTTTTATGAAATGGTCGGATATGTGAACAATGTCGAGACTCTCCTGGCTAAGTCAATGGTCAGTACAACTACTGGCAGGACGGCAATAACACTGCAGGAAGCGTGGAGGCAGGCAGGCCTTGCACAGACAAATCTGGGACAGCTGCCGGTATCACAGCCTGTACTGGCAAGCACATCGAAGTTCCTTACACAGGTAAGCGATCTCAGCTTGTCTCTTGATAATCAGAATATCAGGGGCAAGGCTCTGAGCAAGGAACAATACGAGATGATAGAGAAGCTGTATAAGTACTCCACATCACTTAATAAAAGCCTCCGGCAGCTTCAGGACGATCTCAACGCCGGAAGGCTCAAATGGGGTGAGCTTGCCGACAAGGGAACCAGACTGTTCAGCAAGACAAAACCCGGTGAAATGATGAAAAAAGTGGAGGCTGTTGGTGAGAACTTCAAGGACTATCCGACGCTGATATACGACGGTCCTTTCTCCGATCATATGACTTCCGCCGAAGCACGGGGGCTTACAGGCAAGGAAATCAATTCGGAGCAGGCAAAGGAGAAGGTCCGGGAATTCTTTGGGAATGACAGGGTGCAGGAAGTGACCGATACCGGCAAGAATGACAATGGGCCGATCAAAACTTATAATTTTCAGGTAAAGCTCAAAGATGCCCCGGATGATCAGTCTGTCAACATCAGTGTGACCCAGAAGGGCGGACATATCAACTGGATGCTCAACAACAGGAACGTCAGTGAGGAAAAGCTTGACATGGACAAAGCCAAAGCAGCGGGTAAAAAGTTTTTGAAGGAAAAGGGGTTTGACAGCATGGAGGACACCTATTACCTTAAAATTGACAATACCGCTACTATCAACTACGCATACAGACAGGACGATGTCACCATGTACCCCGACCTTATCAAGCTGAAAATAGCGCTGGACAACGGCGAGGTAGTCGGAATGGAAGCCAAATCGTACCTGTCCAATCATACCGAGCGTGATATACCGGAACCTAAAATATCGATGGAGGAAGCCCGAAAAAAAATCAACGGAAAGATGAAGGTATACAGTTCAGGCCTGGCATATATCCCAACGGACTACAAGAAGGAGCTGTTTTGCTATGAGTTCAAGGGAAAGCTCGACGACCGGGACTTTATCGTATATATTAATGCAGAGACAGGTGAGGAAGAAGATATATTAATAATTGTCAATACACCTAACGGTGTTCTTACGATGTGAAACAAGATGCGTGTTGTTTGCATTTTTACTGTGATTTTTGTATAGTTATGTATGGTAATATCGTATATTTTCAGGGGATCAGTCAGCAATAAAGAGCCGGGCTGCTAAAGCTGTACCCGGCTGTTTTTTGGAGGTGCGGTGTGAGAATTTTCAGGGCAAAGGATACGGACCGGGACGGTTCCGCAGCATCACGAAGACCGGGAGCGGCCGGCGCCGGTGTGCTGTTTTCCTTTACTATCATCCTTCTTGTTGTCCTGGGCTACCGGATCCAATCCAGAGAGTTTTATTCCGGTATCCTTATAACGGAATTTGTTTTGATATTGCTGCCGGCATTATTGTTCGTGCTGTTTTCAGGACTTGACCCCAAAGGTTCGATAAGACTGAAAGCACCAAAGGCAGTTAATTTCCCCTTGATATTTGTCATAATGCTCTTTGCTGTCCCTTTGGCATCGGTTTTCAACTTATTCAATCTTGTTTTGGTGAACTCCATATTCGGTAAAATAGTTGTAGAACCGATGCCTGTTGCTGCGAACGGTATGGAGCTGCTCTTCAATATAGCAGTGATAGCAGGCAGTGCAGGGCTCTGCGAGGAGTTTTTGTTCAGGGGAGTAATACAAAGAGCATTCGAACGATTCGGTGAGATTAAGGCTATAGTACTTGCGGCTGCTTTATTCAGTTTTACGCATCTTGATTTTCAAAAGA
>CAZQUQ010000093.1:0-10423 GCA_964596445.1 uncultured Oscillospiraceae bacterium
CTCGCTGCGACAGCCATGCATTGGTTCAACCCCGCTGTTTATCTAATGGCGAAGGCTATCAATATTCAATGTGAACTATCGTGTGATACTGAAGTTATACAAAGTTCCAATATTAATACACGATATCGATATTGCGAAACTATCATTGGATTGCTTAAAACACAATCGAAACTCAAAACAGCATTATCAACCAATTTTTATGGAGGTAAGAACTATATGAAAAGCAGGATTTCGTCCATCATGGACACCAGGAGAAAGAAGGTTGGTCTGACTGTCATTTGTGCGGTACTGATAATGACACTTGGAATCGGGATCACAAATGTAGCTGCAAACTCTGCAAATACATCAAATAGTCCGGCAAATAATGCGGATTTTGACGTAGATATCAGACTGAGGGATTACATAAACTCACCCGAAAACTATGGTACTTCAGTCAGTAATGTTGACTCAAGACCGGGACTGGAATTCTATATTGGCGGAGAAGATATTGCACAAATAGAGGTTACATGTAATAATGAGTATCTATACGCTGTTGATTGGACTAAAACCCAACACGAAAAGTATTGGAATACTGATTATTATCAGACATACGATGAAAAAACCCGAACCAGTGCATTCCACCCTGAACGCCTTTATGATAAATCGATAAAATTTAGATTCGATGAAGGATTCAGTGAATATAATGACATTTGGTACAGATGGACGGCCTGGGATTTGTACAAGTGGGCATCGGAAGATAACTTTTCCCATTTTTCAGGCTACGATGCAAGCCCTGAAACTGAGTTGCCCGACGATATGACCGAGGAGCAAAAACTCCAGCTGGCATCAGGATATAACGGCTCTGGTGCCTTAGGCTCCGGACACATCCAGTTGGACGGATACCCTGAAGAATTAACCAAAGATCGTATTACTGTAAAAATTACCGACAGAAAAGGCAACTCGGTAACAAAATATATTAATATAGAAATCAGCAATGATGAGCTCAATCAAACTGTGGTTACAGCAAGTTTGGTGAATTAGGCCGGTAAAAGTCGTTGATTAAACGACTTCGGACCTATGGGATTCGCCCATAGGTCCTTTTGTTTTTACTTCATTAGCCTATTTGCTTCTGTCAGGATATGCAGAATCATCGTGTTCCCATATCCCGAATCACTTCTTTTATAGTATCGGCTGAAAAGCCTCTGTGGGCCAGGAACATGTAAGCCTTTCTTAAGATTTTCTCATCATTCAGGTCATACTTCCCGAATTTGCTCTTCAGGAGCCTTTCCGCCACTGCAGAATCCTCTACCTTCCAATCCGCCAATACCTCATCGATCGTATCTTCCTGTATGCCTTTCGACATAAGCTCCATCTTCATCATCTTCCGGGATAAGGGCTTCAGCTTGCTCCTGTCATATATGTACTTCTGAGCATACAGCTTATTGTTTATGTAACCTATTGCCTTCAATTCATCGACGACCTTATCAGCACAATCATGGTCGAAACCTTCGCTGATAAGCTTGTCCCTGACTTCCTTCTCGGTCCTTATCTTCATCGACAGATATCTGACGGCTCTTGCCTTTGCTTCCCTGAAATTCAGCGTATTTTTGATATAATCCAGCGTTTCCTCAGTGATCTCGGTTTTCTCATAAAGGTGCAGAGAAATATAGTCGTCCTCGGATATCGTAAATGCAAATTTACCATCGATGCAGACCGACAGCCTGTTTTTATTCTTTTTGCTTCTTTCCGCCGATGTGATCTCCAAGGATCAGCCACCTCCTGCACATTTACCGGTCACTTACTCCATATCAAGGTCCATATCGTCATCATCTTCTTCTGCAGAATGGAGTCCGGTGCTGTTTACAAACGCCTGGCTGTAGTTTTCCCTGATTTTAGCCTCTATCTCTCGGGTCAATTCGGGATTGTCCTTCAGGTACTGCTTGACATTCTCTCTTCCCTGGCCTATCCTCTGTCCATTGTAGGAGAACCATGCGCCGCTTTTGTTAACTATGTCCAGATTTACGGCTACATCAAGGATACTGCCCTCTTTGGATATGCCCTGTCCGTATATGATATCGAACTCTGCTTCTTTAAAAGGAGGTGCTACCTTGTTTTTGACTACTTTAACCCTTGTCCTGTTGCCGATGACATCCGTGCCCTGCTTGAGGGACTCGATCCTGCGGACATCCAGCCTTACGGAGGCATAAAACTTAAGTGCTCTTCCTCCCGGCGTCGTCTCTGGATTGCCGAACATTACCCCAACCTTTTCTCTCAGCTGGTTGATGAATACAGCAGTGGTCTTTGATTTGCTGATGACGCCGGCAAGCTTTCTCAGCGCCTGCGACATCAGCCTTGCCTGAAGACCTACATGGGAATCGCCCATTTCTCCGTCAATTTCAGCCTTCGGCACTAACGCCGCCACCGAATCTATAATTATTACATCTATGGCACCGCTCCTGACAAGTGCTTCTGCTATCTCAAGTGCCTGCTCTCCTGTGTCCGGCTGTGAAACTATAAGGTTGTCTATATCTACACCAAGCTTTTTGGCATAGACAGGGTCCAGTGCATGCTCAGCATCTATAAAGGCGGCCTCTCCTCCTGCCTTCTGTGCTTCAGCTACTATATGCAGTGCGACCGTTGTCTTACCTGAGGCTTCAGGACCGAATATTTCAACTATCCTTCCCCTTGGCACTCCTCCCGCGCCAAGAGCTATGTCGAGACCTATGGCGCCTGTCGGTATCGTTTCCACATTCATATTGGCATTTTCGCCCAGCTTCATTACCGCACCTTTGCCAAACTGCTTCTCTATCTGGCCCAGCGCCATCTCCAGTGCCTTCTTTTTCTCCAACATTTCGAGCAGACCTCCTTATTTTGAATGAACGAACATTTGTTCTGAATAAAATTATATATTATTTCTTAAAAAGAGTCAATAACAATATAACATTTTTTTACAATTTCAATCTCAGCCTAATATTTTTCATCAAATATATTGCATCCTGCGATCTGAGCAATACCATAATAGTGATATAAACGGCAAAACCTGCAGCTATCTCTGCCAGCAAAAATATCAGCTGCAGCAGTTTCTCCCCCGGATATGGCAAAAAGCTCTGAAATGCATACAGCACCAGGCTCATCGCAACAGTTGCCGGTAGTGCCCTCAGCAAAAAGCTGATAAGCATGCCGCCATGGATCCCCTTCATTTTCCTGGCTAGTCCGAAGATCAGCACGACAGAACTCACAAGACTGGTGATAGAATATGAAAGCGCCATGCCCGCTGCACCAAGATCCGTATAAAGATAAAACAATGCTCCGAATGCCGCATTGAGCACGACCGACAATATACCCGCCGCCAGCGGCGTTTTTGTGTCCTGACCGGCATAGTACGCCCTGTTCATTATTGCGACGACCGATTGCGCTATCATTGAGAAACAGAAAAAAGCAAGTATATAAGCCACATATGGTACGTTCTGCTCAGTGAACCTTCCTCCCCATTTGAAAACGGCCCTGACCAACTGTTCCCGCATTACAAGAAAACCCGCTGCAGAAGGAACTGCAAGAAAAAGCACCGAGGTAAGCGATTTCATAAGAAGTGTTTTGTACTCCTCAAAATCTCCTGTGGCATATTTCCCGGAAAGGGACGGCAAAACTGCAGTGCCGATCCCCATTGCAAAGATCCCGTACGGCAGCTGCCACAGCGTATTGGCATTTCTGAAAGCGGAAATGCTGCCTTCTATTACGCACAGGCTCACGAATGCTGTGGATATTATTGTGTTTATCTGGGTTACAGACGATGAGACCAAAGATGGCACCGCATAATTGAATAAATTTCTGAAGCCTCTGTCCGCGAGGTTGATGACAGGTCTGTACAATTTGAAATACCTAAGTGAGAATGACAGTTGTACCAGAAAATATACAAATGCACTCAATGCAACGAAGAAAGCTGCCCTTGCCATACTGTCCGGATCCGTGTCGGCAAACAGCAATATGCTGACAGTGCATCCTATATTATAGATGGATGGGCCATATGCGGCCGCAGCAAATTTTTTATATGAGTTGAGCACGCCGTTGCAGATACCCGCCAGCATTATAAAGGAAACCGACGGGAACATTATTCTCGAAAGCTTTATCGCAAGCTCCTTCGTTTGGGGGCTTCTGTCGGAAAATCCGGGAGCTACGGCAGGTATGATGTATGGTGCAAAAATGATGCCAAGTATGCATATGACAGTTGTGATGATAAAAATAACATTTATGTAAGTGCTTGCAGCCAGCCAGCCTTCCCTTTCCTCACCTTTCTCCAGCCTTCCGGAAAGGAACGGCACAAGAGCAGCAGATATTGTCCCTCCCACCAACAGCATATATACCATATCCGGGACGGTAAATGCTGCTACATAAGCATCCTGTACCCAGTTAAGGCCGACCTTCCATGAAAGGATAGACTCACGCAGAAACCCTGTCAGCCTGCTCAATACCAGGGATGACATCACTATGATCGCTGCCGTGGATACGCTGCTGTTCTTTGACTGAATCAATTCTTTTCCTCCGGACGCACCTGTCTTTGGCCGGCCTGTTTCTCAAGGCCGTTCAGATCCATAAGGTGTCTTCTGATCATATCAAAAGCATTAAGGCATGTCACATGTCTGATGCGTGATCTGCTGCCCCACAGGTTCAGTTTTTTTACTATGACGCCATTTTCGTGGGCAAGCGCGATATATACAAGTCCCACAGGTTTTTCATCAGATCCGCCGCCTGGTCCTGCTATTCCCGTTATTGAGAGGCCGATGTCCGTACCCGATACTCGCCGTATGCCCGAAGCCATTTCAGATGCTGTCTGTTCACTCACAGCACCATACATCTCAAGCGTCTCTTTTCTCACACCGAGTTCCTCGGTCTTGGACCGGTTGCTGTATGTAACGACCGCTCTGTCGAACACTTCGGATATGCCGGGCATATCAGTCAGTCTGGAAGCCAGCATTCCGCCTGTACAGGATTCTGCCAGTGAAATCGTCTTCTTGCTATCAAGAAGCATTCTCGCAGCTACTATTTCAAGGCTGCTGTTGTCCGTACTGTATACCGCGTCGCCAAGCCTTCGCTTTATCTCATTTTCGACAGGCGCAATGATGTCTTCTTCAGGAACACCTTTGGCATACTTTGCAGTGATGCGGAGAGTTACCTCTCCATCCTTTGCATAAGGCGCTATTGTTGGATTGCTCTGTTTATCGATGATATCCATCAGCATATCTTCGACAGTGGACTCTCCTATACCGAAGATCCTCAGAAACCTCGATTCCAGCCTATATTCGGATCTTGCCGCAAAATAAGGCATTACAGTCTCATCAAACATCGGCTTCATCTCTGAAGGCGGCCCGGGAAGCATAACGATTATTTTGCCTTTCTCTTCAATAATACAGCCGGGCGCTGTTCCATTGCAGTTTCTGACTGCGATGCATCCCTCGGGCAGATATGCCTGCTTGATATTGTTCGGTGTCATCTCCCTGCCGAGCTTTTTGAAAAAACTCGTCATACTGTCAAGGCTTTCCTGATCGAGCACCAGCTTTCTTCCGACGGCAGCCGACACTGTCTCCTTCGTCAGATCATCCTGCGTCGGTCCCAGACCTCCTGTCAGAATAACTATATCGGATCTGGACAGGGCAAGTTCAAGACTTTGCTTCAGCCGCTCGGAATTGTCTCCCACAACATCATGATAATAAACTCCAATGCCCACGTCAGGCAGCCTCGATGATATATACTGCGCATTCGTGTTGACTATCTGTCCCATCAAAAGCTCTGTACCGACTGCTAATATTTCAGCCCTCATCTGTTATTCATCTCCTGTAATGCTGACCGGCCGATCAGTATTTAACTGTTTTTATTATATCAATATGCAGTTTTTATTGTAAACACAAGGGTATAATTAATTTAACCGGATATTAAGCATCATGTGTATGGAACTCAAAGGAGGGAAAATATATGAAGGACAGCCAGGTAAAGAAAGTTACGATAATAGGAGCCGGCTTTGTTGGCTCTACTACCGCTTACACACTTATGATAAGCGGTCTGGTGTCAGAGTTGGTCATCATAGATATCAACAAGGACAAAGCTGAAGGCGAGGTAATGGATCTGAACCACGGAATGCAGTTTGTCAGGCCTGTAAGGGTCTACCACGGAGATTACAGCGACTGCACCGGTTCAGATATAATCATAATAACGGCCGGAGCAAACCAGAAGCCCGGCGAGACCAGGATCGATCTGCTCAACAGGAATGCTTCCATATTTAAAAGCATAATAACCGAAATACTGAAGTACAATACCGACTGTATACTTCTTGTGGTGACAAATCCTGTGGATATATTGACATATGTGACCTGGAAGCTTTCAGGCTTCCCTGCCTCCAAGGTTATGGGCTCCGGGACTGTTCTCGATACGGCGCGTTTCAGGTATCTGCTGGGCCGGCATGCCGGAATAGATCCACGGAACGTCCATGCCTATATCATTGGAGAGCACGGTGATACCGAAGTTGCAGCCTGGAGTCTTACCAATATAGCGGGCATGTCG
Source organism: uncultured Oscillospiraceae bacterium (assembly GCA_964596445.1). Classification (GTDB taxonomy): domain Bacteria; phylum Bacillota; class Clostridia; order Acetivibrionales; family DTU013; genus DTU013. The sequence continues at coordinate 6,532 of CAZQUQ010000093.1, forward strand.
ATGGAAAAGTTCTGCGAAAGCTGCGGGAAATGCGAAGGTCAGTTGTCAAAATACGATATATATAATGATGTAAAGAACGCAGCCTATGAGATCATAAAAAGGAAAAGCGCTACTTATTATGCCGTTGCATTGGCTGTCAAGAGAATAGTCGAAGCTATCGTCAGGGATGAAAATTCCATACTAACCGTTTCTAGTCTGCTAAATGATAAGTACGGGGTCAGTGATGTATGTCTGAGTCTTCCCACAATAGTCAACGCAAACGGTATAAACAGTGTACTGGATCTGCCCCTCAGCAGCGAAGAGATCAGCCTGTTCAAAAAGTCCGCCGAGTCCATGAAGAATTTGATAAGCAATCTGACTCTTTAGCAGGCAGTTGAAAAAAACACGACAAATGACCTGAAAATGTCTACTTCATTCGATCTGCCCTCTGTATTATGATGTTTATGTAATGAGGATGCGGATAATAGCTCCTCATTATAGATTAAACAGAACTGAGGGATGGATAATATGAATGATTCTGTCAGGATTCTCAAGAACATTATCGACAATGTGGAGAATGTGATCGTTGGAAAACGGTATGCCATAGAGCTTGCCGCAATTTCACTGATATGCAACGGCCACGTGCTTATCGAGGATGTTCCGGGTGTCGGTAAAACCAGCCTGGTATCCGCTCTTGCAAAATCTGTCAATGCTTCTTTCCGAAGGATACAGTTCACACCGGACATACTGCCTTCAGACATCACGGGTTTTTCTATCTACAATCAGAAAACCGGTGATTTTGAGTACAGACCCGGTGCCGTTATGAGCCAGATCATCCTTGCGGACGAGATCAACCGTACCTCTCCCAAAACGCAGGCCAGCCTGTTGGAGGTCATGGAAGAGTACCAGGTGACTGTAGACGGCATCACTTATAAAGTCCCAAGGCCATTCATGGTACTTGCCACGCAGAACCCTGTCGAGTATCTCGGGACCTACCCGCTGCCGGAAGCGCAGATCGACAGATTCTTCATGAAAATATCCATAGGCTATCCTACAAATAATGAAGAAAGCTATATACTCTCCAAATTCCAGTTCACAAATCCCCTTGAAAAGCTGATGCCCGTTGCAGAAAGCAGCGACATCCTGGCCCTTCAGGAGGAAATCAAGAACATCCATGTTGACAAGAGTCTCAGCAACTATATCGTCGAAATAGTAAGCCAGACCAGAAGACACCCCGATGTAACTCTCGGCTCAAGCCCAAGAGGTTCGCTTGCATTGTTCAGAGCATCCCAGGCATGGGCATTCTATAACGGCCGTGATTACGTAATACCAGACGATATAAAGAAAATGGTGATACCTGTGCTTTCACACAGACTCATGCTCAAGCAGGAAGCCAAGCTTAAGAAGATCAACCCGGTGGAAATACTGAACTTCATAGTCTCAAGGATTCATGTACCGGTGGTGAGCCAAAATGAAACGAAGTAGGATACTATATGTCTGCCTGACAGCCGCCGCTCTGATCTTCGCATATTTCACCGGCGGTAAAATTCCATACATGCTTCTTTATACCATGCTGCTGCTGCCTGTCGTTTCAGCTGTCTACACGCTGGTTATTTACCTTCGCTTTAAATATGACCAGGAGCTGGATAAGAGATTCGTCACAAAGGGCGATAAGGTCAATTTCATTTTCAGCATAAGCAATGAAGACTACTTTATATACCCTTATCTTAAGGTTTTCTTCTATGGTTCAAATACTATATTCGAGAACCAGTTCCAGGTCAGGAACTTCTCGCTTCCTCCCCTGACCGGACGCAACTACGCCTTCGAGCTGCAGTGCAACTACAGAGGCAATTATGAGATAGGCATAAGCTCCGTTGAACTGGAAGACTTTTTTGGCTTGTTCAAATTCAGGTACAAGGTAAGCGAACCTAAGTATGTCACCGTATATCCAAGGATAGTAATACTGGAAAAATTCGCTCTCAAGACGGACTTCATGTCTGAAGCACACTCGATGCTCAACTCAAGAGACGAAGATATGACCACCGTAAGCGATGTAAGAAAATATCAATACGGAGACAATCTTAAAAGGATACACTGGAAACTCACAGCCAGAGCTCAGGAACTAATGGTCAAAAAGTTTCAGAGCACCTCCGAGACAAACACGCTTATGCTGTTGGACATGCAAAAAAACAACTATGCCGTGGGAGAAAACCTGATCATTGAAGACAAGCTGGTTGAAGCTGCTGTCGCTGTTCTCTATTACTGCCTGTACAAATGGATACCGGTGGAACTGGTCTTTTTCAGCGATACGCTTCACAGCATACAGGCAAAGAATCACCTGATGTTCAATGAGATATATGAAACGCTGGCAAAAGTCAAGTTCAGCGACGACGTTCCCGTGAAAGATCTGTTGGAGATATACACAGACAATGCGCTGCAAAGTACAAATGTCATCATATTCACATCCAATCTCGGATACGATCTGTACAACCAGATATGCAAAGCCGCAAACTCTGGTTATGACGTAAGCCTTGTATACGTATCCCCCGAGAGAATAACAGGTGTCAGGGATCAGGACAGTGAAAACATACTGGAATCGCTGCCGGAAATAGGTGTCATCAGTTACAGGATAGGTATCGACGATGACATCAAAGAGATCCTGGAATGTTGACTGCAGGAGGTGGAGTTATGTTTAAAAAGATAGTTGATAAAATACCTGATACGATACTGGCAGTAATGGCTGCATTCAGTATGACTTATGCTGTCACATCTTCGATGGGCCTGACATTTCCGCCTGCAGCAATGATATTCTATATCATATTGATCACAGTGATCCTGCATGTATCTTTCTTTAGCAAGCAGACGGCAATTGCAGCCGGTATACTTTCCGGCGCCGCATTAATCTTTCTTTCCGCTTATTTGATATTCTTTGCTGATCATGAAAAGCTTCTTGAGTTCTTTGACGACTACTCTTATTGGCTTTACGATTTCATCATGTACCCGGATGTGCCTGACCAGTTATTCCAGCTTATTACTGTTATCTCATTATGTCTGGCATTTACGGTATTCTCTTTCATATTCGTCATAAAGAAATTCAAGTTCCTGATCTTTCTGGCTGCCGGCATCAGCATATTTGCAGTACAGGCATCCTACGGCATAGTTGTCAGCTACATCTCGTTTTACCTGTTTCTTCTGACAGCACTGATCCTTTATCTGAAGCACGTATATCTGATAAAAAACTCCAATGGTCTGAACGATTATGCAAGGCCATCCACCATCATGCTTTGGAGCATCCCGGTAAGCCTTATCATAATCCTGCTGTCTTCACAGATACATGCAAGCGACTTACCGATACAGTGGAAATGGCTGGATGACAAAATCGTAACCATTTATAACAATATAAAGAACAAGTTTGATTATGAGTCATTTGATTACTTTTCACTGTCCGCATCCTCAGGATTCGGCGACAGGAACAGCATCCTCGGAGGAAGGGTCAGACTGGACAGGACCAATGTGCTGCGGGTTACGACAAGCAACAGGGTATATCTGAGAGGCGTTTCCAAAGATCTGTATACCGGCACCAAATGGCTCAACAGTGTGGAGGGTCTCTCCCCGGCGGATCCTGATCATAACGATCTTTATGATGATACCGATGAGATGATGCTGGGAATGAAGCTTCTCTCCGGAGAGGAAAATTATCTGACCAAATACTTTGATACAACTCCGATAACTGTCACTTTCCTGAACCTTAAAACAAAATCGTTGTTTATACCATCCAAGATAAACGGCATTGATTTTGATACCGGCAATATTGACTTATTTGTTAATGATACGGTCTTTCACTCTTCAGGAATGCGGGTGTCCAGAGATTTTCTATACAGTATGACCGCTTATTCACCATGGATGTGGTGGG
>CAZQUQ010000094.1:0-10288 GCA_964596445.1 uncultured Oscillospiraceae bacterium
TAAATACCTTACCTCAAAGATAATTGAAATATCAGTTGCAAAAATATCCATTCTTTCTACATAATTCACCATAAGTTTACCATACGGTAATTAATAACTGCAACATTCAACAGGCATATGTTAAAATGTTGTAAGAATACTTCATACAAGCGAAATTTTATTTCACCGAAGTGTCATATAAGTTGAAATTTTGACCCAAACAAGGGATAATATGTTGGGACTTAAACCTTACTGATAATTAATAATAAACAATAGTGATGATTTACGAGGTTAAAGATGAAACATGAAATCTATCTTGACAACAGCTCGACAACCAGGCAGTACGATGAAGTCACATCGCTGATGTCAGATATTGCTTCAAACAAGTACGGCAACCCATCGTCGCTGCACACAAAGGGTATAGAAGCTGAAAAGCTTGTGAGCGGTGCACGCGAGACAATAGCATCCACTCTTGGAGCAGACCCTGCAGAGATATATTTTACTTCAGGCGGTACCGAATCCAACAATCTTGCAATAAGAGGCTATCTGGACGCCAATCCGAGAAAGGGCAGGCATATCATAACAACAAAGATCGAGCACCCATCGGTCCTTGAGGTATATCGGCATTTGGAGAGCCAGGGTTTCAGAGTTGATTATCTGGATGTGGATGAAAATGGCCTGCTAAAGCTGGACCAGCTCGGAGAAAAAATATGTGCGAAGACTGCCCTTATAAGTGTGATCCTTGTCAATAATGAAACAGGCACAATACAGCATATGGATGAGATATCTTCCATCAGAGATGAACTTAATCCTCAGGCAGTGATTCACGCAGATGCAGTCCAGGCATACGGAAAGATCAGGATATCGCCCGCCAGAACAGGGATAGGGCTTCTGAGCATCAGTTCGCATAAAATCCACGGTCCAAAAGGTGTCGGTGCATTATATGCATCAAAGAAGATAAAAATAAAACCGTTGTTCTTCGGCGGGGGACAGGAAGCACTGCTTCGTTCCGGTACTGAAAACGTTCCGGGTATAGCAGGCTTCGGACTGGCTGCAGCAATGACATTTGAAAGGCTTGAATACAACTATAAAATAGCGGATACCATGAAGCAGCTGCTGATAGAAAAGCTTGCCGCATCCGGTATAGCTCATCGTGTCGTTTCACCAGCCGACGCATTGCCATTCATCATCAATATAGCCTTTGAGAACATCCGTGCCGAGGTATTGCTTCATCACCTGGAACAAAGAGGGATATTTGTTTCAACTGGATCAGCATGTTCATCGCATAAGAAGAACAGAAGCCATGTATTGTCGGCGATGAACATTCCTCCTCAGCTTATAGACGGAGCAATAAGGTTCAGTTTATCAGGAGATAATGATAAAGAAGAGATAAACTTGACAGTCGATGCTTTGAAGGATATCATTCCGGTTATAGATATAAACAGAAAGAAGAAATCCGGGAGGAAGCAATGAAAGAAGTCATTCTTGTAAGATATGGCGAAATAATACTCAAAGGCTTGAATCGGCCTGTTTTTGAAGATAAATTGATGAGCAACATCAAAAAGTCCCTGAACGGTCTTGGTAAAATATCAGTCAAGCGTTCACAGGCAAGAATTTTTATTGAACCTGAGAATGAAGGCTATGATTTCGCCGAGGCTGTTTCAAGACTGACCAGAGTCTTTGGGATAGTATCTGTGAGCAAAGTCAGGAAAATCGAATCTGACTTTGAAGAAATTAAAAAGAACTCGCTGGAGATGGTGAGGGAATATATCGGAAGACTTAGCAAAAAGTCTGTTAGTCCCGTTTCCGGCATGGTGCCTGCCGATTTGACAGGTTCAGTAGGTTTTAAGGTAGAAGCAAATAGAGGCGACTAAAGCTTTCCGATGAAATCACATGAAATATGTGCGGAACTTGGCGGTTTTCTGCTGGAGAACATCCCTGAGCTGAGAGTCGATGTACATCATCCCGATTTTATCTTCTATGTAGAAGTACGGGAAAGTACCTATATTTATTGTGATATCATTCCTGCCTTCGGAGGGCTGCCTGTCGGCACGAACGGAAAGGCCATGCTGCTGCTTTCAGGAGGAATAGACAGTCCGGTGGCCGGATGGATGATGGCCAAAAGAGGCATGGAAATAGAAGCAGTTCATTTTTACAGCTATCCATATACGAGCGAGCGCGCCAAAGACAAGGTAATCTCACTGGCAAAGATCCTGTCGCGATACTGCAGCCGTATAAGGCTCCACATCGTCCCATTTACGGATATCCAGCTTGAGATCAATGACAAGTGTCCTGAAGACCAATTAACGATAATCATGAGAAGAGCGATGATGACGATTTCCGAAAAAATTGCGGAAAAAAACAGAGCACATGCTCTGATCACCGGTGAAAGCCTTGGACAGGTGGCGAGCCAGACAGTCCAGAGCCTTGCCGTCACCAATGCTGTGGTTAAAATGCCTGTATTTCGGCCATTGATAGGAATGGATAAAAATGAAGTTATCGATATTGCCAGAAAAATAGGAACCTTTGAGACTTCGATCCTGCCATATGAGGACTGCTGTACTGTTTTTGTGGCAAAGCATCCTAAAACAAGGCCGAAGCTTCACGAAATAGAAGAGCATGAAGCTGCGCTTCAGCTTTCCGAATTAGTGGAAATAGCTGTCAACAATACCGAAACTATGGTCATTGGAGAGTAATTACCACGAATGTACTGCTGCCCCGGATGACAACAATATAATATACATATATGCAATTCTAAGGAAGGTTGTTGTCAAATGGCGGTCACGGGCGGAAGGAACCTGAAATGGCTTGGGTATGCGGCAATTATATCAATAACTGTTTTAGCAGCAGCCTTTTTGATACTATCATATATATACACCGGAAATACGATCAGAAAAGGCATCGTTATAGAAAACACCGACGTATCATGGCTTTCTGCGAAGGATGCCAGGCAGCTGGTGTCGCAGAAGCTTGTATCGGACTACTCGAACAGAGAATTGATCCTAACATACGGAAGCAGCGAATGGAAGGTCCCGCTAAAGGATATAGGATACGGCTTCTTGGTGGATGATGCTGTACAGCAGGCATTTCAAATCGGGAGAAAGGGTAATATATTCAAAAACCTGTTTGATTCAATGACATTGCTGAGAAACGGTCAGCACTTGGAAGCTGAAGAAACATATGATCCGGAAAAGCTCAGGATGATCCTGCAGCAAATAAAGAAGCAGTGTGACTCCACAGCTCAGGATGCAGAAATGACCTATAAGAACGGCAAAATTTCGTTCAAGCGCGAAAAGCTCTACAGGAATCTGGATATTGACACCAACATGAAATTGGTGGAAAATCATTTAGTAAAGAGAGATTTTTCTAATATCGAATTGATAGCAGAAGAAAAAGAACCAAGGATAACCTATGAAGAAATAAAAGTCATAGACAGTGTTATATCAAGCTATACTACAAGCTTCAACAGGAATGATGTCAACCGGACTGATAATATAAAGCTGGCATGCAGCAGGATAGACAACAAGATCCTGCTGCCAGGGGAAGAGTTCTCAATGAATGAAGAGTTGGGTCCAAGGACTCTTGCCAACGGCTATAAGCAAGCACCCATCATATTCAAGAATGAACTGGTCCCCGGAACAGGCGGAGGAGTCTGTCAGGTATCGTCCACACTATACAATACGGTGCTGCTTGCCGGACTGAAGGTCACTGAGAGAGAGCATCATTCCATGACACTAAGTTATATAAATCCTGGAAGGGATGCAACAATAACGGAAGATTCAATAGATTTCAAATTCGTCAATGATCTGGACCATCCTGTGGCCATCAGTGCTCAGGTGAGCGGCAATAAGCTGATCATCAGGATACTGGGACGAAAAAGAGACGATGGGATCGAAATAAAGCTGAAAACGAAAACTATCGGGGTATATAAGCCAAAACCCGAACAGATTATACAAGACACTACATTACAGCCCGGCCAGAAGATAGTTGAGCGCGAGCCAAGAAACGGCCTGAGGGTGGTGCTTTACAGAGAAGCTTACAGGAACGGTGTGCTGCAGTGGCGTGAAAAGCTCAACGAAGACTATTACAGACCTATACAGGGCATCGTAAAGGTGAGCAGCGATTTATATCAGCAATATAAGCTAAGGGAACAGGTCCCGGCGAGCAGCCAATAAAAAGAGCTCCGGAAACGAGGGGTCAAAAATGGATGATAGTCTGTACAATAAAGAAATCGTTTGTCCTGTTTGTTCTGAAAACTTTACAGTGACAAAGGTCAAAGCAAGAGCCTGCAAAGTCAAAAACAGGGACTCTGATTTTTGTGTACATTATGAAACGATCAATCCTCTTTTATATGATGCATGGGTATGCGAAAACTGCGGTTATGCTGCCCAGTCCGACAAATTTCTGGACATACCGCCAAAGGAAGCAGATATTCTGAAGGAAAAGCTGATGCCCAGATGGAAAAAACACAGTCTCGGCGGAGAAAGGGACATAGATACGGCTCTTGAGGCATTCAAGCTGGTGCTTATCAGTCATCAGCTGCGAAATGCCAAAGCCAGCGAACATGCAAAGATATGCATGCGGATCGCATGGCTGTACAGGTATAAAGGCAATGAAGAGGAAGAGAAAAAGTTTATAACTCATGCCTTGAAATATTACACCGAGACATATGAGAAAGAGATTTTTCCTGTGGACAAGCTGGATGAGGCGACATGTATGTATATGATAGCAGAATTGAACTTCCGGGCAGGAAATTATGAAGATGCGGTAAAGTGGTTCAGCCGGCTGATCAGCTCGGAAGAAGCAAGGAGAAAACCTACACTGATAGAGGCTGCAAGAGACCAGTTCCAGTTGGTCAAGGAAAAGCTCAAGTAAGCAAAGGCGGAGAAAGTATGAAAACAGGGAAGTTACCTAACAATGTTCTGGAGCAGATCATTTTTCGAAAAATCAAAAAGATACATAATGAAGTCCTGATTCGCCCCGGTATAGGCATAGATTGTTCTGCAGTTGAATTCGGAGAATATGCGTGCGTGCTGTCATGTGATCCGATAACCGGCACAGCCAAGGAAATCGGACGTCTTGCGGTGCATATAAACTGTAATGATATCGCATCCTGCGGTGTAGAGCCGCTCGGTCTGATGGTCACGATCCTGTGCCCTGCAGGTTCCGGTGAAGAAGAGTTGGAGATGGTCATGGAGCAGCTTGCGGAAGCAGCCCGTTCAGTCAATGTAGATATACTGGGAGGCCATACGGAAGTAACTAGCGCTGTCTCGAGGTTCGTTATTTCATGCACAGCAATGGGGAAGTGCCTAAAAGAAAAGCTTGTGACCGCCAGAGGCGCCAAGGCAGGAGATAGTCTTGTCATCACAAAGCATGCAGGACTTGAAGGCGCTTCCATATTAGCCCATGAAAGGGAGAAGGAACTGACTGAAGCTTTGGGTCCTGAAGTTGTCGAGGCCGCCAAAGCTTTCATGAATGATATAAGCGTCGTAAAAGATGGTGTTACGGCAGCCAGATATGGTGTAAATGCCATGCACGATATTACGGAAGGCGGACTGCTCGGGGCTGCCTGGGAGTTATGTGAGGCATCAGGTACAGGTGCCGAACTATATAAAGATAAAATTCCAGTTGATATGTCAACTTCAAAAATATGTGAATACTATGGTATTGATCCGCTAAAGCTAATATCCAGCGGTTGTATGCTTATATCTGCAGCCGATGGTGACGGGCTCGTTGAAGCGCTGGCCCAGGAAGGCATCAGTGCAGCTGTCATCGGCAGACTTAATGATACAGGAGTAAAGAGGATCATATCGGATGAAGGATGCCGGAATATAGATCCTCCGGAAAGTGATGAACTGTATAAGGTTTTGCCATAATACATACGGCTTGACAGGATTTTACCAAATGTTTATAATCAATCTAGCTATATAGGAGTCACATAATCGAAAATTGCGGATGACAGCCATGGAAGGGGCAAATCCCCGACTGTGGATCGACGCACCTCTGGAGAGACCGTCAAGGCGCCGAAGGGGCAAATCCTGTTTTCAGGAAACAACTCTCAGGCAAAAGGACAGAGTGGTCATATCAAATCGGTTTATACGATTGCAGAGGTCAAATCTTATGGTTTGGCCTTTAATATTTTAAATCATAATGTGGAGGTACAAAATGTATCAGCTCGACAAAATAATGAAAATAGACCCGGAGGTTGCAGAAAGCATAGAAAACGAAGTAAACAGGCAAAGGAACAAGCTGGAGCTCATCGCTTCCGAAAACTTCGTGGATGAGGCTGTACTGCAGGCACTTGGTACTCCTCTGACTAACAAGTATGCCGAGGGTTATCCCGGAAAGAGATATTATGGCGGATGCGAGCATGTGGATGTTATAGAACAGCTGGCTATCGACAGAGCTAAAGCTATATTCGGCGCAGACCATGCAAATGTACAGCCGCACTCGGGAGCTCAGGCCAATTCAGCAGTTTACTTTGCCATGCTCGACCCCGGCGATACCATCCTTGGAATGGACCTGTCACACGGCGGACATTTGAGTCACGGTATGAAGAAGAATATTTCAGGCAAGTATTATAGATCGGAGTTCTATGGCGTACGGGAAGATACAGGATGCATCGATTATGAAGCCCTGCACAGGATAGCTTCCGAAGTAAAGCCAAAGATGATCGTCGCAGGTGCTAGTGCATATCCAAGAGTCATTGATTTTAAAGCTTTCAGCGAGATCGCAAAGGACTGCGGTGCGTATCTGATGGTCGATATGGCCCATATAGCCGGACTTGTAGCGGCAGGCCTGCATCCGAATCCAGTGCCGTATGCCGACTTTGTCACCACCACTACACACAAGACACTGAGAGGTCCCAGAGGCGGTATGATACTCTGCAAGGCTGAATATGCCAAAGCTATAGACTCCGCTGTCTTCCCGGGCACACAGGGAGGTCCTCTGATGCATGTAATAGCCGCAAAAGCAGTAAGCTTCAAACAAGCTATGAGTGAAGAGTTCCGGGAATACCAGAAGCAGATAATCAAGAATGCGAAAGCGCTTTCTGAAGCATTGATAGCCGAAGGCTTCCAGCTGGTTTCCGGCGGGACTGATAATCATCTGATGCTTGTTGACCTGAGCAGCTTTAATGTTACAGGAAAGCTTGCACAGCATCTGCTGGACGAAGTAGGCATCACAGTAAATAAAAATACGATACCCTTCGATAAGCAGAAGCCTTCTGTAACGAGCGGCATAAGGATAGGCACACCTGCAGTCACTACGAGAGGTATGAAGGAAGAAGACATGAAGGAGATTGCTTGCCTGATAAAGAAGACAATAACCGACTTCGACGCTTCAGCCGAACAGATAAGGAACAGAGTTGCAGCTTTGTGTGAAAAGTATCCGCTTTACAGGTGATTTCTCTCTGGCTGCCCTCTATACTTACATGTTGAATAAAAACCAATAAAGGGCTAAGATAATATCAGCACAATAATTATCTTGGTCCTTTTATAAAGGAGACATCATCGTCTCAGGATCACAAGCATGGAGGAAAAATGGCAGAGAGAAATGAACCGCTGGCTTACAGAATGAGCCCGAGGACAATTGAAGAATTTGTCGGACAGGAACACATAACCGGTAAGGGCAGGCTTCTGTACAGGATGATAAAAGCCGACAGGATGTCGTCCATAATCCTTTATGGTCCGCCCGGGACAGGTAAGACTTCTCTTGCCAGGATCATAGCAGCATCGACCAAATCCAATTTCGAGAAGCTGAATGCCGTTACAGCCGGTGTTGCCGATATCAAAAAAATCGTTTCCGACACGCAGAATCCAATGTTTAATCCAAGCGGGAGGACAGTCCTGTTCGTGGACGAGATCCACAGGTTCAACAAGGCACAACAGGATGCACTCCTTCCATATGTTGAAAACGGTACAGTTGTACTTATTGGTGCGACAACTGAGAACCCATATTTTGAAGTCAACAAAGCCCTTATTTCCCGGTCGTCTGTTTTTATGCTGAAGCCGCTCGGGAGCAAAGATATCGAGAAAATAGTATGGTCGGCTATCCAGGACAAGGAAAGAGGACTCGGCAACTATGAGCTTGACGTGGAAGATGACGCGGTAAAGTATCTGGCGGAGATCTCAAACGGCGACGCAAGGATAGCGCTCAATGCAATAGAGCTTGCTGCCGTTACATCAGAGATAGAAAGTGACGGCAGGATACATATAACGGTCGGGACTATAGAAGAATGTGTACAGAGAAAGGCGATCACATTCGATAAATCCGGCGAGGCTCATTATGATAACATCAGCGCTTTTATCAAATCAATGAGGGGCAGCAATCCTGACGCCGCACTATTTTATCTAGCACGTGCGATATACGCCGGAGAAGATCCCGAGTTTCTCATCAGGAGGATAATCATCTGTGCCTCCGAAGATGTCGGTATGGCTAATCCTGCTGCACTGCAGCTGGCGGTCGCCGCAGCACAGGGAATACATATGATAGGAATGCCGGAAGCCAGGCTGCTGCTTGCTCATGCAGCAGTAATGGTGGCAGCAAGTCCAAAATCCAACTCCTGTTACAAGGCTCTTGACAGGGCAATGAGCGACGTTGAAAACAAGCATACCGGAGAGGTGCCGATGCATCTGAGAAATGCGCCGGTAAAGGGCATGGCTGATCAGGGATACGGCAAGGGATATAAATATGCTCATGATTTCCCAGGGAATATAGTAAAGCAGGAGTACTTCCCTGAAGGAATGGAAGGCACAATTTACTATGAACCCACTTCAAACGGTTATGAAGCAAAAATAAAAGAATGGCTCGAGAGAATACGGAGGGAATCATGAAGAGAAGGATCCTGGCTTGGGTGCTGCTGGCAGGCTTTGTACTGCTGTTGCTGAATATCATGTTCATTAGGTTCTATTGGCAGCTGAGCGTGATGATATATCTGATCATAGCGTTCGCATTCCTGCTGTATAACAGCAAGGTCCGCCGGATGCAGGAGGCAGAACGTCTGAATAATGCCCGCGGCGGAAACAGCGGTGGTAACGGCGGGAACGCCGAAACGAATGAGCAAAAAGAATAGTCTTTACTTAGCAGACAGACCATCCGGAAATGCAGGGAACTTGATTCAGGAGGAGCGATCATGCACTTCAAATATGGATATGGAAAAGGATATAAAGAATTTGAAATAGATGAAAAGAACATCATGGCGGAACTGAGTCAGAACACTGTAAGCTATGATCTTACAGTTGCTGATGAAGTCAGACGCGCGATCAATGAGCCTATTGGTACGCCAAAGCTCTCTGATATCGTAAAAAAGGGTGAAAGAATAGCTATAATCACCAGCGATATCACCAGACCGATGCCTAGCAGCACTGTACTTCCTGTTGTTGTGGAAGAGCTTCTGAAGGCAGGTGCCAAATACTCTGATATTACGATCGTTTTTGCGCTCGGAAGTCACAGGAAGCACACGGAGGAAGAAAAAAGGTATCTTGTCGGTGATGAAATATATAGAAAGATCAGATGCACAGACAGTGATCCAAAACGCTGCAGGATGCTTGGAACTACATCGCGGGGAACGCCTGTAGAAATATTTGAAGAAGTTGCCGATGCAGACAGGATAATTTGCCTTGGCAATATAGAATACCACTACTTCGCAGGCTACAGCGGCGGAGCCAAGGCTTTAATGCCCGGAGTCTCCACCAGAGCCGCGATCCAGGCCAACCATAGCGCGATGATAATGGACGAGGCCAGAGCCGGAGCAATTGACGACAATCCGGTCAGGCAGGATATAGAAGAAGTAACGAAATTCATTCCAATCGATTTTATACTGAATGTTGTGCTAGATGAAAACAGGAATATCATTAGGGCAGTCGCAGGTCATCATACATATGCCCACAGGGAAGGATGCCGTTTCCTGGACAAGCTTTACAAGGTAGAGATACCGGCAAGAGCAGATATCGTGGTAACTACGCCCGGCGGCTTCCCGAAGGACATAAATCTATACCAGGCGCAAAAAGCGCTGGACAACGCAAAGCATGCGGTCAAGGACGGCGGAATCATCATATTGCTCGCTTCCTGCACCGAAGGTTATGGTGAAGGCGTTTTTGAAAGGTGGATAAAAGAGTCGGATTCACCCGACAGTCTTATATCAAGAATCAAATCAAATTTTGAGCTTGGCGGTCATAAGGCAGCAGCCATAGCACTTGTCGAGAAGAAGGCAAGAGTGTTTATCGTTTCGGATATGGATCGTGCTATGTGTGAAAATCTGTATATGGAGCCATTCAGCAACATGAAGGAAGCATTGGATGCGGCTTTT
>CAZQUQ010000095.1:0-10243 GCA_964596445.1 uncultured Oscillospiraceae bacterium
GCCGATCCACGTTATGCCGGACTGGGTCAGTCTTGCTATTTTTTCAGGGGTAACATAGACCCTTGAGTCTGTCAGTGCTATCCTGTCGCCTACCTTTGCCGGATCAAGGGCATGGATCAGGATCCTGCCCGGGGAGCTTGCGAAGTTCGCGCCGGCATCCATTATCCCTTCAAAATATGATTGGCATGCTCCTGAGAATATGCATAGCTTTTCATAATCGGGTTCAAACTTTCTGGCCTCCTGTGCCGATTGCATGAAATAGCGGGAGTTTCTGTAGCTGTCTGCCGAATTCATCTTTATGGCATTCTTTTTTAAGCCGTCATGTCCTGTAACAACCAAAATATCTGCCTTCGTTCGTGACAGCAGAGACCTTATGCTCCCAGGCTGCTCACTTTCGGGCAGCACATGGCCGTAGGCCTTTATCTTTGCGTCGCGGTAATAGTTCATGCACATTTCAAGAAAATTGCTGCTGGAATCTATATGAAGTATCGTGCCTGCTCTGCCCTTCGGGCGCGTGACTGCCCGGAGGAAACCGATGCTTCGCGTAATGTGATGAACGCCGTCCTGTGCAAGCCTGCTCTGAAGCTCACTTTGGACAACATCCGGACTCCTTTGTTCGAGGTCGTATTCGTCTGAGTCGGCAATGATCCTGTATATTACACCCCTGAGTATATAAACTCTTCTGCCGTTCCTGCCCGTCAGGATATCTGAGACCTGAAAATTTATATCACCGCCATAGGATCTTCGTGCAACGTAATCGCCTATTTTGAATGTCTCCATATAACCACCCTTCAATTTACATAAATAGATAGTACATAATATGAAGGGGGTAATAAGTTGGGAACAAAAGGCATGAAAAAACCGGTTGAAGTACCGGTTTTAAGATATGTCTTTCAAATTATCGCAGAACGTCGGCCGATGTTAGTCAACGGGCCTTGCCGGCTGCCTCCATTATACTGTCTGCAACCTGTTCGGGAGATATCGACGTTGCGTCTATTACAAGATCATAATTGTCAAGATTCGAGCAGTCGACACCGTATTTTGTCATATATCTCAAGTTCTCACTGCGTTTTCGTTCTGCGAGGCATTCTTTGGCATCGCCGATGCATGCATAAGTTTCGACACGGCCCCTTTCGTCGTTCATGACTCTGCGGGCTGCCTCGTCAAGCTCAACGGTTAAGTATACCTTGAATGAGTCCGGCACGAAATGCCATGCCATTCTTGAATCCAGCACCATGTCTTCGTCGCGCTGTCCGATTTTCGTAAGTTCCGTATCTATCTCCTCGTCTATCTCCGGATGAGACTCCATGTACTTGTTAAATGCCAGCACATCCATATTATACTTCTGGGCCAGAGAGCGCTGGATCTGCCCGATGGAATAGATGTTCAGGCCGTACTTGTCCTTAAGAAACCGGCAGACTGTAGATTTTCCGCTCCCCAGATCTCCGGTGATGGATATTTTTATTTTCCTGCCATCTTCACTCATTAATTGATTCTCCTTTGGATATACACTGCAAATGACCGCTTGTTGTCCTGCATGTGATTAATCATATATGTAACACATCATACGCTATGTTATTCATTACAGTGATTATATCAGGATAAACGACAATTTTCTACCTCCCGAATATGCCGCCAGAAAAATATAGGTATTTAGGACCGACTATATGGTACAATATAGTAGAGATATAAGGCTGAAATGCCGCAGCGCCTGATGGCGCCGGTAAGAGCTATTGACTACTTTTATAAGGAGAGATCGGCATGGGAGACATAGGGCAGGAATTTATGGAGTTTACAAAGTACAAACATATGGGGGAGTCTCCGCAATCACAGGGACAACCGAAGCCTTTATCGGAAGCGGAATATGATGTGACAAAGCAGAAGATCAATCTGCCGTCGCCTGAGAGCCTTGGATTTGGGAAAGTGCCGCTTATCGATGTCATTAACTCAAGAAGGAGTCTGAGAAGCTATTCCGATACGGCAATGTCTCTGGAAGAGCTGACATTTCTTCTTTGGTGCACCCAGGGAGTAAAAAAGCGCTCGGGAGAACCGTCACCATTTCGTACTGTTCCCTCTGCAGGAGCAAGACATCCTTTTGAAACGTATCTTTTGATAAATAAAGTTGAAGGGTTGCGACCCGGGCTTTACAGGTATCTTGCATTCGAGCACAAGCTTATCGAATTGGATGCGGAGGAGGGCATCGCCGATATCCTGACGGCAAGCTGCCTCGGTCAGGGCATGGTCAACATGGGAGCAGTGACCTTCTTCTGGGCTGCTGTTGCTGACAGGACGAAATGGGTCTATGATGTGCGGGGCTACAGATATATGCATTTGGATGCAGGACATGTATGCCAGAACCTGTACCTTGCTGCTGAAGCGATAAATTGCGGCGCCTGTGCGATCGGTGCGTATGATGACGATGAGCTCAACACTGCTCTCGGACTCGATGGAGTAAAGCAATTTGTGATATATGCGGCGGCTGTTGGTAAAAAACATACGGAGGGATCTGTATGAAATATCTTGATCTTGCGATACCTGCCGGCGGACCCGTAAAATCGCCGGACAGCCTGAGAATAGCGAAAATCGTGTTGGGAACTGATTATTTCGGAACCACTGTCGGAGAGAAGGATGCTTTCAGGCTGATGGATATATATGCGGATGCCGGCGGTAATTGCCTGGATACTGCCAGGATGTATGCCTGCTGGCTGCCGAATGGCGAGGGCGCCAGCGAGATGACGGTCGGAAACTGGATAAGGTCGAGAAAATGCAGGGACAGGATCATATTATCGACCAAAGGAGGACATCCGCCGATCGATAATATGGCCTGCGGCAGACTATCCAGAAAAGAGCTGGAGTATGATCTGGATAAAAGCTTGATAACTCTTGGGACTGATTACATCGATATATACTGGCTGCACAGGGATGATGAGTCCCGGCCGACTGAGGATATACTCGATACGCTTACGAGATTCGTTGCCGCAGGAAAGATACGGGCGGCTGCCTGCTCCAACTGGAAGACGGCCCGGATAGAAGAAGCGAACGGTAATGCCGGGGCATACGGACTTGTGCCTTTCTGCGCCAGCCAGATCCTATGGAGCCTTGCCGTTACGACGCCGGAGCTTCAAGGTGATCCGACCCTGGTCTGTATGGACGAGTCGGAATATTCGTGGTATCTGGAGAATAAATTCCCTGTCTTCGCATACTCATCTCAGGCAAAAGGCTTTTTTGCCAAGGCGTTGACAGAGGGCATCGAAGCACTGAGCCAAAAGGCGGTGGCAAGATTCGTTTCACCCGATAATATTGCACGCCTGGAGAGAGTGAAGGAGTACTCGGGTATGACTGGACTTACGCCGACTGCTGTAACTCTGGGATATGTAACATGCAACAGAGTACCTGCTGCAGCTATAGTTGGATGTAAAAATGAAAAACAGATGCTGGACACTTTGACGGCGGCAGATGTTGATATCCCGGCAGCGGATGCCGACAGGCTGTTTGCAGGATGACAAAACAGATCATTATGAAGCGTAAGAAAATAATTGTCTGAAAAATAAACAAAAACTTTATTGATTCGTACCTCTAAATGTACAAATATATTTATACTATGTTAAAATGGGAACAGACACATTTTGAGGTGAGAGCAAATGGCCACAAGGGCAAAAGCCTATAGGAATGATGAAAACTGGTACAAGCTCGATAATGCAGCCAAAATATATCCGGCAATCAGCGGACCCGGAAGCGGCAGCGTGTTCAGGGTCGCCTTACTGCTGAAGCAGGATGTGGATCCCGCAGTTCTGCAGGAGGCACTGATGACTACTCTGCCGCGTTTTCCGACTTTTGCCGTTAAAATGAAAAGAGGTCTGTTCTGGTATTTTTTTGACCCGAATAATGAAAATCCCAAGATCGTTCAGGAAAAAGCGCCTCCATGCCGTCCCATTGAGATCGAGGAAAACAACGGCTTTTTGTTCCGTGTCGGCTGGTACAGGAAGAGGATCAGCCTTGAAGTTTTCCATGCACTGACGGACGGCACCGGCGCACTAATATTTCTTAAAACACTTGCTGCGCAGTATCTTTCACTTCTGGGACACGGCCCGTTTTCCGACGAAGGCATACTCGACTGCGAAGCACATCCATCTATCAGTGAGACGGAGGACAGCTTCAGGAAATATTATGATCCCAGAGTAAAGAGCAAGTGGAAAGAGGAAAAGGCATATCATGTACGCGGAACGAGGGTGTCACCCGAGCAGCTTCGGATCGTACACGGGATAATTCCCACCGACAGTATGAGGGAGCTGGCAAGATCCAGCGGTACTACGGTCACCGGCTATATAGCGTCTCTTATTATTTATTCGATATACAGCACCCAGCTCAGCAGCAAGCTGCCGGACCAGCCTGTAAAGATATCGATCCCGGTGAATCTGCGCAACTATTTCCCGTCCCGGACACTTAGGAATTTTTCTTCCTATGTGAATGTTGGGATCACCTTCAAGGAAAAGGAGCATTCATTTGAATCCATTCTGGAAAAGATCACCGAAACAATGAAAAATGATCTTGAGAAAGGAAATTTGATCGAAAAAATAAGCGCGAATGTGAATGCGGAACGGAACATTTTCATGCGCGTAGCGCCGCTGGCATTGAAAAACGTCGTATTGAGAACGGCATATAATGCGTTCGGAGAGACTTTGTACACATGCTCGCTTTCAAATCTGGGCTGTATATCGGTGCCGGATGATATGAAGCAGTATATTGAAAGATTCGAGTTCCTGCTGGGACGGCCGGTAACCAATCTGATGAGCTGTACCTGCTGCTCCTTTGGGAATGATATGATAATATCATTTACAATGGCAATGCATGAGACCGACATAGAGAAGTTTTTCTTCAGATTCCTGGCCGGGAAGGGACTGGATGTAACCATTGAAACAAATTGAGGGCTGTTATGAAGTATTGTGAAAAATGCGGAGTAAAAATCAATACCGATAAAGCAAAATGTCCTTTGTGTTCGGCATTGCTGAGGGATGCGGGCAATGCCTGTGAAGAGGATGCGGCGCCTCTGGCTTCCAACTATCCGGAGACGGTGGATGAGGCTGTACGCAAGTATAATTTCACCTTCAGACTGATGCTTTTTATTTCTGTTGTGATCGCATCCACCTGTCTGCTCATAAACATTCTGACCTACAGTGGTGTGCTATGGTCATTGTATGTAGCCGGAACGCTGCTGTATGTCTGGATAACGATCGGATATCCGGTGCTGAAAAGCTTGAGGATAGGGCAGATCATAGTATTGAATACCATTATGACGGCTATTTACGTATATTCGCTGGAACTCGCTACAAAAACGCAGGGGTGGGGCCTGACATATGTGACCCCGTTCCTTTTTATAGCATCGACACTGCTGATCACTTTCATAATCTTGCTCAAGAGATTGAAGTGGCGTGACTATGCTGTTTATCAGACGATCATGGTGATAATGGGATTCCTTCCTGTTATATTCTGTGTCGCAGGACTTGTGACTTCGATATGGCCCAGCGTTTTGTCGGCATTTTACTCCTTCCTGACTGTCACAGGCATGTTCATTTTCGGTGATAAAAAGTATAAGGATGAACTGATCAAGAGATTCCACCTGTGATGATAAGATACGCTGCAATGACCTGTATTATGAAAATGGCGGGTATTCCAACCATGAAATACCAGTGCCTTGTTTTATGCCTGAAAATCAGCATGCCTGAATAGATACCGATACAGCCGCCTGCTGCGGCGATAAGAAAAAAAGTTTTCTCCGGTATCCTCCAAAGATTCCTGCGGGCCTTGTGCTTATCGGATGCTGCCGCAGCAAAGCCCAGTATGTTTATCAATGCAAGAAAAATATAGAGCGCATTCATGTCCTGTTGATCAGCACCTCCTGATGTATTTGCGGCAATTAAGGCCTTCCGGTAATTTCATCGAGCGCGTCATAGATTTCATCAAGCTTCACTGATCTCTTAATCTTTTTGTCGCGTGTCGTTATTTCTGCTTCGCCCTTTTCCAGGTTACGGGCGCTTATGATCACCCTTACAGGTATCCCCAGGAGGTCTGCGTCTGCAAACATGACGCCGGCAGCGGCATTGCGGTCGTCCAGCAAGACCTCATACCTGCGGGACAGTTCTTCATACAGCCTGAAACCGGTCTGACGCACTTCTTCATTCGTACTGTTCAATATGCAGATATGGATCTGCCAGGGCGCAACCGCCGCGGGCCATATAGGGCCGTAATCATCGTGGCTTGCTTCTATTATGCTGGCAAGAAGCCTTCCAACTCCTATGCCGTAACAGCCCATTACAGGGTGTTTCTGCTTTCCGTCTGCATCCGTATAGGTCATGTTCATGCTTTTTGCATACCTGTCGCCCAACTGGAATATGTTGCCGACCTCTATGCTGCGGCTAAGAGTCAGCCTGCCGCCGCATTTTACACAGGTGTCCCCGTCATTGACCCTGGCAGTATCGACGAATTTTTCAGGCTTGATATCCCGAGAGATGCTTATCCCACGTATGTGATGATCGGGCTTGTTTGCGCCACCGATCAGGCATGTCTCATTTTCAAGCGATCTATCGAAGAGAATATCAAGCTTTGATTTGTCAAGGCCGAGCGGTCCGATAAAGCCGAAGCAGATGCCGGCATTTTCATGATCAGTCAGCGGCAATACATCCGTTCCGATGATATTCCTAAGCTTTGCTTCATTGACCTGCAGGTCGCCGCGTATAAACACGACAAGCGGCTTTGAACTGTTATTGACGGAAAAGACCGCAGCCTTCAGCAATTTATCAGGGGTCGTTCCGAAAAATCCGGCAAG
The DNA here is from genome assembly GCA_964596445.1 of uncultured Oscillospiraceae bacterium. Lineage (GTDB taxonomy): Bacteria > Bacillota > Clostridia > Acetivibrionales > DTU013 > DTU013. The sequence continues at coordinate 6,824 of CAZQUQ010000095.1, forward strand.
GGAATCGATATCCGTTATGCCGGGAGTGAAAACCTCTTCAAGAGGCTGTTCTGCAGCCGGTTCATGGCCAATATGCGATACTGCCGCTTCTGCATTGGCTTTGTAGCCGCAATTTTCACAAATGACTATCGTATCTTCTCCTGCTTCGGTCAGGAGCATGAACTCATGGGATACCTTGGCGCCCATCATGCCGCTGTCGGAAGCTACCGATACCACCTGAGGGAGTCCGACCCGTTCAAAGATCCTGTGATAGGCCTCCAATGCCCTGCTGTAGTATTGCTCCAGATCCTCCTGCGTCGTATGGAAGGAATACGCATCCTTCATCGTAAATTCGCGTACCCTTATCAGGCCGCCTCTTGATCTTGGCTCATCCCTGAATTTTGTCTGTATCTGATATATCATGAACGGATACTTCGTCCAGGACCTTGCTTCGCTTCTTGCAAGGTGGACCGCAGCTTCTTCGTGTGTCATGCCCAGCAGCATGTCATGGCCGGTCCTGTCTCTGAACCGTACGAGCTCATTCCCGACGCTGTCATAACGTCCCGACTCCTTCCAGAGCTCTGCCGGAAGCGCGACCGGGAACAAAACCTCCTGTCCGTCGATCCTATCCATTTCCTCGCGTATGATCTTTTCGATCTTGTCTGCTATCCTTTTTGCAGGCGGCAGCATAGAATAGATACCGTTGGACACCTGCCTGATGTATCCGCCCCGAAGCAGGAAGATATGGCTCGCCAGTGATGCCTCGGCAGGCTTTTCCTTGAAACGATCGCCCAGGAGTTTGCTTAACAGCATTGTTTATCAGATCCTTTCACAGGTTTTTATAATCAGCAATCAGCCTTATAATGAGCAATTATATGTCTGTTATCGATTATTTTTACTATACCATTGCGGGTATAGTATGGGAAGAGGCTATTTTGCATGTACTCAGACAGTTGACGCTGGGCTTGGGAGGAATAGGTGCTGTAATTGACTTTATCATCATATTGATAGGCGGTTTCAGGGACAAGGCCAACATGCCGCTTAAATGATTGCAGGGGATAGCCAAATAGACCGGCTATACCACGAATGTATTAAAACTACCCAAAGTGCAAAGGCTTTGGGCAGTCTCGCATTTGATGCACATCATGCCTGGCTGAGAGTTGTTGATTCAACCTGTTTACAAAAGCTTTCTTATCGTGAAGTTATCCTCAAGCAATACCCAGTTTTCAGGATATGGGTAGCCCAGAGCCCAGTAGCTTATGCCGCCCAGACCGTATTCTTTTGCGGTATCGAACTTCGCCTGTGCGCTCCTGGCATCTTCGAACCATACCTCATGTCGCCTGCCCTGATCGTCTGTGTACCTGTAAAACGGAGACTGGGCCACCGTATCGTACTGAATTGCGGCACCATAACGTATGGCACGGTTTAGCGCTTCCTTGTTGCTGAATGTTTCTGCCTCCTGCCCCTGCACATGCGGAATGAGCCAATCACGCGCATATATCTGGAAACCCATAAATATTTTGTATCTGGGCATCACTGATACCGCATAATCAAGGACCCGCCTTATCTCGTTCAAGGGAGAAATAGCTCTTGGAGGGCCCAGACGGTATCCCCATTCATATGTCATAAGCACGACGAAATCCAGTATCCTGCCGTGAGCGGGATAATCATGCGCCGTATACAGCAAGCCTGTCTGCTGTGCACTTACCTTTGGCGCAAGAGAGCTTGATACAAAATATCCGAGGGGATGCAGGCGGTCCACCGCCAGCTGTATAAATCTGTTGTAGTTTTCCCGGTCTTCCGGAAGGACATTTTCAAAATCTATATTCAGTCCCATGTATCCTTTCTGGTCCATTATCCTGAGTACATTGCCTATCAGCCGTTCCGAGATCTGTGAACTGCTCAGGACCTCATGTGCAAGATTTTCGCCAAGCTCCGTGGATGTAAAGTTATTGATCGACATCATAGGGACGGCTCTTTCCGCATACGCAGCGTTTATTGCGGGAAGATCATCGATGGACTCAAGGCTGCCGTCTTCCCTGATCCTGTATGCGAATGGAGAAAGGTAGGTCAGATGCCGCCCGACGCTTCTGACAATGGGAGCGGCCTGCTGCCCTGTGATGTATATGAATGCGTTGACATCGATCACGCGCCTTGGCTTTATGGGGATCATCAGCACATTGCCCGGGATGATCAGATCCGGATTTGTGATATTATTGATTTTCATTAATGTCTGCAGCGATACTCCATATCTCCTGGCTATCCCGTAGAGCGTCTCTCCAGGCTGTATTCTGTGCCTTGGCGCCGGGATGTATAATACCTGCCCGGGATTTATCCTGTTTGGATCCGCCAGTTGATTGCGCCGGATGATCGCCTGTATCGTGGCACCATAGGTTTGTGCTATGCTCCACAGCGACTCGCCGGCCCTTACGGTATGGAGCGTATCCTCGGTAGGTATGACCAACGCCTGGCCTATAACCAGTCTGTTTGGATATGTCAGCTCATTGGTTTCTGTGATGCTTGCCACAGTTACGCCGTAATAATTGGCAATCGTCCATAGCGATTGCCCGGAGCTTACTACATGGATGATCATATAAAATCCCTCTGTTTCCTGTTATTATACATAATATTCTATGCAATGCTGATATGTTAACATTTGAGCACAGTGTGCATACTGATGGTGTCACTTACTTTTTACAATATATTGTTTTCCATAATCACCCTGCTATAATTAAATTGGGTGATAAAAATGGCTGAGCAGAAGAGGACTTTTGTAGAGAGACGGAAAGGGCCGGATGCTGTGGTCAAGGCCGTATGGTGGTCGACAGGCATATGTTGGGCACTGTTTGTTGCAGCATTGATATTTTTTGATACTGCGAGGCCTGAATCTTCAACGTTCTTTGACCGCCAGTTTGATATCGCGGTAAGGGATTATTGGAATGAGAATGCCCTGCAATATTCATTTTTTATCATGATACTGAACCTTGCCGTATGTATTGCAGGTTTTATTTTCAACATGGCAAGGCACAGGAGAAAAACCGACAAGATCAGCAAATCCATATTGATACTCGGTACTGTGACATTGACGGGGATAATTTGGTACCTGCTCAGGTAAATTACAGTATGGATTAAAACATTAATGGAACATATTGCCATAAGGTTTGGTCTAATATGCCAGTACTGGTTGACAGGGGAATTATGAGATGGCTTTTGGGAAGCTTAATGCTTTATTATTGCTCATACTGGTACCGGCAGTGATATGTTTGTCTGCAGGCTTGTATTTTTCAGTCAGGGGCGGCAGCCCTGATATCGATGCAGCTGAAACCGGCCGGCATGTTAAAGTGTCCGGAAGGACTTTTTTTGAGTGTTTAGTGTTAATCATAACGACATTTTCAATGAAAAAAATAAAAAGTAGATTGAATAAGTATACGGATGCTGCGG
>CAZQUQ010000096.1:0-10167 GCA_964596445.1 uncultured Oscillospiraceae bacterium
GCAGTCCGTAGCACAAATCGGCATATTTTGCTGCGTCTATTTCATTAAAAATTTAATAGGCCCGGCTCCATTGCTCCACAGCTTCCTGGTACCTGCCCTGCATATTGATAAAATCGCCCAGATAATAATGGCTCCTGGCCTCCTCAAATTTTCTGCCGGTTATATTTGCATGACTGATACTTTTCAAATATAGCCGTTCTGCAGTTTTATAATGTCCTGCAAGGCTATGATATGCCGCGGTGCTTAATAGAGCGGCGCTGTAATGATTTGGATAGGAGCTTGCCTGATGCATGGCATCCTTGCAGAGCGACCGGATTTTCCTCATTTCAGTTTTAAACCCGCTGCTGTCCATATTCTTACGGTCCTGTTCGAGTTTTTTCTCATGCGCGGCTGCAAGAAGAGGATATAACAAAACAATATAGTTGCCTAAAAAATAATTCTTTTCATGAAGTATCCTGGCTTGCTCAAAATACCCGATCGCTGCGTCATGATTACCTCTTTCAAGCTCCCAAACGCCTGAATATATGCAGGAATAGCAGTACATAAACAGAATATTATGCTCCCTGCTTTCCTTGCGCGCTCTGTAAAAATAGCTCTCAGCATCGGAAATCCGGCCAGTCTCCGTCATACATACGCCTATCCCTGTCAGAGCTGCGGAAATGCCATAATAATCGTTTAGCTTTTCACTTAATTGGAGATATTTATTGAAGTATGAACATGCCTGCTTATAATCCGATAGATAATAACAGGCAAGCCCCATGCCGTGGTAGGCCTGGCCAAGCTCCCACAAATCACCTATCTTCGATAGTATACGGCCCGAGTTATTAAAATTTTCATAGCTGGCACTATTATCTCCGTCCCATGAACATGTGAACCCCATCTGTTGATAACTTTGCGCCATGCCCCAGGTGTCGTTGATCCTCCTTCTTGCATCAAGGCAAATGTTATGGTATTTCAGACCTCTCTTCCGGAAAAGGGGTATTGCCGAGCACAGAGACGCATACCCTGCAACAGCCATCATTTTTTCATGGCAGTCATCAAGTCTTGCGCATGATATATTGAAATTCCTGATTTCTGTATAAATAAATCTGGCAAGGTCGGACAAAATATAGGTCCAGCTCAGAAAATGCAGCGTATTGGCAATTACCAGGTCCTTTTTCCTGATCCTGCTGTTATTTCTGTAATTAAATAAAGACGGAAAGGCAATATGAAAAAAGTGTCTCAGCAATTCCCTGAAAACCGATATTATGAGATTTATCCTGTTCTTTGGCAATTTCTCATCGAGCAGTTCCAGAACAAGCGTCAGATGCTTGTCGGTATTTTTCCAATCACCCTTTTTAAAATAAGCCGTACCGATTTTCTTATATACCTGAGCCTTGCTTAAATTGTCTGCGATATATGGCAGGATAGTCTGGGACAGATTGATAGCTTCATCATTTTGGCCCGTTGTCAAATATAATTCTATCAGGCTCTGGCAGACGCTTACCCAATTGTCCGAGCCCTTCTGCCCGCTTTTTTCATACAGTGAGGCTGCTGTAAGATAATAACTTATAGCCTCTTCATTTGCATACGATAGGGCGGCCTTTTCACCCGCCAATACAGAGTATTTCAGAAGCTTTTCCTCATTCCCTGCTTCTGAATAATGATGGACAAGGTCAAAAAGGATTCTGTCATGATCAGCTGCATATATGCTCTCAATTTCATCGCCAATATTTTGGTGAATGGCTCTTTTTTCATTACTTGCGAGCTTTCCTAAAAACGCGTCTCTTATCCTGTCATGGGTAAACATGAGTCTTCCCCTTCCAGTGCCCCTTTCAAGAAGCTGCATGTCTACCGCTCTGTCCGCCGCATACACCACCTTATCCCTGCCAAAGGGGACAAGCCTGTAAAGCAGCTCCAAATCGAACTCGCGTCCGATCAATGCGCCCTTGCAAAGCACGTCCCTTTGTATCTCATCCAATCTCTCTATTCTGCTTATAATCACATCCACCATGCTGCCCCGTATCGTTACCGACCTGATTTTCTCCGGGTTCTCTTTCCAATAGCCGTTTTCCCAGACAATCGCCTTGCTTTCGACAAGTTCTCTTAGGACGCTGATGGAATACAGAGGATTTCCCCCTGACTTATCCAGGATATAGGCCGCCAGATTTTCTACACTATCCTTACTGTTGCCAAGAAGGTATGAAAGCAGCGTTTTCATCTCTTCCATGCCGAAGGCTTCCAGCCTGATACTCTCATATGCGGCTTTAGCTCTGTTCATTTCTTCTATGAGCTTTTTCAGGCCTGCTCCTTCACAAAGCTCATTATCGCGATATGTTCCAAGTATCAGCAAATTGGAGTCACCGATCCTCTGCGCCAGCTCCCTGAGCAGCTGCAGACTGCCCTCATCAGCCCACTGAAGATCATCCAGATAAATGATGCAAGGCCTTTTTATGCTGCCAAGGCTTAGAAAAAAATCAGAAAGGGCATTCATAAACCTGGCAGTCTCTCTCTCAGGCTCCAGTGGTACAAGCTTCTTTGTCTCACCTAGAAGGTCTCTCATTCCAGGGTTGAATCTTAACAGTATTTCTCCGAGTTCGCCCGCTGATTGCCTGACTCTGGCAAGTTCGACCTCCATTATATTCTTTTGAGACTTTTCGACCCTCCTGATATATTCGTCCGTCACATCCCTAAATGGTTGAAACGGGGATTTTTTTTCATGATTCAAACAGCGTCCCGTTAGAAAAAGGTATTCACGTTCGCGGGAATAAGTCCTCAGCTCTTCGGCAAGCCTGCTTTTTCCTATCCCCGGCTCACCTCCGACCAGGCAGACGCCGCCGTTGCCCGCACCTGCATTCTCAACAAGACCTGTGATCCTCTTCATCACATTCTCCCGGCCTACCAGCTTTGTATGATAAGCAAGCTTGACTTTCTGGTCCTTATCTCCGACAATAAAGTCCCTCTCTCCCCGGTTGAACCTCCTGATGTCGTACAGCAGCCCTCCGGCGCTTTGATACCGCATATCCGGATCCTTCATCAGAAGCTTCATTACTATGTTGTCGAGAATATCCGGGATACCTGCTTTTATTTTTGACGGACGAACAGGCATTATTGCCGCCTGATGATGCAGCAATTTACCGATCTCTTTATCCATGAACGGAGGAGTCCCTGTAAGCAGGTTATAAAAAACAACGCCGAGTGAGTAAAGATCGCTTCGTTCATCTGTCTGCTTGTTGAGCAGTCCCGCGGCCTCCGGCGACATATATCCGAATGTGCCGATTATGTTGCCGAGCCTTCCCATCTCTCCGAGCTCCATGATCAGCGAAATGCCGAAATCCAGCAAACTCACATTGATCTTATTCGGTTTTCTGTTTATGAAAATGTTAGCCGGTTTGATGTCCCGATGGATGACTCCCTCTGTGTGGACATAATCCAATGCCTCCGCCAGCCTCTCGATTATAGCCGTCGATTCGTCCGGCGAAAATACCGGGCTTCTGCTAAGGATACTGCTCAGGCTCTCCCCATCAAGCAGCTCCATTATTACATACGGTCTGTTTTCATATTCTCCTGTTCCAAAGACTCTGGTAACAGAGGGGTGATTCAGTTTACTTACCAGCGCGATTTCTCTTTTGAACCTGATCCTGTCCTCAGTATAAGCGGATGTGACCCCGTCCTTCATGAATTTAATAGCCACATTTGTATTGGAGTGTGTATCGAATGCCTTGAACACAAAGCTCATCCCGCCTTCACCAAGAAGCTCGGCAACACGATATCTGTTATCGACAGTTATACCCGCAAGATCCATGTTGGCATCCCTTCAGACAAATAGTAAAGGAGATCCGATGTGTGCTTTGCATTACTTCTATCAATGATGTGTCGGTTATAACGAAATTTGTTTTTTAATTGGTATGTGTCAAGACATTGTGTGAAGAATCTATTAAATATTACAAATTATTGCACATATCTTTATCCCGTAAAACAGCCAGCCTTCCTATGTTCACAGCCTAAATACGCAATCATACCGCCATAGGCAAAAATCACGCATAACATACAAAAACAAGGAACCGGGCAACATATGAGATGTTTCCGATCCCCTGTCTGGTGCCGAAGACGGGAATCGAACCCGTACGGCTTTAAGGGCCGCAGGATTTTAAGTCCTGTGCGTCTGCCAGTTCCGCCACTTCGGCATATGAAATATGACTACAATATAATAACACCGCCTTCATTTAAAAGCAAGCGGAACAAATCTCCACAAAACTCTCTAGAAATACTGGGTGGATCTGCGGTAGCCTCCGCTTCCTCTCTTTGATTCGAAGTTTTTTTTCAGATCGTGTATTCTTTCGTCGCTGTCCTTCATGAATTTTGCAAGTCGGTCTTCAAAGGAAAGGTTCTCGCTGCCGTTCCTGCTCCAATCAATTTCCGCAGGAGCCTTGCTTGCCTTGGGAAGTGTGCTGCGGTCGATCGCCTTTTTAATGGACAGGCTTATTTTTCCGTTTTCCATCGACAGTACTTTGACCTTTACTTCCTGGTTTTCCTTTAGATGATTTTTAATATCCTTGACATATTCTTCAGCGATTTCGGAAATGTGGACGAGACCTGTTTTTCCGTCGGGCAGTTGGATGAAAGCTCCAAAACTGGTTATGCCGGCAACCTTACCTTCAACAATGTTACCAACCTCAACAAGCATAACGAACGAAATCCTCCTTAGATAAAATGCGGCGCATTCCGCAAAATAGGTGACAAATTTTAATTATTTAAAGCAATTCGATTATATAGTATGCGAAAATTTTCGTCAAGCCTGTATTGATGGGCACTTGAAGAATAACGGACATGAACCGGGTCATTTTCCAATATCGACATATACCCTTTCATTTTTCTTTACCATGCCCAGCTTTTCCCTGGCAATTTTCTCTATATACTCGTCGGTTTGAATGATTTCCTTCTCTTTTTTCAGTTCCTCATTCTGCTCCTCCTCTTCTTTTATCTTTTCCTCAAGCTTGCTCAGTTCGATACTTTTGGCATTTATCAGCTTTTGCTGACTGACAGCAATATATGAAAAGTAAAGAAATATTGCCAACAAAATAAATAACCCTATCGTAGGTTTTCCATTCTTTTTCATTTGCTGCTTCTCCCTATCAGGAGATATCTCTCCCGCTCATCCAAACGTTCCTGAGTTTCTGCATTTTATCTTTCGCCGGTATTAGTAATATACATATGATGATATATTCTACTAAACTTGCAAAAATCCTGCTTTATTGCATCAAATCTTTGCCGCTGCCTGCCTTTTGCAGCTTCTTCCCAAATCTGCCGATAGCCTTCCTGAAAAAATTAGGTGCCGCACTGTCCCTCTCTGAAGTATTGCCGTGTTCTGTCAGATTGGCCTTCGCTGCTGTGCAAACCTCCCATACATATTTCACGGCTCCCCCGATAAACTTCAAAGCAGGCATCACCAGCAGCTTTACCGTTATCCTGAAGGGGTATGAAATGAGCAATGATATGAATCTTATGCCCCTTGTCACTATTTTAATTATAAACAGAGAGGAGTTCATTATGGCTCTGCTGAATGCAAAGGCATACAGGATCACACCCAGTAATGCGCCGAGAAACAGAAAACCTCTCAATTCGCCGTCATTGCTGCAGTATATCGTAACGAACATTATTACAGAAGCAATTATCCAGTATAGTATATCCTGCACAAAGGTCATAATACTGCCCGTCCTGACGGCTTTCCTGAGTATCCTGAACATGTCGTAAACCAGTGCGATCACCATACCGCACAAAGCTGTTGATAGAAATACAATAACCTGTTCGCTTACAGACAACATCATTTGAATATCCGGGCAAATAAGCCTCCGCCCTTGCTCCTCGATCCTTCCCTGTCAGAATACTCGAGGCTTATGATCTCTCCCTCGACACCCATTTCAGAACTGTCCAGATTCAGCTTGTTTATGTGCAGGTCGGCACCCTTTATCACAAGTACGCCAAGCTCGGTGATCACTATAACGCATTCATCATTGAAGCTCTCTACGTCAATAACTCCTGAAATATTCAGTTTTTCCCTGTTTTCAAGAATGAGGTTCTGGACCTTGGGCTTCGGCGCTCTTTTCTCCTCTGTCATACTGACCCTCCTCAGTACGGATTAGTCCGGCAAGCAGTACAAAACCGGCAGAATTGTCCACAGTAATATATATGCATGTACAACATATATATGTCAGGCAAAAGGGCATAAAAAAATCCCATCCGGGTTTTGTACACCACCCGTCCGGGATTCTATTGCTGATCCGGGCCGCTATGATCCCAAAGGCTATCTGATCCTTGAGGCTGCTTGACCCTCCGGTCTGTTTACTCTCTGGATCTGTCTGATCTTCGGATCATTCGGCCTGCATTATCACATACATTTCCTTCGATCCTTCTTTTGTAGCATGTTCCGCTACAGATGTGACTTCAACTCTCGTCAAGCTGCTGCCGAACCGTATTTCTATTATGTCGCCGATTTTTACCTCGGTCCCCGGTTTTGCGGTTTTGCCATTGATCGTCACATGGCCGGTCTCACAGGCTTCATTTGCTACTGTCCGCCTTTTTATCAGCCTAGAAACCTTCAGGTATTTGTCGATCCTCATAAAAACATCCCCTAAAACGAAAATTTGGTTAATCTCTATTTGTTGACCATATCCTTGAGCACTTTGCCAACTTTAAATACCGGCGCTTTCGAAGCTTTTATCGTAATTTCCTTTTTTGTCTGAGGATTTCTCCCCTTCCTCGCGGCCCTCTCCCTCACTTCAAAGGTCCCGAAGCCAACCAGCTGGACCTTGTCGCCGTTAGAAAGCGCTTCCTCGACACTTTCGATGAATGCGTTCAGTGCCTTTTCAGCGTCGACTTTAGTTATATCACCCTTCTCAGATATCTTGCCGATCAATTCAGACTTGTTCATCCGATTACCTCCTGAAAAATATACTGTTACTTTTTGGGGAGCTTCTCCTTCGCTTCGTTCCACAATCCGTCCATCTCGGCAAGGCTCATGTCCTCCATCCTTTTGCCCGCTTTCCTGCTCTGCTGTTCGATATATTCAAAACGATCGATAAATTTCTTTATCGTACCGGTCAGGGCCAATTCCGGCTGAACCTTCAGAAATCTGGACAGGTTCACAAGAGCAAAGAACGCATCTCCCAGTTCATCAGTAATTCTTTCCACATTTTTACTCTTATATACATCCCGCAGTTCCTGTATTTCCTCATCCACCTTACGGAACACATCCTCTATGTTATCCCAGTCGAATCCGACCTGTGCGGCCTTTTGCTGCACCTTGTAGCTCCTCATCAGCGCAGGCAGGTTTGAGGGCACATCCTTCAGAACTCCCGTCTGACTGTCGATTTTCTTCTCCTTCTTTTTTATGGCTTCCCAGTTTTCCACCACTTTCTCGGCCGTATCGGCTTTTACGTCGCCGAATATGTGAGGATGCCTGGATATCAGCTTGCTGCAGACTTCGGTCAGTACGTCGTCCATGTCGAAATCCCCGTTTTCCTTTGCTATCTGTGCATGAAAAACGATCTGCAGCAGCAGGTCCCCAAGCTCGTTGCAGAATTTGCCCTTGTCTCCTTCGTCAAGCGCTTCGAGCACCTCATACGTTTCCTCTATCATATATATCCGCAGGCTTTCATGAGTCTGCTCCCTGTCCCAGGGGCAGCCGTTTTCGGCCCTGAGTCTGGCCATGATCTCAAGCAGATCGCCGAAGGTGTATTTCTCTTTGTGTATCATAATATTTCTCCTGTTGCGGTTTATTTTATCCTAATTTTATCATAAATAGCTATAAAAATCCCGCGGATTGATTTTTCTGCGGGTTTTCTGTTTGCAAAGCGTCTTTGGGCATATCTCTTTTATTTTACTGTTATGCCTGCAATATATCTGCAATTTCTCTGCTGCATCACTGCTAATATCCGCAGCATCTCCCGTCACGCCATAAACCCGAAATAATCTCTGGCGTTGTTATAGCTGATGTCTTCTGCGATTTTCCCCAAAAGCTTCATATCGCAAGGTACTTCTCCATTTTCGGCCCACTCTCCAAGAATGCTGCAGAGGATCCTTCTGAAATACTCATGCCTGGTATATGACAAGAAGCTCCTGGAATCGGTCAGCATACCTGCAAACCTGCTCAAAAGGCCTGTGTTTGCCAGTGTCATCAGCTGCTTTCTCATACCGTCCAGTTGATCGTTGAACCACCATGCCGAACCGAACTGGATCCTGCCAGGGATGCCTCCTCCCTGAAAGCAGCCGGCTATAGTGCTGAGAACCTCATTGTCCCTCGGATTGAGGCAGTACAGGATCGTCTTCGGTAGCCCTGCCTCAGTTTCTATCCTGTCCAGAAGCTTTGACAATGCTCCTGCAAAGGTCGTATCGTCCATAGCATCGAAGCCGGTATCAGGGCCTAAAAGCCTGAACTGTTTCGTATTGTTGTTCCTCATGCATCCCATGTGAATCTGCATGACCCAGCCAAGCCTGCTATACTGCGCTCCCAGGAAGGCAAGCAGCTCTGTTTTGAATTTCTTTGCCTCAGTATCATCCGGCTGACCGCCCGCCAGCACTTTTTCAAAAATCCGCGATACTTCCTCTTCGGAGCTTTCCAGATATACGACAGGCTCAAGAGAGTGGTCCGAAAGCCTGCAGCCTCTTTTACGGAAATGATCCAATCTCTGTAAAATGGCATCCTTAAAGCCGGAGTAATCCCGTATCCTGATGCCCGATACTGTCTCAAGCTTCGAAACCCATTCAGCGAAGCCTGGCTTGTTGATATTGAGGCCCTTGTCCGGCCTGAAGGTCGGCAGCACCTTAACGCCAAACGACTTGTCTGCGGCGATCATGTCATGGTATTCGAGCGTATCGGCCGGGTCGTCGGTGGTGCAAAGCACTTCGACATTCGAACGCTTTATGAGTTCTCTGGCTGAGAAGCTGTCGTCACTCAGCATTTCATTGCATTTTGTCCATATCTCTTCGGCAGTTTCAGGAGAGAGCTGCGTATCGATGCTGAAAAATCTTTTGAGCTCCAGATGGGTCCAGTGATAGAGCGGATTGCCTATACAATACGGCATCGTTTCCGCCCATTTCATGAACTTCTCCCTGTCGCCTGCGTCACCGGTGATGAATTTTTCATCGACGCCGTTCATCCTCATTGCGCGCCACTTGTAATGGTCGCCTCCCAGCCAGACCTCGGTTATGCTTCTGTATTTCTTGTTTTCGGCAATTTCCTTCGGACTCAGGTGACAGTGGTAATCAATGATCGGCATGTTTTTTGCGTGCTCGTCATAAAGCCTGCATGCGGTATCATTTTGAAGCAGGAAGTCCTCATCCATGAATTTTCTCATATCGCTTCCTCCCATATAATGTTGCTTCGCTTCCTTATATAACAATATCGTTCGGCGTTTCATAGGCCTCCATATACTATCTGTTCCATAATACTTCAGTTCAAAGAGGCCGGATATCTCCCGTTTCTCATATGCCCCCGAACCTGTCGCTGCAAGCCCAGAGACCAAGAGCGGGGTTGCTGATGTAGTAGATCTCTTCTCCCTCGTCCGTCATGTTGAAGCCATCCTTCAGTTTGTGCGGGTCATAGCGCTTCATCATATCTTCAAGAGAAGCATACTTGAAGTTCACACCCTCGACCTCTTTCCGCGAAAGCCTGCCGGGAGCGTATGTGATCGAGAACCTGCCGTCGGATGAACCATGGATAAGGTGCGCCGCCACCGACAGGTTATTTTTCAGGTCGTCATTAATCCTGCACAGTTCCAGTACTCTTTCCCTTCCGACATATCCGTATTTTCTTATCAGCCGGTCGTTTTCATCGTCCTCTCCGAACTTTCTGACTCCGGGAGCTATCACGACCAGCTCGCCACCGTCCGCTACGGCCATTCTTGTCCTGTAGACGGCCTTGTTCCCGAGCCAGGTGCTTTTGAACTCCTTTTCATCAAGATAGACTACTGTCTTCCTGAATGGTTTATCGACAAAAATTATGTTTTTCTGCTGGCTCAATGCGACGGCTTCCTCAAATATCCTGCGGCTTCTTCCGGCAAAAATCCCGTGTATGGCGACATTGCCTCCGGACTGTGTAGTAACGGTAAGTACATAGAATAAAGGAAGGTCATTTAAAAAACGCTCCTGTGCGTAATCAAACACCTTCCTTACTGGAGAACGGTCGCG
>CAZQUQ010000097.1:0-10055 GCA_964596445.1 uncultured Oscillospiraceae bacterium
CAGGCACCACAGTTAGACAGTTATTTTGCAGGCTGAGCGATCCTCCCCGACTATTCCTGCGTGTTTCCTTCTATAAAAGGACCCGGAGGCATATAATTTAACGTGCTGCACTGCGGAACAGATGAGGCTGGAGGGGATTGCATGCAGGGTATTGAGAAGGAAATAGCCGAGAATTATGGATTTGACGTTAAAAATTGTATTCAGTATAAAGATTCGTTTTTAGCAATAACTTCAGCGGGGAGGAAGCTTATTAAAAGGATCCAGTTTTCTCCGGAAAGACTTCTGTTTGTGCATGGTGCAAAGGAACACCTTGCAGCCGGAGGTTTTACCGGGATCGACAGGTACATGACCACTCTTTCCGGTGATCCGTTCTTTTGCTTCAGCGGCAGCTTGTTTGTGGTGACTGATTTTATTGACGGCAGGGAGAGCAGCTTCGAAAGCGACGCAGATATCAGGAAGGCTTCTTCTGCACTGGCGGGTCTCCATCGCGCTTCTGCCGGCTATATACCGCCGGAGGGATGCAAGGTTCAGAACGAACTGGGCAAGCTCCCGGGTTATTTCAGCAAGCGTCTTGACGATATAAGGAAGATGCGCAAACAGGCAAAGAAAGGACAAAGCCGGTTCGACCAGCTTTTCTTAAGACATGCTGATTACTTCATCGATATGGGAGAAAACGCATTGGACCGGCTTTCAGCTTCGAACTATAAATGCCTTGTAGAACGTGCTGCCGAGGAACGGTCGTTCTGCCATCATGATTTTACCCATCATAATGTCATAATCGACAGCGGAAAAGTTATTATAATCAATTTTGATTTTTGTTGTTATGAACTCAGGGTATATGACATAGCAAACCTGATAAGGCGCAAAATGCGAAAATCCGGCTGGGATATTTCAAAAGCGGGATCGATATTAAATGAATATGGCAGTATTTCGCCGCTCAGCCGCGATGAGCTTGAGATAATGAGGATAATACTGGGATTTCCCCAGAAGTTCTGGCGTGTCGTAAACCGTTATTATAACAGCAGGCGAAGCTGGTCTGAAAAAATCTTCATAGGAAGGCTCCAGGAGGTCATAGATGAAACAGGGCCCTTTGAAGCGTTTATAAGGGCGTATGACAGGGTTTTTCTATGAAAGACGGCAAAATAACCGTGTTTGCTGCTATGATCAGAATAAGCCCTTGATAATGCCCTTCTCGTCTATGTCTATTTTTTCGGCTGCAGGTACCTTTGGTAGCCCCGGCATCGTCATTATTTCACCTGTCAGCGCCACGATGAATCCGGCGCCGGCGGACACCTTTATTTCTCGTACGTTTATCTCAAAGCCCACTGGCCTGCCCAGCAGATTCGGATTATCGGACAATGAATATTGTGTCTTGGCCATACATATAGGCAGCTTGTCCAGACCGATCTCGGCAAGCTTCTTTATCATTTTATCGGCGGCAGGCGAATAAGCCACGCTGCCGGCTCCGTAAATCTCTCTTGCGATGGTCTCGATTTTTTCCTTGACCGGTGCATCGACATCATACAGGAACCTGAAGCTTGAAGGAACGGTATTTGTCAGACTGACGAGTTTTTCTGCCAGCTCCCTGCCTCCTTCGCCGCCTTTTGCGAAAACTTCTGAAAATGCTGCTTCCACATCGAGATCCTTGCATTTGCTCTTTACATAATCCACTTCTGCGTCGGTGTCCGTATCGAAGCGGTTGATCGCAACAAGCACCGGAACACCGTATTTTCTTATATTCTCCACATGCTTTTCTAGATGGACGATTCCTGCGGCAAGACCGTTCAGATCTTCCTGTCCGAGGTTTTCCTTACGGACGCCCCCATTATATTTAAGCGCTCTTATCGTTGCAACGAGTATGGCAGCATCCGGTTTAAACCCAGCATACCGGCATTTGATGTCAAAGAACTTCTCGGCACCCAGATCAGCACCGAAGCCTGCTTCTGTTATCACATAATCGGCCAGCTTCAATGCCAGCTTTGTCGCGTTTATGCTATTGCAGCCGTGGGCAATGTTTGCAAATGGACCTCCATGCATCAGTGCCGGAGTGTTTTCCAGTGTCTGCACGAGATTGGGCTTGATCGCATCTTTGAGAAGAAGGGTCATTGCGCCTTCTACTTTCAGCTGTGAAGCTGTGACAGGAGCTCCTGAATAATCGTATCCGATGATAATTCTGCCAAGTCTGTTCTTCAGATCTGTAATATCACTGGCAAGGCACAGTATCGCCATGACCTCCGAGGCCACAGTAATGACAAAACCGTCCTCTCTGGGAGTGCCGTTTGACTTGCCGCCAAGGCCTACGACAATATTTCTCAGGGCTCTGTCATTCATATCCATAGCCCTTTTCCATGCTATCTGCCTTGGATCTATCCCGAGAGCGTTGCCTTGCTGGATATGGTTGTCTATGGCTGCAGATAAAAGGTTGTTTGCTGCGGTGATGGCATGCATATCACCGGTGAAATGCAGATTGATATCTTCCATTGGAACGACCTGTGCATAACCGCCTCCGGCTGCACCGCCCTTGACGCCCATGACTGGGCCGAGGGAAGGCTCTCTGAGAGCTATGACTGCTTTCTTTCCGATGGCGGCCATTGCCTGCCCGAGACCGACGGTCGTAGTCGTCTTTCCTTCTCCGGCGGGCGTCGGATTGATCGCGGTTACCAGGACAAGCTTTCCGTCTTTCCTGCCCTTAACCCTTTCCCAAAGACCGGGAGACAGCTTCGCTTTATATTTTCCGTACAGTTCCAATTCCTCGGCATCGATGCCCAGATCTGCCGCTATCTCGGTTATCGGCTTCATTTTGCACTGCTGTGCGATCTCAATGTCGGTCAGCATTTCCTATCAACCTTTCCTGTAAACATCTGTTGCTACCTCATTATACCTTTCTGTCAGCTTCATGACAATATCAATGTATATCAAATGCAGAACGCTGATAGAGCTTTGAAAAGGACGTTCTGAAGAGGGGCGGACACTTTATCAATGTTTTAACATATTCAGCCTGGTTTACATATTATGAAACAGGAGATGCGGCTTGACACTGCCCGATGCAGAACAAAACCGCAGCAGCTAATCAAACGACGGTGGTGAGCGGATGAGCGGATTGAAAGTAGGCGATATCGTCGCCAGGAAATCGTACGGTTATGACATATTTTTCAAGGTGATCGACATAACGGAAGCCGAAGGAGAAAGGATTCTTACTCTCAAGGGCATCAGCTACAGGATCGAGGCTGATGCACCCGAATCGGACCTGGAGCTCCAGCCTGAGAGCAAGGTCAGGGAATATCGGGACAGATGCTGCAGAGAAGCGGAGAAATGTGCGGCGGACAGGATAAGGGAGCTCACTTATTACGGCCGATATTATCCAAGAAGCAGAGGACTGCGAAAAAAAGCATATCATAGAGATACCTCTGAAGATGAAGCGGTAAAAATAAAAAGACCGGGAAAAATACTGCATTTGGATGGAGACAAGGATTACCTCGAAAACTGTCTGACAGAATACAGAAAGCTTGGACTAGATGTCACAGGGGAGTATGTGCCTGAAAAAGAACAACCACACAGGGTAGCGGAACTGCTGAGGACCCATATGCCGGACATACTTGTGCTGACGGGCCATGACGGTTTTATAAAAGGGAAGGACAGCTATACGAACCTTTCTTCATACAGGACTTCCAGATATTTTATCGATGCTGTAAAAGAAGCAAGACGTTTTAACGGAGACATGGACAGTCTTGTGATCTTTGCCGGCGCCTGTCAGTCGCTCTACAATGAAATCATGAAAGCCGGAGCAAATTTTGCCAGCGCTCCGTTCAGAGATCTGATACATGCTCTGGATCCTGTCAGAGTGTGTCAGAAGATAGCATTTACAAGCATTGACAAGATACTTGACGCTGAGGATGTTATAAATAACACAATAACAGGGAAGACTGGTATCGGTGGTATACAAACCAGAGGAAAATATCGGGAGGGCTTTCCGGCAGAACCATATCACTGAAGAAATGAACGAATTTTAAGAAAATACTTGACATAAATAAATTTCCCTTGTTATAATATATAATTTTTTTGACAAGCTATACTATTTATGATATAATATTTAAAACAGAAGATGAGGTGATCCAATGGCAGAAAAGATCGACCTTGTTCAAATAAAGAAGAACATTGAGACCTGCATAGGCGAACGAGTACAGTTGAAAGCCAACAAAGGCAGGAAAAAGGCTTTTATCAAAGAGGGAATAATTGAGAATTCATATCCCAGCATCTTCATCATCAAGTTTGAGAACGAATACGAGACAACGAGAAGAGTTTCATACAGCTATACGGACATCCTAACAAAAGCGGTAGAACTTGTGATATATAAAGATGACAAACGAATACTGGTAAGCTGAAGCTGTTTTAGTGATATTAAAGTAAAAGCCTTTTAAAAGCCCGGTCAATGGACCGGGCTTTTATTGCGTCCAGGACTGCCGGATTTTGTCCATTTCTCCGCCATATTTCCAGTAATAATTATCAGACCTTGTCAATATACATTTAGAGAGGATATACGCATAATGTCATGCGGGGGGAGGATTTCAAATGTCTCTGGAACTTGTAAAGGAGGCCGTCAGGCTTAATAGACTTATAGGTGAGGATTCCACACAGACTATAGTTGAAAATGATATCATAGTACCCGATATAAAGCCGGATATTGCACGTATTCTGCTGCTGGACGGCGATGCCTGGATAAACGGAGCCGAAACTGCGGCCGGTAAGGTGCTGGTTAACGGCTCGGTCAGATATAAGATATTATATATCTCCGATGATCCCGACCAGCTTGTGAAAAGCATAACTTCAACGGCTGGATTCCAATATGCGCTGGATATACCGGATGCAAGGCAGGGCATGCAGTGCAGGGTCAAATGTGATATCGAGCATTTGGAATATGAGATACTCAACAGCAGAAAGGTCAATGTCAAGGCCATAATAAGCCTTTCCGGGAAGGCGACGGAACAGACCGAACAGTATGTCACCAGGGATTTCGCTGGTCCTGAAGGAGTACAGATGCTGAGGAAGACTGTCAACGTGAACTCTTATCTGGGCGATTGCCAGACGGAATGCCAGATAAGGGAAACTGTTGATATACCAACAGGAAAGCCTGCCATACTTGAAATACTTAGAAACGATGTTAAGATAACGGGAAAGGAATACAGAGCCGGAGAAGACAAGATCGTTGTCAGAGGCGATCTGGATATATCGACTCTGTATATTGCCGATGATGAGATGCGCAGCATCCAGTTCATGGAGCATGAGATACCGTTCACACAGATGATCGATATGCCAGGGATCGATGAGACCTGCCACAGCAGCGTCGATATAACTCTCGGAGATGTCTCCTTTGATGCCGATGAGGATGGAGACGGAGAACTCAGGTGCATGAAGTGTGATGTGACCCTGGATATATATGCGCAGTGCAGCGGAACGAAAGAGATCGAGCTTGTTGATGATGCATACAGCCCGAACGCGAGACTTAATATCGAAAAAGAAGAACTGGTACTTGATGAACAGGTTTCAGAAAATGAGAGCCAGTTGACGATCCGGGAAAATATTGTGATAGATGAGAATGCACCTGATATTGCAGAACTTTTCAATGTGCTTGGGAAACTGTCGCTTTCGTCCGGGGAGATCACAGACGGCCGTGTCATAATTGAAGGCGTCGCCGTCTGTAATTTACTGTATTTGGCTGCAAACGATGAACAGCCGGTACACTGCATCGAAAGGGAGATCCCGTTCAGGCAGGCTGTCGAGGCAAAAGGAGCTGTCCCCGGCATGAACCTTGATGCGGAGATGGAAATCGAACATTACAGCTACAGTATAGTTTCAGCCAGGGAAGTCGAAGTACGGCTTGTGATAGGCCTCAAGG
Source organism: uncultured Oscillospiraceae bacterium (assembly GCA_964596445.1). Classification (GTDB taxonomy): domain Bacteria; phylum Bacillota; class Clostridia; order Acetivibrionales; family DTU013; genus DTU013. Next base: position 5,894 of record CAZQUQ010000097.1, read on the forward strand.
CAGGAGTCAGCCGCCAGATGTCGGTGCCGGTCATAACAACGGCGGCGGAACAGCCCCTGGATGACAAAAGACTGGACCAAAGGCCCAGTATTACGATCTATTTCGCACAGCCGGACGATACTCTCTGGAAAATTGCAAAGAGATATTATACGACTATAGAAGAGATAATACAAAACAATGATTTGGACCGTTCGGAGCAAATAGAACCGGGAAGCCAGATAATTATCATGAAAAAGACATGATGATCACATGGGTCGTGTCGGACTTCTGTATTAATTTTCACGGTTTTTGAAATCAAAGGTGCCTGAAAATATGGATTCAGGCACTTTTTATTGTAAATGGAGTGTTTTTTGTATATAATATACTTTAAACTATATCTTCCGAGGCATGCGATGTCGTATTTGGAAATACCGGCTTATGCCAAAATAAACCTGTCTCTTGATGTTACGGGAAAAAGAGAAGACGGGTATCATGATATCAGAACTATAATGCAGACGGTTTCCCTCCATGATACCGTGTGCCTGGAAACAACTGCGGGCAAAGGCATCAGCCTTGAATGCGGAAGCAGGTGGGTGCCGGAAAATGAGAACAATACAGCCTGGAAAGCGGCAAAGCTCATGATGGACAGCTTTGGCATAAAAAAAGGCCTCAGGATCAGGATAGTAAAAAGGATCCCTGTGGCGGCAGGCCTTGCCGGGGGCAGCAGTGACGCCGCAGCCGTGCTGAAGGGCATGAATCAGCTCTTTTCCCTGAAGCTGGACGTTGCCGGACTGCAAAAGCTCGGCAGGCGGATAGGCGCCGATGTGCCTTACTGCATCGAAGGCGGGACCAGACTTGCGGAAGGGATAGGTGATATACTGTCTCCGCTGCCTGATTTCAGCGGGATCGATGTAGTAATCATAAAGCCCGATATGGGCGTTTCGACACCATGGGTATACAAGAACCTTGTATTGTCTGAAATAACCGGAAATGACAGACCTGATACCGAACGTATGATCCGGTCGCTGGCAGGCAGGGATGTGCGGGGAGCTGCAGCCGGTATGAAGAATGTGCTGGAGCTTGTGACGCTGCGAAGGTATCCGAAGGTCAGGGAAGCCAAAGACTGTATGGAGAAGTCCGGTGCTGCCGGCAGTCTGATGAGCGGAAGCGGTCCGTCGGTATTCGGACTTTTTTGCGACAGTCGGTCCGCACAGGATGCATTTGATGCACTTTCAGCCCGTGGAGACTGGCAATGCCATATTGCAAAAACTATTTGACAAAGACATTGTCCGCATAAAATGCGGGATTAGAAAATAAAGGAGATGTGTATAATGGCAGGCAAGCTTGCGAAGGTCAACCTGAACGACTATAAGCCGCTTAGGGATGTTATTTTTGATACATTGAGGGAAGCCATCATAGTGGGAGAGCTCAAACCCGGAGAAAGGCTGATGGAAGTACAATTGGCGGAGAAAATGGGCGTGAGCAGGACACCGGTACGCGAAGCTATCAGAAAGCTTGAACTGGAAGGGCTTGTCGAGATGCTGCCAAGAAAGGGAGCACATGTGGCGGATCTTTCCGTAAAGGATATAATGGATGTTCTGGAGGTCAGGGCAACACTGGACGGACTGGCATCATCACTGTCGGCATTGCGCATAAACGACGATGAGATAAAGGAGCTGAGGCACCTTCTTGATCAGTTCGTAGGCTATGTGGAGAAGGAAAACCTGCAGGGATCGATCAAGAAGGACGTTGAATTTCATGATGTCATATATCGTTCATCAAGGAACGACAAGCTGATACAGATATCCAACAATCTGAGGGAGCAGATTCAAAGGTTCAGAGTCATTTATATAAAGGATTACAGCAGCACAAAGGAATTGGTGAGGGAACACAATGCCATATTGGAGGCTATAACGGGCAGGGATCCCGAGGCGGCTATGAGAGCGGCGCAGATCCATATCAAGAATCAGGAAGAAGCCATCATCAGATCCGTAAAGAGGAACAGTATGCTAAAATAGGTTTGACTATTGATATACTTCATAACCAAGTTCCGCGATTTTTTTTCTGATGGTATCAGGCTGCTGCAGTTCAGGATCGTAAGAAATACTGACCGACTGGGATTTCAGATCGATGTCGATCCTGTCGATCCCCTGAAGACCGCTCAGTTCGTCCTTTATGCGTCCCGAGCATATGCTGCATGTAATTGAAGGCACCGTAAAGCTTGTTTCCATGTCATCCTCCTGAAAAAATATTCAGAGTGTATTGTTTGCAGTTTTTGTCCAAAAAATTTATATCATGATAAACAAATGGTTTGGATTAACGTATAATTGTTTGCACCGGTAATTCAGAGCAGGCTGTCGGAGCAGACAGCCAGCACGGACGCAGCAAACGGAACGGAGGGGTAGGAGTGTCATCCGGCGAATTTTGGTATGACAGTTTTCTAAGCAAATATAAATCGGGTATTTCCCATGAATTCCTGTTTTACTTTAATGTACGGGATCTTGTTGACAATTACAGGTATCTGGACAGGTACATTTATGAGGAGTTCATAAAAAAGAGAGGCTTTGGCATAATAGCATTTTATGATATATCGAGGGGCCTGACCTTTTTTGACGCCGGTATGGAGAAGGAGTTCAACATAATAACGGCAAATGAAGCGGCCAATCTCATGAGCGCTATGCCGTCAAAGCTGTTCCCACATATTGACAAGGCACTGAAGAATACAAAGATGGCGCTTTTTATAGATCATGCCGAGAAGATGATACCTGCCGGAGACATTGGCAGTATGACTCTGGAGGAGAGGATGGCTCTGATATGGATCTGCGAATGGTCCGTAAGTCCGAAGATATCTTCGGTCGGCAGCTGCATAATGATGCTTGCAGATAATCTGGCCGATGTCAGCAGGGAACTGCTCAAATCATCATACAGGATCGAGCCGATATTCGTAGGTCTTCCTGATGAAGCCCAGCGGAAGGAATATATCGAATACCTTCTGAAGGACGGCGAAGTCAAGACCGAGCTGACAACGGATGAGTTCGCCAAGCTGTCGTCGGGACTCAGCAAAAAGTCCATAAAGGATATAAAGCTGAAGTCGGAAGCAGAGGATATGCCTATAAGCTTCGACTTTATCAAGGAGAAAAAGCATTCTGTGCTGCAGAAGGAGTATGGAGATGTACTGGAGTTCATATATCCGGAAATAGGCTTCGAAGACATCGGAGGCATGGAGAAAGCCAAGGACTATCTGCTTAAAAACGTTGTTAAACCTGTTTTGAAGGGAGATCTGAGGAGGGTCCCGATGGGTATCCTGCTCTGCGGACCGTCAGGAACAGGAAAGACTCTGCTTGTAAATGCTCTTGCCAAGGCCAGCGGTTTTAACTGCGTGAAGATAGATATGTCAAGGATACTCGGACAGTATGTCGGCGAAAGTGAGAAGAACTTCAAGAAATGTTTGCTGGGCGCTCAATCGCAGCACCCGGTCATAGTATTTGTCGACGAGATCGACACGGCCTTCTGGAGAGGCGACAGCGGAGACAGCGGCGTCTGCAGGAATTTATTCAGTGAATTTTTGCAGTTTACCGGTAATACAAATAATAGAGGGAAAGTTATTTTTATTGCTGCCACTAACCGGCCGGATTTATTGGACGCTGCTCTTAAAAGAGCGGGAAGGTTTGATAAAAAAATACCTATCCTGCTTCCGGAAAAAGAGGAACGGGCGAATATTTTAGAGATTATTATAAAAAAATATAAGTTTGAAACAGATATTACAGAGTTCGCACCTTTTGCCAAGCAGATGGAAAACTATACCGGAGCAGAAATTGAGAGTGTTGTAAGGAAGGCTTACGAAATAGCAAATGAAGACGAGAGGGAAGGAACGGCTATAACTTCTGACGTTTTGAATGAGGCAATAAAAAGGTGCAGGCCCAGTACGCAGCAGGTGGAATACATGACGATGCTTGCCGTTAAGGAGTGTGATGACAAGGATTTACTTCCGGAAAAATACAAAAATATGCTGGACGACAAAGATGATTTGGAAAAAAGCATTGAATTTTTTCACACACCTAAATAATGGGTTTACAACCTGGAGCATTTGTTATAAATTATATTTATATTAAAAGAATGATGAGGGAGGCAAAAACATGGGTTTGTTTAGCAGAATGGGAGCATTGGTAAGAGGGTTTTTCGG
>CAZQUQ010000098.1:0-10023 GCA_964596445.1 uncultured Oscillospiraceae bacterium
ATGCTCGATACCATAAAAGAAGATTTTCGACACATTAACAGTGTGTTGGTTATAAAAAACGGCAGCATAATATTTGAAGAGTACTTTAACGGACATAGCAAAAATTCTCTGCAAAATACGGCATGTATATTCAAAAGCTTCATCTCCGCGGCAGTAGGAACAACGCTGACCAACAATATCATCAGTTCATTGGATGACAAGATAACGGACATTTTTAAGACTCAGGTGCCGGACTCAATTGATGAAAACATTCATAAGATCACACTGAAGCATGCGCTGACAAACAGCACAGGACTGAATTGGCATTCTCCAAAGTATTACAGCGACCCTGACAGAACTATATATGATGACATACGTATTGTTTTTGAATTGGGTGTCATAAGCGAGCCGGGTAAGGTATTCTCATATAAACCTGACCCTCAGATACTGGTTTATTCACTGGCACAGCTTTCAGGCAAGGATTTTATAAAATATATAGATGAGAATCTGTTCAAACCCTTAGGTATAGTTGACTATCAGTGGAATACCGGCTTCAATACGATAGAAAATCTCCGGATGACTGCAAGAGATATCGCAAAACTGGGGTATTTATATATGTGCAAAGGAATGTGGGAAGGCAGAACTCTTATTTCGAACGATTATATTACCGAATCCACGACGCCGCAAATAAAGGCGAATTTCCCCGAACATGGGGATTACGGTTACTTGTGGTGGATCAGTGAACTGCACGGCAAAAAAACATATTATGCAAGTGGTTTCGGAGGACAATATTTATATGTCATACCGCAGCATAATATGATCATTACAATTACTTCAGGAATGAAGAAGCCGCACCCGGAGAATAAAATCATTGTCAGTAAACTAGTTGATGAAATATCGATCAGCAAATAATAGCTTGCTCTTATCAGAGTTCTTATTATATATGTGATCAGCAATCAGCACATATATGATCGGCAACCAGCAACCTGCTCTTATTAAAATTCTTTCCGGATATGTGCAAGTTCATTTTCCACGAACTTCCGCATACCATTTTAACCGTTTTGAAAGATATTTGTAACAGTATAATAACTTGCCCCCCTTATCCCCCTGCCTTATAATAAAATTAAGGGGTTACAAGTATATATTTTATTTTATGGGACATTTCCCCACTGTCTGAGAGGTTCTGAGAGTGCAGAATATTAAAAGGATACTGGGACAGACCAGAAAAGCGATCCAGGATTACGACATGATACATGAAGGCGACAGGATAGCAATTGGTGTGTCCGGAGGCAAGGATTCACTGACATTATTGATATCGCTGAGAAAATTGATGGACTTCTACCCCGTCAGATTCGAGCTGAAGGCGGTCACACTGGCAATGGGCATCGGTGAACCGGACTATACGCCCGTCCGCAGGCTGTGTGAAGAGATAGGTGTCGAATACACCGTCGAAGATACATACATAGGCAAAATAGTTTTTGAAGCAAGACAGGAAGCGAATCCATGCTCGCTTTGCGCAAATCTCAGACGCGGTGCACTGAACAATGCAGCAATAAGGCTTGGCTGCAACAAAGTCGCACTGGCACATAACCGGGATGATGTAATAGAGACACTGCTGCTCAGTACATTTTACGAAGGCCGCATACACTCATTCTCCCCGGTTACATACCTTGACAGGAAAGGGATCTATGTCATCAGGCCGCTGATATATACAGAAGAAAAGCAGATCAAGGCCTTCATAAGGGAAAACGGCATACAGGTCGTACACAATCCCTGTACGGCAAATGGACATACAAAACGCCAGTACATCAAGGATCTTCTGATGGATCTGTCGGCAGACAACAGAGAAATAAAAAATAACATATTCGGTGCCGTCAAGCGTTCAGGTCTGGACGGCTGGCACGAATAACGGAGGTCATAATGTTCAATAACAAAGGAAGAAGCAAGCGTTTAGCTGCTGCTGTCACTGCTGCCCTCATTTTCACATCTTTCACGGCAGCCCATACATATGCTGCTGATCCGACTGCGGTAAATGTGATCCATGAAGAGATCGATACAAAGGTTATCACACAGGGTGTAACTCTTGATAATGTGATCAGATTTACCAGGGACGGCTGGTACAACATCAATATACTGAAGGTGGATCTTACCAACAAGTATTTAAGCGTAGACACGCTGACAAATATCGAATCGTTTTCCAAGCGGGCTTCCACCACAAAAATGGCAAACCAGAGAAATGCTGTCGCCGCCGTAAACGGAAGCTTTTTCACACCAGCCGGCACAGGCGTCGGCTACCCTGTCGGAGTAATTGTGCAATCCTCCGATATACAGAGTGCCTCGGACAATATCAATAAATACAGTGATTCCATGGCCTCATTGTCAATAACCAACAATAACAAGCCTGTGCTGGACTTCTGGAAGGCTGATATGAACATCAGATCAATGAGCGGAGTATCGGTTCAGTTCCAGCACTATAACAAAGCTTATAAAAGCGGAACAACAGATATATATATATTCGACAGCAAATGGGGCGATAAAGCTTATGGAGCTACAGATGCAATGCCCGACCTGTTTCAGATGGTGGTAAACAACGGTGTCGTTACACATCTCACAACCGGCGAGCCTGCAATATCCATACCCAAAAACGGCTTTATAGCTGTGACAGGAAAAGAAGGTGCAAAAAAGCTCAGCAGCGCATTCACAATCGGCGACAAGGTTGATATGAACATAATGACGACGCCCGATTGGAAAGATGTCAAAATGTCGGTTTCAGCCAGCGCAATACTGGTAGAGAACGGAGTGATTCCGTCCAAGTTTTCCTATGCGGCGTCAGACATTGCCGCAAAAAGCCCAAAGACAGCCATCGGCTTTTCAAAAGACGGCAAAACGATGTATATGGTTACTGTAGACGGGAGACAAACCGCCAGCATAGGACTGACATTAAAGGATATGGCCCTGTTCATGCAGAGCATCGGCGCCTATAATGCCGTCAATATGGACGGAGGCGGTTCAACTACAATGGTCGCCAGACCGATGGGAGAAAGCGAAGCAGTAGTGATGAACAAACCGTCGGATGGAGTCACCAGGACTGTTATCAATGCGGTCGGAGTATTTACATCCGCACCGGTATCACCTCTTGCCGGATTGATAATCGAAACAAGCGACCGTTTTATGTTCACTAATGCTACCAGAGAGTTTACCGTAAGGGGATATGATAAATACGGCAATCCTGTAGAAGTCGATCCCGCGTCGGTCAAATGGAGCGTTTCCGGCATCAAGGGAGAGTTCACCGGCAATGTGTTCCGGCCAAGCACATATGGCGAAGGGTTCGTGAAGGCAAGTGTCGGAAAAATAACTACTTCTAAAGCAATAAGTGTACTGTCCAGGCCTGTTGCAATAACATTGAGCACAAACAGTATCAAGCTGCCTGTTGGAAAGTCTCAGTCCTTCACCATAACCGGCATCAATCCAAGAGGATATACAGCTTCGATAGAGCCTTCAGATCTGAAATGGGAAATCAGCAGTGATATAGGAACATTTGAAAACGGAGTGTTTACCGCAGCTAAGAAAGGCGCCGGCTTTATATCGGCCTCCTTTGGAGATGCATATGCCTATTGCGCTGTTTCCATAGCATCGGAATCTGTTGAGATAATAGACAAATTCGAAGTGCCAAACGGTACCTTCCAGTCATATCCCGACACTATCAAGGGTACATATTCGATATCGAATGACCAGAAAACCTCAGGGAAAGCTTCGGGCAAGCTGGAATATGATTTTACCACGAATACGGACGTATCGCGCGCCGCATACATGGCACTGCCGGAAAACGGCTATGAGCTGGATGACGACACAGGCAAAATCGGTCTGCAGGTTTATAATGACCACGAAAATTCAGGCTGGCTGAGAGCGGAGCTAATCGATGCCGACGGCAAAAAACAGGTGGTCGATCTTGCAAAAACACTGGATTGGGTCGGCTGGAAATATGCTGAGGCATCGGTCGGGCATATTAAGAAGCCCGCAAAGATATCAAGGATCTATATCGTACAGGTAAATCCTGACATGGACGCCGGCTGCCTCTATTTTGACGATCTGGCCCTGGTAACCAACGGATACCCGTCACTGGACGGCATAGAAATACCACAGGACACGGAATTTGTCGATGAATGGAACAAGGCCGTGAGCTTTACTAAGGCAACCGCAGATTCTTTCCGTTTCGGGGTCATGGGGCAATCAAAAGCTCCGCAGAACGATATTGAAAAGAAACTGGTCAAGGTATTTGCCGACAAGGTTACCAAGTATCTTGAAGTCGGAGCGGTTGTCGGTACCGGTTCACACGAAACGATAACAAGCCTCATCAAGAAAACACCTGTTGTCGCGACCCACACAACAGACCTGAAGAGCACCAAGGAAGCAGACTATAAATACTCGGTGACCGACTTCAAAAACAGCAGGTTCATAAAGCTGGATACGAGGAAAAAGAGCCTGAGGCTCAGTGATCCCGAACAATGGGATAAATTCCTCAGGGATCTCGAATCCTTTACCGGAAAAAATGTGTTCATATTTATGGAGGATTCTCCGGAAACCTTTACAGACAAGCTTGAAATGGAGCTGTTCAAGAAGACGCTGAAGGACTACAGATTTGATACATTGAAGAATGTGTGTGTGTTCTATTACGGTGATGAAAATAAATGCACACCTGAAAACGGAGTAAGGTATTTTGAAACCGCAGGTTATGATGTGTCGGAACTGAGTTCAAAGGATACGACCAATGCGCAATATGTGCTTGTCACCGTCAAGGGATCACAGATCACATATGTGTACAAACCGATCGAGCCCTGATGTTCCCGATCGGCTGCGAATCTGATATAATAAAAGCACTGCAGCAAAATTATGCTTGATGCAATGTTAAGCTTGACACAGAATGGGTAATACTTCTGTCAGATGCAGGAGTATGCCCTTTTGCGTTCTGCTGCAAATATATCAAACAACAAAGGAGGCTATTCATTACATGCCTGCGAAAATCTTATTTTCCTCTGTCGAGTATGACAAATATGATTCTGATGTTACGCTGCCGGCTAAATTTGGTCGACTGGTCGACAGCATGGGTATGCAGGAAGTAGTCAAAAACAAATGGACTGCCATCAAAATGCATCTGGGAAGGTATATCGGTTATTCCACGATACCGCCTCTGTTTGTCAAAATACTGGTGGACAAGCTGAAAAGTTATGGCGCTAAAGTTTACATAACCGACCAGATCGTTTCCGAAGCCAAGCCCCGCGGATACAGCGAAGATTATCTGGGCGTGCCGATCGTAGCTGCAGCAGGTGTTACAGGCAAGTACTACTATGAGAAGCATGTCGATTTTAAAGGCTTTAAAAACGTGGACATTGCCGGCAATATACATGATGCAGAGGTCATGATCGACCTTTCGCATGTCAAGGGCCACGGAGTGTGCGGATACGGCGGCGCATGCAAGAACATAGCGATGGGCTGTGTCACCGACAGGACGCGCCAGCAGATACACGGCCTTGAAGGATGGATCGAATGGGACGAAGAAACGTGCACCCACTGCGAACTCTGCGTCAACAGCTGCAATCATTATGCCAACAGCTTCGGTGAGGACGGAAGGTATAAGGTCAATTACCACCATTGCACATTATGCCAGCATTGCGTGAAGGTATGTCCCGTATCGGCAATGAAAATACTTGACACTCAGTATGCCGACTTCCAGAAGGGAATGGCGATCTGTACTTCGGAAGTGCTCAAGACATTCGAACCCGGTCATGTTTTCTATATTAACTTCCTTATAAATATAACTGCTCTGTGCGACTGCTGGGGACTCACAACGCCATCCCTCGTTCCTGATATAGGAGTCATGGCTTCAACTGATATCGTTGCCATCGAAAAAGCCTGTCTGGATGCGATCAAGTTAGAAAACCTGATCCCCGCAGGCATACCGAAAGGACATGAACTTGGAAGCAAAGGCCACCTGTTCGAAAGGCTGCATGGAAAGGATCCGTTCGTTCAGTTGAGAGAATTGGAAAATATAGGCCTGGGTACCATGGAATACAGCATCAGTGAAATACGCTGAGCTTACTTCTCCAGATCCGCATATAAATGCCTGTTCCTCTGAAATATTTCTTCGAGCTTGACAATATCGGACGGCTTCAGATGAGCTTTCGCATACTCTGCTATTTTATGGAGCTCATCTGAAGTTATTCCGTCTTCAGATATTTCGTAAATCTCCTCAAGCCCTTTACTGCCCATTCTGGCAATTATGCCGGCCAATGCGATTTTATCCGCAAGGCTGAGCCCATTCATTACATCGATCACACCTGCCGCCACTCCGGATGAGCTCTCCGAAGAACTGTCCCCTTTCTGTGAATTATCTGCCGTTGAAGAACTGTCTCTCTTTGAGAAAACGTCTCCCTCTAAAGAAATGTCCCCCTTCTGATAGTCATCTTTTGTTGAAGAACTGTCCCCCACTGGAAAGCTGGCCTCCTTTGGAGAACTGTCCCTCTTTGCAGAACCATCCCCCACCGCAAAACCGGCCTCCTTTGAAGAACTGTCCCTCTTTATAGAAACGTCCCCCTCTGAAGAACCGTCCCTCTTTGAAGAACCATCCCCATAGGCCAGCCCCAATGTACAGGCGGCAAAATCCATGATATCAGACAATCGTACATCGAAAACGAAGAACAATACAGCAGTATTTGCTGCGAACATCAGCACAAGGATAACAGAGATCAATTTGACATGATAAATGAAATTACGCATAAATAATACCTGTATTTCTTTTTACAGGTATTATTTACATTTTTTATGGTTTGCTATTCATGAAGGCCGCACTCGCTCAAAGTGAATCTGAATCTCATGCAATGCTCGGTGACTATCTGGACAAAAAGTCCAGTATGGGACGGATTTTCGGAAAATAATAGCTTTTTTAGTGCAATAATCATACAAATGATAAAATTATGTTAACAAAAACGTCCCATACTCAATTTTTTGTCCAATAAGCCTGGGAAATAGCTTAAACACATTAGTGTTTCCCGCCTTCCTTTAGTCCACTTCTTATACGATCATCTTCCTGTGGTTTATCTATATAAGAAATGCTTCCTTCACAGAAGAAATAGAGCTTTCGCCAGAAAAAGATACAGTCACTCGCATACTTTTCTCCCAACCAACAACTTTTCTTATTCATTTACCACAATCCATTTAAACATTTCTTTAACGCCATTAAAACAAACTCTTCAGGTACGCTGAAAACTCATCCCGAAGCTCATCCCGCTTAAGTGCGAATTCAACGGTAGCTTCAAGGAATCCGAGCTTATTGCCGACATCATAACGCTTACCGATAAAATCATATGCATATACCGAGCTGGTCGAAAGCAATGCTCGCAATGCATCTGTCAGCTGTATCTCCCCGCCTTTTCCAGGAACGGCTTTTTCAAGATATGTAAATATATCCGGAGTTATAATATATCTTCCAAGTATGGCTACATTGGAGGGAGCCTTATCCATATCGGGCTTCTCGACCATATCCTCCACTCTGTATATCCGTTCTCCGACCTCCGAACACTTAATTATGCCGTATTTTGAAACATCTGTATCCGGCACGTGCTGTACACCCAGGATAGTGGTATTATACTGTTCAAAAACCGATATCATTTGCTTGAGACAAGGCACACTGGAATCTACAATATCATCTCCGAGAAGGACCGCAAACGGCTCGTTGTCGATGAATGACCTTGCACAGTAAATAGCGTGTCCGAGGCCTTTAGGCTCTTTCTGCCTGATGTAATTCACATTGGCCAAATTGGATATACCCTCTACAAGGGAAAGCAGTTCCTCTTCTCCCTTTCGTCTGAGCATATCCTCCAGTTCATATGACTTGTCAAAATGATCCTCTATCGCTCTTTTGCCCCGGCCGGTAACTATCAGTATGTCTTCGATGCCTGATGCAACAGCCTCTTCTATTATGTACTGGATGGTGGGCTTATCGACTATCGGAAGCATTTCCTTGGGCTGTGCCTTGGTTGCCGGAAGGAACCTTGTACCCATTCCTGCTGCCGGAATAACAGCTTTGCGTATCTTCAACACCATCTCTCCTCTGCCGAATAATGATCAAACCAGTATTTTGTGTATAATATACCATAATCAAGGATGATATTTCAACGGATCATATCATGCCCCGTGCCCTGTCCAAAGGCGCATATACCCTATTATAGCTCCCGGGAGTATAAAAATATATCTTCAGCTAAAATTTTCTTATGAAGATGCGATATAATAGTATTGAGATAGTTTTTACGGAGGAATATATGCAGCATTACGAATTCAAGGCATTTGCCGTGCTCAATGAGCTTGACCTGAATAAAATCGCTGTCAGCTGCGGCATACCGAAAAAATATACGTGGGAAGAGCCCCTCATACTCGATCGAAGACACCTGAAGGAAATACTCGGAAAAGAGTTCGATGATGATATGAAGGTGTTTATCTTCTCATACGGCAGTATCGTACTGGTAAATGTTCCTGCAACTGAAATGCCCTCACTGCTTAAATACATAAAGAAGTTCGAGCCCACGCTGGATCTTGAGAAATGGCGCGACTTCTCGGACGAGTATGAGATAAGGCCGGATCCTGAGGGGCGGCTCGAGATAACAGACGCATACGCTGTAGTTCCAAAAAACGAGTTGTTTTATACAGAACTGGCTGCAATCGTCATAGCCAAATCTGTTGCGATGGAAAAAACCGAGTTTGAGCTGGGCAAAATATTCGACAGGCTCGAAACAATGATAGACCGCCTGGAGCACGGCCAGCTCCATCTTGGCAACAGAGAACTGGCACGGACCACCGCCAGCGTTACAAGGCACCAATACAACACAGTCAGCTATATCATGATACTGGACAAACCGGATATTACATGGAGCAACAGTGACGCATCCCTGTTTTATGAGAAGATGTCGGATTTTTTTGAATTGAACGACAGATATACGATATTGACGAAAAAAGCCGATATAATGAACAATATAATCAATGGCTTCTCCTCGATCAGTCATTCGATAAGAGGTCTTTTTGTGGAATGGATCATAGTGCTTCTGATCGTAGCCGAAGTGGTGCTGATGATACTCGATCTGGTACTGTGATCAGCAGGATGCAGCCGGTCAGCTGCCCTGATGCAGGAAATCCTACCGGAGAATATGTATGGAAAAAATCAACTTTATATGTTATAAAGCATACCCGTCCATCGATCTGAAAAGTATCGCATCCTTCTACGGCCTTCAGCAGCCTGAAGACAGGGACAGGTGCGCTATACTCAAAGACATTCAGCTGGAAGATATTTATAAATGTGAAATGCAAGGCAGAAAAATATATGTATTCAGCTATGGCTGCATAGTCTTTGAAGGTATGGAGCTTGATGATGCCGACAGGTTCTTTGAAAGTCTGCAGTCAGTCTTGGGAGAGCCTGACTATAAGATGCTGGCGCGATACAGAGAAAGTCATGCCATATTCATCACAGATGAAAAAACAGCTTGTCTATGGGACGGTTCTGCCGACTTCTTCCCACTGAGCGATGACCTTACATATTCAGCGGCCTCCATTCTGGCAAAATCCACAGCGCTAGCAAAGGAAGAGTCAGACATCGATGCACTGCTCGATGAAGCAGAAAGCTATATTGCCAGATTCCAAAGCAGGCTGCTGAACACAGGGACCCGAAGATATGCTGTTTCAATGGCTCATATAATTCGATTTGAAAAGGAAAGCGCGGCAAGCATAAGAATATTCGACAGGCCTGCGGGAATAACAAGAAGCCTCCTGCTCAGAGATGCTTATGACAAGCTCTCGGATTACTTCGAGCTTGCGGACAGATATGAGATACTTGAGAAAAAAGCTGCTGAGCTCAGAAATATAGTCAGATCCCACTCCATGCTGAGGTACAGGCATCAGGAAGACAGACTGCTGGCCTTCGAAATATTTTTGCTGCTGTTGTTCCCTCTTTTCCGGATACTGGAACATATCATCGGCTCGAAGGAATTCGAAGGCTTCTTC
>CAZQUQ010000099.1:0-2411 GCA_964596445.1 uncultured Oscillospiraceae bacterium
AGCAGACTTTATGAAGAATTTGGATATATCGCAGGGGACTGCACTACGATCATGATAAGCCACCGGCTGGGATCGACGAAGCTTGCCGATGAAATATTCGTCATAGGAAGCGGCAGGATCATTGAGAAAGGTACCCATGAGGAGTTGATGGCCAGCGGCGGTGTATACTGCACCATGTATAATAGCCAGAAGGATTGGTATGCGATATGAGCCTGAAATGTAATGATAACGGCAGGAGATGTAACGATAACGACAGGATCGGACTGTTTGGAATACTGAAGATACTTATCCCTTATATTTTCAAGGGCGCTCCGTTGATGTTCGTGTATCTGAGGTCAATGAATATTGTTTATGCGCTGGTATGGTTCTCGATAATCCCCGCAAACCAGATAATGTTTGATACTGCAGTCAATGCCGCTGCAGGCAGAGCCGGGTATATGGATGTTGTGCTGGCTGTTCTGACGGTTTTTGTCATATTGCTGTTCCGTCATTTCCTGAACGGGCTGTATGCATTTATCTATATGATGTACTACCATTAGATAATGGGGTATCTGCACTATAACATAGATGAAAAGGCAAATAATATCGCCCTGATAAAATATGAGGACAAATCATGCCTGGACGATATGAACAAAGCTGTGAAGGGCACTGATACGGCATCTCTTGTCGTCGGCATACCATTTGACATACTCACGTTTTATCTGCCGCAGATAGTCTTATTCAGCGTTTACTTCTATAAACTGAAGCCGGTGCTTTTATTTTCGGTCATTATGATCTTTATTCCCATTCTGGCTTCTCAGTTTATTCGAACGGCAATATACACAAAGCTGGAGGATGAAGCTGCCCCGATACGCAGGGAGTATGAGCATTATGAAGAATGTATCTGCGGCAGGCAGTATTTCAAAGAAACAAGGATCCTCGGGGTATACAGGTTTTTCATGGAACTGTACCGATCTGCATTGCAGCTTCTTAATAAAAAGCAATGGCAGGCAGACAGGAGGATGACTTTCTGGGATCTCGCCATGAAAGCGCTGACGCTGGCCGGTTATGGCGGTGTGCTTTACTTGCTGTTTGCCTCGCTGCTGAACGGTGATATTAGTGTGGGAGCCTTTACTGCTGTTTTCATGTCGCTTGATTCGCTGGTAGGCATCATAAAGGAGCTTTTATACGGGCACATCGCCAACCTGACTCAAAATATAGGCGCTGTGAAGAATTTTGTCAGATTCATCGGGATGCCCGAGAAAGAGAGGAAAGCTGATCCGGATGCCGACGGTGATATTGTGGTCCGGAATGTCTCCTTCACATACCCTGGCATGGAAAAACCGGCACTGAAAAACATAGATCTGAAGATCAGCAAAGGTGAGACAATCGCGATAGTCGGGGAAAACGGCGCGGGAAAGTCAACTCTTGCCAGGCTGATAACCGGACTCTATCTGCCATCCGGCGGCACTGTATGCATTGGAGGGAAAGATACTAAAGACATCCATGCCTGTTCCCTTTATAACGGCATATCGGCTGTGTTTCAAAACTTTCAGAAGTATAAGCTCTCGCTGAAGGATAATGTTGTTATCAGCGATCCGTTTAAAGAAAACAGTATTGAGAGTGTTTCTGCCGATAAAACGCATAAATGCATCAACACAGAAAGTACATTTTTCAGAGAAACCTCCGGAAACGGAAGTGTCGAAGCTGCACTGGAAATGGCCGG
The DNA here is from genome assembly GCA_964596445.1 of uncultured Oscillospiraceae bacterium. GTDB lineage: Bacteria > Bacillota > Clostridia > Acetivibrionales > DTU013 > DTU013. The sequence continues at coordinate 1,706 of CAZQUQ010000099.1, forward strand.
GCTGGCAGCGGACAGCAATGTCTTCCCGAAAGGCGGAGAGACGATGCTTTCGTGTGAATTCAACGGCATTGACCTTTCCGGCGGACAGTGGCAGAGAGTCGCGATCGCACGTGGCCTTTTCAGAGCGCATAACCTGATCATCCTGGATGAGCCGACGGCAGCCATCGACCCTGTTGAAGAAACCGAGATTTTCAGGAGGTTTGCCGAAATCTCAAAAGGCAAAATGACGATCATTATAACCCACCGTCTGGGATCGGCCAAAATTGCCGACAGGATAATAGTTTTAGATAAGGGCGGCATCGCAGAAAGCGGGACGCATGAAGAGCTTATCGCGTCGAAGGGCAAGTACGCAGTGATGTTTGCCAGGCAGGCCCGGTGGTATAATTGATGGTACCTGCCGCGTCAGTTATTCTGTTACACCGGGCAGAGAACTGAACAATAGATGTGACAGGCACTTCAGAAAGACAGTTATTTTATTATCGCTATTGAATAACCGACTATCTGACGTGCCTGTCACATTTCGCTTGACTCAATCTCTGTTTCTGTTTATGAGATGATCAAAGGCGTCTTTGCTCAAAAAAGGGGCGAGCGTTGTCAAAAGGCTTTCGTCAAAGGTTCCATCGATGATCTTGTCAATGATTTTTTTATAGGTTTCTCTGCCCAGGAAGGGAGCGAGTGCGGTCAGTATACTGCCGTCGATATTTTC
>CAZQUQ010000099.1:2511-9944 GCA_964596445.1 uncultured Oscillospiraceae bacterium
CAGGAGTCCTGCATCTATCGTACCTTCGATGACACGGTCAACGAGCCCGCTTAGCGTATCTCTGTCCAAAAAAGGTGCAAGGCCCGTCAACTGGTCGAGTCCGATTCCTTCCAGCTTCTTTGCTACACTGCTTATAACGCTTGGCTTAACTGCAGGGGCCAGATCAACAACAGCCTCTATTTCTGCCTCACCTTCATTTATCATTTGTGCGACCCTGTCTGTATTGTTATTGATAATTTGCTCAACCACTTCGCTGCTGACGATCTTTTGATCCTGAGAATCGCTTCCGCTGAGAATATTATCGATGCTTCTGCCGAATATTTCACTAAGCTTTGGCAGCAGACCAATATCCGGCATCGATTCGCCCCTTTCCCATTTTGATACTGCCTGATGGCTTACATTAAGCATGTCCGCCAATTCGACCTGTGTTATATCCTTCTGTTTGCGAAGGGTAGATATGTATGCTCCTATTTTTCTCATGTTCAGCATGATTTTTTCACTCCTAAAAAAGTTTTTGCCGGTGCGCACCAACCGATTCAAAGATATCATGGCAGGACAGCCAGGTCAATCAAGTGTTGGTTGCAAAAAGTTAATGGTGCCCGTCACGCCGGTCAGGCAGCTTTTTTTTGCAACGTGGGCAAATAACTGCCTGACCGACATGACAGGCACCATTGAAACCTGCAACCGGTGGTTGAAAATTTATAACAATATCTCCTGAACCAACAAACAAAAGCATGAGCTTTGAAGTATGATATAATGAACTGATTATTTTGATTCCGGCAAACATGAGGAGGTGTCCATTGGGTATGGCGTTTGGTATTTTTCCTGTGATGTTCAGTATCGTATTTATATTGGTCATTGGTATTTTCATTTTCAGAGTGTTTCAGGCTGCTGCCGAATGGAACAGAAACAATCATTCTCCAATACTGACGGTTGATGCAAAGGTAGTGGCGAAAAGGACGAGTGTGTCGCATCACCATCATAACAACGGCAGTCATATAAATCATCATACATCAACATCATATTATGTGACATTCGAATTTGAGAGTGGGGACAGGTTGGAGCTCCGCGTTCCACATAGTGAGTTTGGATATCTTGTCGAGGGAGATATGGGCAGGCTGACGTTTCAGGGTACCAAGTACAAAGGTTTTGAGAGATATGGCGAACCAATATGAGAGTGAGGCCTTGCCCGACTGGAGGCTGAGACCGCAGTCGATCTGATCCTGAGGCCGCAGTAGCTCCGAGTATGTGCGTATTTTTTTGCATGCACATATTATCAGGTGCGCAGCAGATTTTAAATTTGCTTAATGAGCAAATTACTGAGCAGATGCTTCTATTATATAAATATATTGAAATTTGGTATAATGGTATGGTATTATATGCATAACATAGTTGCTGAAAAGCAGATACGGAAGGTGTTGTTTAATGATAGCGTTTTATGTTGCAGCAGAAGCATAAAACTGAATAGTGGCAGAGCAAGATATTTATTTGAAAAGCAAAAGCATGAGCCAGGCATTGCCGTTCATCAAATGAATATAATGCAAAGGTTCAGTACCTGTTAGTATTATGGACACTTTGTTTTGCTATGCCGTATCATTAAGTAACCTTTCGTGAATACTGCAGGCTATTAAAGCACATCGAAACGGTGTGTTTTTTTGTACCCTTACTTATCGACCGCGGTTTGCAGCGCTGAATGAAGGCTGCTCTCCGCGGTTTTTTTATGTACTCAGATTAATCAAATCCTAAAAAATCGAAAGGAGCTGTGTTTATGAAAGTGGTTTTTTGTAATCAGAACTTTACTAAACTTACACTAATAACGGAGGTACTAAAACTTGAATTTGATAGATTATGGGTTTATCCCGACAATTATACCTGAAAACGAAAACGGGACCGCTGCCCGGGTAATATCAGTGCACAGGGAGCGTTATGAGCTTGTTTGTGATCATGGGACGATCAGCGGAGTGCTCAAACCGGGCAGATACTTGTTCGGCGGGTCTGAAAGCTTTCCTGTGGCAGGCGATTTTGTGCTTGTCAACTACAATCCAAGTGGTGACAGCCAAATTACCAGAACCCTTGAACGAAAGTCATTCTTCTCAAGGCGTGATCCCTTGCCCGGCCGAGGTGAGCAAGCAATAGCTGCCAACTTTGACTATGTTTTCATCATACAGTCGCTGAACAATGACTTCAACATCAAGAGGCTTGAGAGATATGTAACACTTGCATGGCAGTCAGGTGCAATACCTGTGGTCATCCTGAGCAAGGCTGATCTGGCTGATGATCACTCCCAGCAGGTCAGGGCGGCTGAAAGGGTCGCGAAGAATGCCGGCGTATATGCAGTAAGCGCTAAAACAGGATATGGGACCGCTGCGCTAAGCGAATACCTGAAACCTCGTAAAACCATAGTTCTTCTGGGCTCATCGGGTGTAGGAAAATCAAGTCTTGTCAATGCGCTGGCAGGCAAAGATATCATGGCTGTAAATGAAATACGGGAGGATGATTCAAAAGGACGACATACAACTACTCACCGCCAGCTGATCATGCTCGACAGCGGCGCAATGATAATCGATACTCCCGGAATGCGTGAGCTCGGCATGTGGGATGTCAGCAAGGGTCTTGGCGAAGCGTTCAGCGATGTGGAGCGCTATATCGGACTTTGCAAATTCAGTAACTGCCGTCATCAGACCGAACCGGGCTGTGCAGTCAGGACCGCGATCATTAGCGGAGAGCTCTCTCATGAGCGCTGGGAGAGTTATTTGCAGTTGAGGAGGGAGGCGAGATATACTGATGATAAGGCTGGATATTTGAAGGAAAAGCAAAAGCATGAGAGAGATATTGCCAGACTTCAAAAACAGAAGCAGAGCGGCAAGGTGGATTACCGTCATACTGGCTGTACTGAGAGTTTTACCTGCAAGGTCTGCGGAACTTATATCGTGCCGGAGGGGGCAGGCAGCCAGCACCGGAATCATTGCCCGAAGTGCTTGTCCAGTGTTCATGTTGACAATGAACCTGGGGACCGCGCATCGCTGTGTCAGGGTATAATGGATCCGATCGGCGTATGGGTGCGAAAAAATGGTGAATGGGCAATTATCCATCGCTGCCGCACATGTGGTGAACTAAGCTCAAACAGGATAGCAGCAGACGACAATCCTGCACTGCTGATGTCCATAGCCGTCAAGCCGCTGGCAGCGCCGCCGTTCCCGCTGACACAATTGGACAGGAGTTTTACTAACGGTTAAGAGCCGGAAAATTACGCTTTAAATTTTTATAGTATTTTTTGAGGGTAGTGTAAAGCAGCTCATGAAAAACGGCTAAATGCATTATGTAAATCAGGAGGGATGTATTGTGAAAGCAAATACTACTAATAGAAGATACAGGCTTCTTGTGGATTTTTCAACAGTCCACAGATTCCTTACCGATGTTTATTCGATCGACACACTGAACAGTTATCTGCTGCCGCAGTTTTTCGAATATGCGCATACGCATCCTGCATTTCAGCACCGGCTGGCACATCGGTTCGGGCTCTGGGAAGACGGCGGAAGGCTTGTCGGTGTTGCGTGCTTTGAGATGAACATCGGTGAAAGTTTTCTTGTGACAGACTGCGAGCATACATCCCTGCTGCCTGAAATGCTGGAGTTTGCCGAAAGGGAGCTGTCAGCTGAAGATAATGGCAGGCGTACACTTGCCGTATGGGTGACCGATAAGGAAAGTGAAAAAATCAAGTTATTATCCGCAAATGGCTATAAAAGAGTATATGCCGAGCCAGTGAGGATTTTTTTCTACGACAAGCCATTCCCGGATGCCAGGCTTCCTTCCGCTTATTCTATAATTTCGCTGGAAGACGAAAACGACTATAAAAAAATCAATGATTGCCTCTGGAAGGGTTTTGACCACGGCGATGAACCTGATGACGACCTTGACGGCAGGATGCTTATGCAAAGCGGACCCAATTTCAGAAAAGATCTGACGACTGTGATCAAGGCCCCTAATGGCAAATATGCATGTTTTGCGGGAATGTGGTTCGATGAGGTGAACAAATATGCTTATCTTGAGCCTCTCGCCACTGTCCCTGAGCACCGCAGAAAGGGCCTTGCCACTGTCGCATTGGCTGAAGGAATTAGAAAAACAAAAGCGCTCGGAGCAACATACTGCTTTGGCGGAGTACCTGAATTTTACACGGCCCTGGGCTTTGAAACTGTTTGCAGCCGTGAACTGTGGAAGAAGGAGTTGAGGTGAAGATGATAAGCAAAGTATCAGCTTTATTTGACGAGTATACCCGGCATAGAAATTTTTCCGGCGCTGCCTTGATAAAGCAGGCAGATGCTGTGTTGTTTGAGTATACTGCAGGGTTTGCACACAAGGGGTTTGGAATACGGAACAAAATAACGACCCGGTTCGACACAGCATCAATAACGAAGCTTTTTACCGCCGCAGGGATCGTACTGCTTGAGAGCCGGGGCATGTTGAGCTACAGTGATAAGATCCACAGCATCATTGATCTGAGCGGCACAAAAATACCTGATGATGTTGAGATCCGGCATTTGCTCACCCATACGTCAGGAATCGCCGACGATGCCGACGAGGAGAATGGCGAGGAATATGCCGCATTATTTGTTGATTCTCCTAATTATGCAATAAGGGACAACAAGGACTTCCTCCCGAATTTCGCGTACAAGGAACCAAATTTCAAAGCCGGCACAAATGCAAGGTATAATAACTGTGCATTCGTTTTGCTTGGCCTTGCGATCGAGAAGCTTACCGGTCAGGGATATCGGGAGTTTATCACAGATAATATTTTCAGGCCATTCGGCATGGAGAATACAATTTTCAGCGCGAAAGATGATACTGATCCTGATATTGCTGAAGGATACTACATTGCCAATGGTCAGGGAGAAGCACCTGTCTGGAAGAAAAATATCTATTCGTTTCCTCCGATCGGTACCGGTGACAGCGGCGCATATACCACTGTGTATGACCTCGACAGGTTCATCAGGTACATCGGGAGCAGCCCCATATTTGAAAAAATGCTGCATCCCCAGTGTGAAATATCAAGGACGGGCAGGCAGTGCAGCATTCGATACGGATATGCCTTTGAGTTTGAGGAAAGTCATGGCGAAATATTATGTGCGTTCAAGGAAGGCGGCAATCCCGGAGTATGCAATATCTTCTGTTATTACCCAAAATCAGATATCGTACTTGCGATTTTAGCCAATCAGGATTGCGATGTCTGGAAGCTTCGAAGAGAAGTTGAGATGGAATTTCCGTATATCGTGACCGGCAGATGATTTACATGATATCGTGACCGGCAGATGATTTACATGATATCGCGACCAGCAGATGACTTTCATGATTAATGACTGGGGCCTGCTTTTAGCGAATGAAGGAGTTGTGCAGCTTATGCAATATAAAATAATATCGATCCGCAGCAACCCCGACTACTCGGAGCGGGCAATAGACTGGTTTGCTTCAAAGTGGGGGATCGACCGTACGGAATATGAAAAAAGCTTCAATGATTGTCTTACAAAAAATGAAAGTCTTCCCCAGTGGTATCTTGTTATTGGCGAAAATGATGAGATCATTGGGGGCTGCGGACTTATCCAAAACGACTTTGTCGACAGGACCGACTTGTTCCCGTATCTTTGCGCGCTCTTTGTCGAAGAAAAGGCCAGAGGTCATGCTCTCGGGGCGAAACTGCTGGAGAACGCAAGGATAGACGCGGGAAGGCTGGGCTTTGAAAAGCTGTATCTTTGTACCGACCATACCTCTTATTATGAGAAGTACGGCTGGAAGCATATTGCCACCGGACGTCATACCTGGGGTGAGACATCCAGGATATATGAGGCACCGACCGTCAGGAAACCCAGGCTTGAGAAGATGAGCGACTTCTTTGCCGCCCGGGTCGGAATTTATGATGAGCATATGCTCAGCGATGTCGCAGGCTGCAGGGAAGGTTATAAAAAGATGGCTGAGCTGATCCCGGAAAAAACCGGATCGATCCTTGATCTGGGGTGCGGCACAGGACTTGAGCTTGAGGAAATATTCAGGAGATTTCCTGATGCATCTGTCACAGGCATAGATTTGACGCAGGAGATGTTGGACCGGCTCAGGCAAAAGTATCACGGCAGAAACATCAGGCTGATATGCGGCGATTACTTTAAAGTTGATTTTGGACGGAACGCATACGATACGGCTGTTTCATTCCAAACGATGCACCACTTTTCACATGCAGAAAAAACCGGGCTATACAGGAGGATCTGTGAAGCGCTCAAACCCGGCGGCGTTTATATAGAAAGTGATTATATGGTGGAGGACCAGTCTGTGGAAGACGAGCTTTTTGCGGAAAACGCAAGGCTGCGGCGTGAAATGAACATTCCTGACGGCGAATTCTATCATTTCGACACACCCTGTACGATCGACAACCAAATCACGATACTTAGGACGGCCGGCTTCTCGTCTGCCAAAATGGTCTGGCGAGTTGAGAACACATCTATAATAATTGCAAGAAAGTCGAATTGTGGTGCCTGTCACAATTATAATTTCTCATACGTTATAATTGAAAACAAGTTGTTAATAAAGGAGATAAAGTGTATTGTCAAATTACAATAATTTTGACAACATATATGAGAAATACAGCAAAAGGATATATACTTATTGCTACAAAATGACTTCAAGCGTTCATTCAGCGCAAGAGCTCATGCAGGATACATTTGTCAGGTTTGTCGTGAAATATGGCCGGAAGACATTGTATGATAATGAGCTTGCTGCTTGTCTGTATAAAATAGCTCATAATTTATGTGTTGATTATATTAGGAAAGAGAGCAGATTTTCGTCATTAAAGTCGCTGCTTTATTACTCAGACAGCCCGGTCAGCATTGAAGAACGTGTCGTTGGCGATTATTACAGCGAAGTTGTGGAGAGATGCCTGAATGCTTTAACTCCTGTTCAAAAAAGTATTTTAATCTTGCATATTGTGGATGAGCTTTCACATGGTCAGATCGCAGCAATCCTAAGCAAGTCGGAAGAAGCCGTAAGAAAGCAATATCAAAGATCAAAGTCGAAAATTAAGAAAATGCTGGAGAAGGAAGGGATGGTAAATGGTGAAAAAATCAGATTGGTTTGATGACTTCAAGCATTATCTGTCTGAAGAGCCTGTTCCTGAAGTAGATCTTTTACGGAATCGAGAAGCGATTTTTAGAAAGCTGGATAATCAGGCAGGGATCTCATGTACCCGCTTACGCAAAAAGAGTTTGCTGTTGGTGGCTGCTATAGCGGCATGCTTAGCGGCATATCCTGTTTATGCAATAACAAGCTCGTTTTTCAAAGAGTTAAGAAACGCCGGCGGAAATATTTCAGTAAAATTTCAGACTGCAACTGACGAAATCAAAAAGGCGATAGAGGAAAAACGGTTTGAGAACATAAAAGGGTTTGCCGAGAAA